>JBCDES010000114.1:0-1745 GCA_039179295.1 Chlamydiota bacterium
CGATGATGTAAACCAGAGTCGAGCTCCGCTCAACATGCTTTAAGAACGAAAGCCCCAAACCGCGGTCGTTATGGGCATCGGGAATAATCCCGGGAATATCGGCCAAGTAAATCCGGGAGAAATCGTCCCATTCGATATAACTTAAATTGGGCTTCAAGGTTGTAAACGGATAGGCTCCGGTTTTAACCGCAATCGGCGCCAGTTTTGACAGCAGAGTCGACTTTCCCGCATTCGGAAAGCCGATGAAACCGACATCTGCAATCAGTTTCAGTTCAAGTTCGACATCTTTTACCTCTCCCTCTTTGCCGGCGGTTGCTTTGGCAGGTGCTCGATCGGTGGGGGTCTTAAAGAAAGTATTCCCTTTGCCGCCCCGTCCTCCCGAGCAGATCAGAAACCTTTCGTCCGGCTCGGTTAAGTCATGAAGCAGTCCGCCGGTTGCACCGTCGCGGATCAACGTTCCGCGGGGAACCTTGATGATCAAATCTTTTCCGCTCCGTCCCTGTCGATTGTTTGTCCCCCCGGGTCTGCCGTTTTCGGCGGAAACGAGACGTCGATTGCGGTAGGCGTTGAGGGAAAAGATTCGGGGGTCGTTCTCGATGATAATCGAACCGCCGCCGCCGCCGTTGCCCCCACAGGGTCCCCCCTTCGGGATATATTTTTCCCGACGCCAGGCGATTACTCCGTTGCCCCCTCTACCCGCTCTAAGTTTCATTTTAACCGTGTCTGTAAACATGGGGACTCTTCCGAGATGGGTTGGGGCGACTCGACCTACCTTTTATTTTTAACATGGGGCATTGTAGAAAACTATCCTGCAGGTGCGACCGATACGAAGGTGTTCTTTCCCTTCCGGAATCGAACGGTCCCGTCGATCAGTGAAAAAAGGGTATCGTCTCTTCCTCGCTTCACATTTTTTGCCGGGTGCCATTTGGTGCCCCGTTGACGTACCAAGATACTTCCCGCAGTGACGAATTCACCGTCCGTTGCTTTGATGCCGAGGCGTTGTGCGTTCGAATCCCGTCCGTTTCTACTCGATCCCTGACCTTTCTTGTGTGCCACTTGTTAGCTCCTTGCGATGTCGGTAATTTTTACGACGGCGTACTTTTGTCTATGACCCACCTTACGGCGGTAGTTTTTTCGCCTTTTGTATTTGAAGGAAACGACTTTCGGTCCTTTCGTTTCCCCCACGACTTCGCCCTTGACGAGACACTGCGTTACGTGAGGCGTCCCGATGTGAGTTTTTTTTCCGTCATTGACCATTAGGACTTCTTTGAATTCGACCGCTTTGCCGTCAATGTCGAGTCGTTCGACTTCGATTCGATCTCCTTTTTCAACCGAGTATTGCTTACCACCGGTCTGAATGATCGCATATGTTTTCATCCGTTTCTCCTCAACTGAACGGTAGATGACAAAGAGTAAAGCCTAGAGCAAGCCGTCTATTTTGTCAACCGTTCACATCTTAACGGTCAGACCCGAGAAAGAACATCTTTTCGTAGGGGGTGGTCATCCCGATCCGGTCAACCGAGAGAGTCGATGCTATTATAACATCAATAATATATTGGATTATTTTTTCTCGATATTTAAATCCAATCCATTCACTTCAGGTTAAAAAATAGTCGTGTATGCTAGGATAGCGCGAACTAGAGCATAACTAAAAAAGAGAACGAGTATAAGGTGCCATATGGAAGTGAAACCTGTGTTAAGGTCGGTAAGAGAGTAGGCAATAGTGTGGTAGATAAACCAAAAGA
>JBCDES010000044.1:0-10465 GCA_039179295.1 Chlamydiota bacterium
AAAAGGACGCGGATGATTTAGCTGCAGCAATCCTGATGCCGGAAGACGCTACAAAACAGGTTATGACAGATCATGATATAGACCTTCAAAAAAAAATAGGTCTGGCTGAGGTAAAAACCATCGCTTCAAAGTTCGAGGTATCGATGTTTGTCGCCGTTCAACGTTTAAGAGCCCTTGGATTTAAAGTTCCCTATATCCCAAACTCCTATGTCTAAAAAAAAAGAATTCTTCACGCAAGAAAAGATTAAAAAAATCGAGCGACATAACACTCATAAAAGAAATGAGCAACTCAGGAAGACTTATCATTTTATAAAAATGGCTGTGCTCTTTGTTACCCTAATCTGTATGCTCCACTTCTTTCTTCCGTCTAAACTTTTGAAAGATTGGGAAGCTTGGGTAAACTGGGAAACTGTTAAATTGGTAGCTATTAATGGGGTTACCAGCATATTAACATATACATTGACTCAACTTACTAATAGACAAGAAAGAGGAGAATAGGGTCCCTCACCGTTTCGCTAAGCTAAAGGTGATCGGAGAGGGGCGAGCGAGCGGTGTCTTCGCCACCCCCCCGATAGAGCTTTGTCGATAATCGGAGCTTAGAGCCTTTTCGACCTTCCTCCGTCTCTGCTCCGTCCTTCTTGCTCTCTAGCCTCCGTTACGACGATTGCGCGTCTATGAAACTCTTTTTCATGCAGCTCTTGAATCGCTTTCTCACCCGCTTCGCGGTTTTCCATTTCTACAAAGCCAAATCCTCGAGACTGTCCGGTATCTCTGTCTTTAATAATTTTTAGGCTCTTCACCGCGCCACATGCCGAAAAGGCTTGATTCAGCTCGTCTTCAGTACATTCTCTTGAAATATTGGCTACAAAAAGTTTCATATAAAATCCTATAAAGTTGTTAGGCGGACCTGCCGCCTGAAGTAAAAAAAGTTACTCAACCCAAGTTACCTTGTGGTACTTGGTTAAGTCAATTTGATTTTCTTTCTTAGCAACATAAACCGCCACTACCGCATCTCCTAAAATATTCACTACGGTTGCAATCATGTCGCGTAGACGATCGATTCCGGCAACAAGGGCAATCCCTTCGAGCGGTAGACCCATTGCGTTGAGAACGATCGACAGCATTACGAGACCGCTGCCGGGAATCCCTGCCGTTCCGATTGCCGATACGAGGGTTGTAAACATCAAAATAACAATCGTCGTAAACCCTATTTCCATTCCGTAAGCCTGGGCGATAAAAATCGCTAAAACCGCTTGCCCTATCGCCGTTCCGTTCATGTTAACCGTTGACCCCAGCGACAGGACGAAGCCGGAAATATCTGCGGAAAGACCCAGATGACTTCTGGCACATTCTAACGAGACGGGAAGGGTCGCCGAACTGCTACTTGTCGTAAAAGCGACCACAATCGCATCTTTCATCCCCTTAAAGAACGGGGCAACCCCTACTCCGGTCATATATTTCAAAGCAACGGTAAAGATCACCATCACCTGAACGGCGGCGGCGATAAAAATGCAGCCGACCGCTGAAAAAAGGAGTAAAAATTTCGATCCGATCACTCCTACGGCCGTTGCCATCAATGCAAACACCCCGTAAGGAGCAAACTTCATGACCAGAGTCGTCAAACGGGTCATAATCTCACCGAGCGATTCGATCGACCTCAAGACCATCTTCCCCCTCTCGCCCGACTTGTTAATCGCCAGCGCAAAGAACAGGGCAAAGACAATGATTTGGAGAATGTTTCCCTCAACAAAAGAAGCAAAAGGATTTGAAGGAACGATGGAGAACAAGAAATCGATTAAGCTTTGAACCTTGCCGCCGCTATGCCCGCCGGGAATCGTTAAATCGAGTCCCGCTCCCGGTCTGATAACGAAAACGATCATCAGACCGACGACAATCGCGATCAAGGTGGTCACCACATAAAAAATGACGGTCGTCAGTCCGATCCGCCCCATTTTCTTAGGATCGCTAATGTGACACATCCCCGCAACAAGGGAAGAAAAGACGATCAAGCCAACGAGCATCTTTAGAAGGTCGATGAATGCCTTGCCGATAAGGGTTAAAGAATCGGTGCAGGTCTTTCCGAGAGTCGATTCCGTCTCGACTCGATAGAACAAGATAAGCCCCGCGACGATCCCCAGAACGAGACCGACCGAAATTCTTAACCAAGGCTTCATCGTTTTATTCTCCCCTTTTCTACTCGGTTGTTTTGAAAACCGACGGTACGTGAGGGTAAAAAGGGGCTCTTAAACAAAAACCTTGAACGTGAAAGTGAGAGTGCACGATTTCGTTTCCCGATTGAAAATTTATTTCTATCGATAAAGCCTAACAGATTCACTAAAAAAAATCTAGGGCCTACCGAACTGAAACGAGACCGGGTATCGAGAAGATCAAGCGCTCGATCCGTTTTCATTCCTCGACCGGATCGGAATGATGGTCTCCGGCTGAGATTTCAAGGGCGTTGACGGCGGATTTCGTACAGAAGGAGGGTCGTTGCCGCAGCGACGTTTAAGGAATCGGCAATCCCATGCATCGGGATCCGAACCTGTAGATCGGATGCCTCGATCCATTTTTCGGAAAGCCCCAACTGTTCGGTCCCGATCGCTAAAGCGATAGGACCGGCTAAATCGGCTGCGGTAAAAGTCTCGTCGGCATCGGGACTGGTCGCTACAATCTCGATCCGCCACTTTTTCAACCACTCAATCGCTTCTTCACTGGTCACTTCTAAAACGGGGACGGTAAACAGGGTCCCGACACTGGCGCGGATAACGTTGGGGTTATAGATATCGGTGCACCGATCACAAACGAGAAGGGCATCCACCCCGGTTGCATCGGCGGACCGAAGGATCGAGCCTAAATTTCCCGGTTTTTCAATCGCCTCGGCAACTACCAGAAAAGGAGAGCGTTGATGAGAGATCTTACGGTCGAGCTGTCGTAAGGTGAGGCGGGTCTGCATCGCAACGGCAAGGAGCCCGTCGGGACGGTCGCGATAGGAGATTTTTTCAAAGACTCTTTGATGCACTTCAAACGCCTCAACCCCTTGCTCACGAATCTCTCGAATCAAAGCGCTCTCATGAGAGCCCAGAAAATGGTCGGGCGAATAAAAAAGAGAGACGAGAGAAACGCCTCCTTTGACGGCGCGCGATAGTTCGCGGTATCCTTCGATAAGAAACGATCTCGTCCGATCTCGCTCTCGCTTGCCCCGTAGCTTAACCGCTTGTTTGATTTTCGGATTCCGAAGACTGACAATTTTTAGCATGAATGAAGGATTGCTATTTTTTAACCCGGTACTCTCTACCCCGTCGGCAGCGATCGGCAATTGCTTGGAACGAGAGGATAAACCTTCGCCGGACCGCTACTAACTTATATGACCGGCTGATTAAAAACAACGGTATCTCTTAAGCGACAAATCATTGCAACAGCTTCGGTAAGCAACCTTTCGGTGTCGAAGGTTCGACGTCGGTAGCGAGCAAACCGATCGGGTTGTCGGAATCCCCTTCGCCGTTCGAAGATCACCGTTTTAATGCAGTATTCGATAACGAACCTCTTGCAAAACAACCGGACGGGAGGGGGAGGGTTTGACTCGATAATACCGTTTCACCCGATTCGATCGAGAGTCCGGGGAAGGTTTGTTGGAGAAGATGGTGGAGAATTGTCGGGGTCAGTCCGGCGGTATGACAGGTTAAAACGATAAAAGCGGGATTTGTTTTGAGAACCCCCTTACAAAGCTGAAGAAGGGAGGGAAGATCCCGCTCGATTTTAAAAATTTGCCCTTGCGAGCCTCGACCGAAGCTGGGAGGATCTAATAGAATGGCGTCATATTTACGCTGCCGTTTGATTTCGCGCCGGAGGAATTTGATCGCATCATCGATAATCCAGCGGATCGAGCCTTTTTCAACGGTATTGAGAGCAACGTTTTCTCGAGCCCAATCGATCATCCCTTTGGCTGCATCGAGATGACAGACCCGATAACCCTTTTTCGCGAGGTAAAGGGTGGTCGCGCCGGAGTAGGCAAAAAGGTTTAAGATCTCCGAGTCGGGTTTGAGTTTCTTTTCCATCCAATTCCAGTGTCGGGCATGTTCGGGGAAAAATCCCAAATGACCGAAATAGGTGGGAACAATCTTCAACCGGAGCATTTTATAATGAATCGTCCATGACTTCGGAAGCCCGTCCCATTTTTTTCCCCTTTCAAAGGTGCTATCGGCACTACTCCATAGCTCCGGAGCTTCCGGTTTCCAGAGCGCTTGAGGGGACGGACGGATCAAGCTATAGTCGCCGAACCGCTCGAGCTTTTGTTTGTCGCCGCTATCTATGAGCGTGTAGTCATCCATAGGGCTCGATATTATAGACGAGATAGCGATAAAAAGAGGCAAAAAGGTAAGTGACGGCATACCTGATCACAAGGAGACGGTTGGGGATCGATCCTTTAAAGGGGATGAGACCCGAGAATGTTTCGTCGGGAGTTGAGATCGCCGTCCAAACGGTTCCGACGGGTTTGGTTGCCGTTCCTCCGGCAGGTCCGGCAATCCCCGAGGTCGCCATTATGAAATCGGCACCGGAGAGTTTTCGTCCCCCTCGTACCATTTCGAGGACAACCTCTCGGCTAACGGCGCCCGATGCTCGGAGTGTTTTTTCAGACACTCCCAGTGTCGTTTTTTTTAAGCGGTCGGAATAAGCGACGATACTTCCCAAAAAATAGTCGGAGCTCCCGGGATGCTTTGTTAAATGGGCCGCCAGCTCGCCGCCGGTGCAACTTTCCGCGGTGGAAAGGGTCTTGTTATCGTTGACCAACCGCCGATGGAGCGCTTGTTCGATTTGCTTCGATTCCGTTGAAAAAACATGGGTTTCGAATTTTTGAGCCACTCGATCTCGAATAGCGGCGATTTTCCGTCGATCCGTTCCCCGAATATAAACGGAAAGGATGCCGTAGCTAGAGCAAATGCCTATGGTAGTCCCCAGATTTTCCCTTTCTAAGATGCGCAGGTAGGGATCGACTTGTCGTTCCGAAAGTAAACAAAGGTAGAGGGGGGCGACATACTCCGATTTGGTATGGTGTTTTTCTAAATAGGCGATCACGGCAGGGAGCATGATTTCCATTTGAGCCGGAACGCCGGGTAAAACAAGCACCACCCCCTTTCCCTCTACTATAAATCCCGGAGCCGTCCCTAAAGGGTTCGGAATAACGGTCGCTCCCTTGGGAATCATGGCTTGGTCTTCGAGGGTCGGGTTTTTCCCGAAGCGCTCGGTCAGGTCGGCAGCGACCGCTTCATCACGCACGAGAGGGATATTGAAAATCGCGGCGATGATAGGACGTGTTAAATCGTCTCCCGTAGGACCCAGCCCGCCGGTGGTGATAACGAAAGAGGCGCGCTCCACAGCCTCTTCGATCCCTCTCGTTAAAAGGGTTTTTTCATCCGGGAGGAGGGTGACTTTATCGATAGAAAAACCGTGAGGCAATAAGGCTTGCCCGATCACGGCGGCATTGCTGTTTACGGTATGTCCCGACAACAGTTCGTTTCCGATCGAGAGGATTTCCAAAGTCATACCGAAAGCCCTACCGTTTCTAGCTGAGCATGGGTATGAATCCAACTTCTACACCCTTTCCCCAATCGAAACGTTGCATGGATCGGACGATCCCTTACTTTAAAAGGGGTCGGAGTGGTTTTTTCCCGCATCCATTTCGCTAGGGTTTTAAACAGCTCGGTGTTGGGAAATCGAGAGTTTTTATACACCTCGACGACATCGTTTTCGATCGAATTGGAATAAAGCTGCGGAAAAGCAAATTGAATCCCCCACGTCACGCCGCGCTTTGAGTGAACCATCGAGTGAAACGCATGATCCTCCTCGGAAAAGGTAAAGTGGTGCAAACCGAGTTGCACGACGGGCTTTTTAGGTCTGACGATACACTTCCCCTCCTTTAATTCTATAGCATAGAGGGAATCGCCGGTGCAGGAAAAGGCTGCTGAAAAATAGGGCTTGAGTTCTTTTTCATCGGGAATCAGTCCGGCTTTGAGAGAGGTGACGTAATCGATATATTTTGAAAGGAATTGTTCATGAGAGATGAGCGCTTCTTCCAAGGCAACGAGTTCCGAAACATTATAGATCGAAAAAGGGGGAAGACTTTTAAACAGCGCTTCCATCTCTCGAACATCCAAGAGTGCGCGATGAGAAAGCCATTTAGAGGGCTGCATCACCCCTTCAACTTTTGGATGGCTGAGCTGCATAGGACCCTACTTTTCTTAGAAGTTCTTGAAAAATCATGATCGCGACACCGAAGAAAATGAGCGTATCCGCCACGTTAAAAATCGGGAAAGAGTAGCCCCATAAGACGAAGTGGAACAGATCGACAACCGACCCGTAAATAAAGGTATCGGCAATGTTTGCCAGAGCCCCCGTAATGATCAACGTGAAAGAGAGCTCTTTTTTCCCGTCTCGATTAAAGAACAGGACGTAACTCAAAAGGGCGAGGATAATCACGATTCGAACGACGAAGAGGGCTTTGGGGAAGCTGGCAAAAAGCCCCCATGCTCCACCGTTGTTGTTTACCTTATTAATAGCAAAGTCGATTCCGAAAACATTTTGAAACACTCCGATCCCCCCGAAGGGATAGTGGGGAGTCGCATATTGGATCGGGATCAGGTTTCGATCGACCCAATATTTTGAAACGGCGTCGATGATAAAGAAAACGATCGCTAAAAAAACTAAAATCGATCCCCTTTTTCTCGTCATGGCGTTACATCATCCCTTTTTCAATCTTTTCTTGGGCGGTTACCGTCATATTTGCGTAAGGAACGGCTTCAAGTCTCTTGAGCGGGATCTCGTCGCCGGTGACATCGCAAATGCCGTAAGTCCCCTCTTCGATTTTATCTAAAGCGCGATCGATTTGTCGAATCATCTGTTGTTCTTTCGTAGACACTTCGATGCTGATGGTTTGTCCGAAATCATCGGTCCCCTCATCCGCTTGGTGTTGAGAATACCCTTTGGATTCTTCGGAAGTCTTGACATCGTCCGAAACGGCTTTCAAAGAGGCGCCTAACAGAGCTTTCATCTCAAGCAGCCGCCGTTTGAACCTTTCGATATCGTTTTTTTTCAATGCCATCCCTTTCTCGTTATTGGAATTGTTTACTTAAACTTCTCCGGTCGTCATCGTATCCGATCATATCCGTAGCCTCGTCGATAGAGACGTCCAAGGCAGGTGTTGAGCGACGGGATCGATTTTTCTTAAGCTTACTCCGTGACGATTTATCCGAGGTTCACTGGATCGATCGCTCATAGCTGCTTTCGAGCGAATTCGTTCACGACGGCGGAGAACGAGTCTCTTACTCGATCATGACGAATCGTTGCATATTTGGAGGTAGCATCGAGATGCCGACCGTTTCAAACGGGGTGCGACGGCAGACGGCATTCTTCTCGGATAGGCTACCCAAATCGGCGGTTTCAAACTCCTTACGTCCGCGAAAAGAGCGTTTCATCACCGGAATCCCGTTTTCTTCGATTGACCCGGTTGTGCGGAGGTCGGAATTTTTCCCGTAAAAGGGGATTCGGAGGGGGTGGGATTCGAACCCACGATACACTTATCGCGTATACACGCTTTCCAAGCGTGCTCCTTCGACCGCTCGGACACTCCTCCGAAAAATTTCGTTTCTTAAAGATCTGGCTTGCCGGACGATAAGGATTAAAATCCATCACTACCACTTTTCACTGTTTTAACTGATAGCATATCCGTTAATTTACAGCAAACGCACCGTAAAATTCCGGTAACCCTTGTTGCCCGCATATCTTGCCGGATTCCACGCCGTCAAAAACCGAAGAAACCCGACCGTTTCTCAAGCTTTTCCACGGCGACTATCTTAATAATCGTTTCACCTTATTAAACCGATTTTCAACGGTCGGGATATCTGAAAAATAACTTTGTAACGATAAATAAACGGATAAAAACTGATCGAGATAAGGAAATCAAATGCTTTATTCCGATCTTTATCTCCGATGCAAAGATCGAAACCGCTTAAATCTTAAAGATAAAGAAACGGAACGAGGAAATATCTTTCCCTTTCCGAACGATATCCGGGATGCTCCTTCGGCGCCTTGCAAACAACCGTTTCGATCCGTTCGGGACCGTAACCCTTTACCCTCTAACATAGTTGTAGGTAGCAATTGCCCCTCTGGGTTATATTGAGTCCGAAAAAGGATGAAAAAAATGAAACGGTCGATTCCCCGCTCCTTGTTGTTTGCCTTAGCCGTTCTCGTTAGCTGTTCCGACAAAGCTCCCGGAGTCGATAACCCCCCCGCCGTCGTGGTGAGCATCCCGCCGTACGTCTCGTTGGTCAAAGCGATCGCCGGCGATACGATGACCGTCCGGTCGATGTTGGGAGATCATTTTTGTCCCCATACCGCCGAAGTTACCCCCCGACAGATGCAAATGATTCAACAGGCCGAGCTGTTCATCGGTGTCGGCGAAGGTTATGAAAAAAAACTGTTGGTAGCTCTGAGCGATGCAAAAAAAACGGTACGTCTCTTACAAATGAATGAGACAATCCCGCTACTCCCCTATTCGGAAGATACGAACGGTGCCGATCGTTGCAACGATACCGGTCCCCCTTCGAGTCCTTCAAAAGATCTTCACTTTTGGTTGGGACCTAAGCATCTCATCATTCAAACCGAAGTCTTAATCCGGGTTTTGTCCGAGCTCAGCCCCGAAAATAGCGAGAGATACCGTCAAAACGGAGCGGCGCTGATCAAAAAAATCGAAGCTCTGGACAGACGATTAGAGGAAAAGCTCCGACCCTACCGAAAACAATCGATCGTCGTCTCCCATGCTTCCCTGGGCTATTTTTGCCATGATTATCAGCTGATCCAAATCGCGATCGACTATGAAGGGAAAAACCCGCGTCCCCAACATATCTCCCGTATCTATGACCATGTCAAACGCTCAGAGGTCATCTGCGTCTTTACCAGCCCTCAGTTTAACAATAAGGGAGCCGAAACGGTTGCAAATGAATTAGGTCTTCGTATTGAATCTTTCGATCCGTTAGCAGAAGATGTCTTAGCAACGATTGAGAAAATAGGAAACGACATCACTAAGTAGCATGGTCATCGAGTTCAAAAAAGTCTCTTTTTCTTACGGAAGCGTCGATGCTTTACGGGATGTGACACTCGCGGTTAATCAGGGGGAATATATCGGGGTCATCGGACCGAACGGCGGAGGGAAAACAACCGCCCTCAAACTGATATTGGGGTTTTTATCTCCGACAAAAGGAACCGTTAGCGTCGCCGCTTCCCCAACAAAAATCGGTTATGTCCCCCAAATGAACGCTTATGACAAAGAGTTTCCCATCTCCGTTTTAGAGGTCGTCTTGACGGGAAGTCTATCAAAATTGAAGTGGTGGGGAGGGCTTGGCGGAGAAGAAAAGAGTCGCGCCAAAAGGCTCCTAAAAGATGTAGGCTGTGAAGGGTTGGAACAACGCCCTTTCGGCAGTCTTTCCGGCGGGCAAGCACAAAAAGTTCTGATTGCCCGCGCACTCATGTGTAACCCCGAAGTCCTTCTGTTGGACGAACCGACCGCCAATATCGATACCGAATCGGAACAAGCGATTTTTGCTTACCTCAAAACACTTCGGGGAAAGAAAACGATCCTGATCGTTACGCATAACTTTGATGCGATCATCAGCAATGTAGAGCGGGTCCTCTGTTTTCAACACCGAATTTCTTCGATCAACCCTCAAGATGTCTGCAAACACTTTACGATCGGAATCTATCATGGATAATCTTTCGTTTATCACAGCCCTTTTCACACAATCATTTCTCCGCTCGGCTCTTTTTGCCGCACTGGGAGCTTCTATCGCCGGAGGGATCATCGGTTCTTATGTCGTCGTGAAACGGATCGTCTTTATCGTTAGCAGTATCGCCCATTCCGTTTTAGGGGGGTTGGGAGCCGCTCTTTATATTAAACGGGTCTACCACGTCGAGTGGTTGGAACCGGTTCACGGAGCTATAGTAGCCGCAATCCTTTCCGCTTGGCTGATCGGTACGGTCCGCCTCTATTATCGACAACGAGAAGACACGGTGATCGCCGCCCTGTGGTCTTTCGGAATGTCGATCGGTGTGATCTTAATCTCCCTAACCCCGGGTCATACGAATGAAATCTCGAATTACCTTTTCGGAAACATCTTATGGGCAAGTAAATCGGATATCGTCATCCTCTTGGGGCTCGACGGCGTCGTACTAGCGACGACGGCCCTTTTTCACCGTCGCTTTCTCGCAATCTGTTTCGATGAAAAACAAGCCCGGCTTCAAGGACAAAATGTCAAGCTCCTCTACTTTCTCCTCCTATCCCTTGTCGCTATCACCGTCGTGTTTATTATGAAAAGTGTGGGTGGGGAAACGGTAGGGGCGTTTAAATTTTTGAATTTATACAGGCGTTTTTTTAATCGGAACAGATTTAGGGAAAGAGACGGGGTAAAAGGGGCGT
>JBCDES010000049.1:0-9183 GCA_039179295.1 Chlamydiota bacterium
AGTTGATCGGAATGATCGAGATGTTTGACACTGTCGCGGATTGCTTGCGATCCCGCCGATGTTTTAGGATGGGACATCGCATACTCGAGGGAAGCTCTTAGAGAATCGATCGATGCTAGGTTTTCGATGATCGTTCCCGTCTCGTCTTGAAGAATCTCATGTCCGCCGTTATTTTTTGATGAGACGACGAAAAGACCCATGGCTAAGGCTTCGACGGTTACGTTTGCAAACGGATCGTAGCGGGAGGGGATGACAAGGCAATCTGCAAGCTGGAATAAGGGATAGACATCCGAAACGGGTCCGAAAAAGCGACTCCGTTTCTCAAGCCCCAGTGACTTGGCAAGTTTGATAAATGTTTCGATTTTACGATCTTTACCCACGATCGAGAGATGAAACCCTTTATTGCTTAGCGTTGCCAGAGCTTTCAAAAGAGGGCCTAACCCTTTTCTTTCGTATCCGTTCCCGATAAAAAGGAAATGGTAAAGGGTGGGATCGAGGCGATACTTCATCCACCCTTGTTGTTTGTTTTCGACCCAACGGGAGAAGAGTCGCTCCGTCTCTTTCCAAGGGGCTCCGTTGTGAATCACTTCGATTTTATCGGGAGAAACCCGGTAATGTTCAAGAATTTCGTTCTTTACCATGTAGGAATTTGTAAACAGAACCCTTAGCTCGGGATTTTCAAAAGCTTTTTTTTCGATGTTCAAAATCGTTCGATTGAGGGGGTTGAGCAAGCTTTTATACCGAGGATAATCTTCAAGAGTGTGTCGCTGTTTTAAATAGGCGGCATGAACGCCGTTTCCTGCCCGCAGATGGGTTTGATGACTTGTCCCGTCCATCCCGAAGATGATATCGGCTTGATGGCGCCGGTTCCATTGTCGAACCAGGCGATTGAATTGGTCTATTTTTTGAAAATTGAGCCGTTTTGTTAGTGGCAGCGTCCGGGTATCGATGAAGGGTTTCGAGTTGTTTTTTTCGGGAGTATCGGAGGTCAGAACAGTGACGAGGGCACCTTTTCGTGAAAATCCGTTGCTAATGCGACGGGTCCACTTTTCCAATCCCCCAAGTCCCTTGATGTGTCGAGAAACGATTGTGACTTTAATAGCGGCGGTGGGAGGAGCGTTATGATTCATTTTGTTTTAGTTCGGTTACTGAAACGGAGTTTCCTTGGAGGACGGGCGCCAGTTCGAAAACTTCATGATCGGATGTGTAGAGTCGGAATCGATTCATATAATTGCGGAATCGATTCCTTAAATAATTGTCGCGAAGGTGGGGTTGAAGATCGCGGAATTCGTCATCGGTTGCATCGGATTTGATAAAGCGGAGGTAACGCTCTTCTAAAGTTCGGGCGTTGATGAATTGTGTGCTCCACTCAAGTCTATCGTTCTCATTAGGGTTGACGATTACGGCGATTTCAACCATATCCTTGACGACATCTAAAAAAAGAGCGCTCACACCCTTTGCGTAAAGGGTTTTGGTGATCATTTTACTACCGCTTCGATTTTCTACGACGTGATTGGGGATAATGTTCACCTTCGAAGGGGTGATTGTTGCCGCGGCACTTGGAGGAAAATAGAGGGTAATGGGAATGGGGGAACTCAATTTTAAAAGCTCGTAGCGTAGAAAGTCGATTCGTAAAAGCCGTGCATCGGGGTCATTGATTTCAATCGGCGTCGGTGAAAGTGACGGGATGGAAATTTGTTTCCACGCATTCGGTACATAAAAACCGACAACATCGGAGTAGCGTTTCGTAGCGCTTGCTCTGAGTTCGTCGAGTGTTGTTTTTGTAATGTCGTTTAGGTTGAAAGTAAGGTTGAGTCCCCGGTTTTTCAGTTTTTTAACGATCTCTTCCGGACCGCTGACCGTGATATTGAGCTGATAAGGCCAAATATCGACAAATTGGTAGCCTATGGGAGCTTCTCCGATCGGTTGAGTCATGATGACGGGGATTTTTTCAGAGACAAGTTTTGTGAGCTTGATGATGAAATTTTGTTGAGAGACGCGACTGATTCCTTGAGAAATATTGAGATCCGAATGGTCGACGCGGAGGTTTTTGCGACCTATGGAAGCGATCCACTCTCCCTCTCGACCGCTTGCATCGAAAACGATATGCAGGTCGTTGGCATTTAAATCTTCAAGCACGCTTTTGTTTCCGGAAAGGGTCAGGTTGACCCTTCGATTCAGAAGACCGTTTGATTGAATTCCTTCGACGGTTTTACCCGGAGGAATATTCTCAATCTTCACGGGGATATTGCTGATCGTCTTGGTTGTTGTCAGCGATTTACTGACGACGAACCAAGTGATAACGGCTAAGATAACGGACAGACATTTACGGGGCCAGTTATCGATAAACAAGTTCTTGAGAAGGGTTCTCATTTTCTCAGCCACTCCTTAAAATCGAATCGACCTTGAAGCGTCTTTTTAAGAGGGGGGTTAAAGACGCTACGGATAATTCCTTTGAACCGATCGATTTTGATCCCTCTTGTCATGATTCCGTCTCTTGCAATCGAGACCTTTCCCGTTTCTTCGGAAACGACGATTAAAAGGGCATCGGTTAACTGGCTGACTCCGAGTCCTGCTCGATGACGGGTTCCCATCGATCTGGCGACTTGAGAACTATCTTCCGCCAACGGGAGGATTACGGCGGCGGCAACGATTGTGAGGTCATGAATGATGACGGCGCCGTCATGAAGCGGCGTTGTCGTGACAAAGATGGATTCCAAAAGTTCGGAAGAATAGCTGGCATTGAGCATGATCGCTTTCAAAGCGAATTCATCGAGGGAGTCCTCATTTTCCAACGCGATGAGAGCGCCTATTTTCTTATCGGACAGGCGGTAGACCGACGAGGCTAATTGATCTAAGAATTTATCGAATTCGGTGATCTCTTTATACCTCTTTCCTTTCAGGCTCAGCTTGGAAAGGGCAACGCGGAGCTCCGGTTGAAAGATAATCAAAACGGCGATGACGGCTACACTGGAGATTTCAAGCATCAATTTATGGAGGACGGGGAGATTGAAGACGGAAGATATGGCAAAAATTAGAAGAAAAGCGAGGAGTCCCAATATCAGATCCATCGAGCGGGTGTTCCAGAAGAACGAAAGGATGTAGTTGATCATGATCGCGATAACCACAATTTCGATTAGAGGACTGTTTGAGTAGTGAAATACCATAACTCTATCACCATATGCTTTTCTTGAGTTGCTTGCAAGTGCGATCGGGTCTATTTTTCAAAAGTTTTCTTTCCTTGAAACGATCCGTTTCATTTTAGATCGGTTCTCGGTTTCAATGTCGCACCGAAGCAGCTTGACAAATAAAAATTGAAACGGATAGGATGCCGATGAATCCTTTGCAAAGAGGGGGCTGTAGCGAACCTTAAACCCATTTTTCCCTTCGATACTTCTCGACAGCTCTCCTCTACTCATTTTCTCCCCCTACCTTTTCGGAATCGCTATCTTAACCCTGGTCGCCATCGGTTGCATCCCCTATTTTGTCCGTAGAAAAAAAGGTCGGATAACCTTGATCTTTTCATGTTCGAGTCTCGTTTTTGATCGTTCTTTTCGGGTTGGGAACCTATCGTTGCATGGCTGATCATCGATCGATAACGGGGCTCGCAGCCTGACCCTTTTCACATTTCGGGGCAACGATTGAAACGATCAAGGTCGGTCTCGCCGTTGTTGCTTACGGCTATTGGATCTATCGAATCTTTCGGGGAAAGGTCACGCTCGATGAAGCGAGTTATTAACAATCGAGTCTCTTTACGCTATCGTTTCCATAGAACACCGCCCCTTTTTACTTCCGCGGTTATTATGGCGATATCCTCCCACCGACCGCCGCAACCGAAAATCGTAGGAAAAAATTATGATAATTGAACCCGACCGAGAGGTTGAATCCGAATTTCGGGGACGATTTCTTGATATGAAACCGCCGGAAGATCGGGAAAATCTCCTTCGATCAACTTGCGTGCGAAGCGACGCACATCGATTGCCGTCAGAAGGACCGGAGGTTGTCCGCCCGGCGGTGTGGGGACGATGACTTTGCGCATGGCATGTAAGATCAGCTGGACCGAGTCGGGATCGAGGGCGAGGTAAGAGCCCGCAGAGGTTTGCTTAATCGCTCCTCGGATCATATCTTCGATTTCAGGATCGAGAAGATAGACGGAAAGGACTGTTTGTCCCAGTGAGTGTTTGTAGCTGATGTACCGTTTTAACGACGAGCGGACATATTCGGTTAATAAAACGGTATCTTTTTCCGTTTGAGCCCATTCGCTTAGCGATTCCAAGATGGTACGTAGGTCCTTAATCGAAACTTGTTCCTGAACGAGACGACGGAAAATTTCGGTGAGCTTTTGGAGAGGAACGAGGCGCGTGACCTCTTTAACCAGGTCGGGAAATGATTTTTCCACAAACTCCAAGATCGCCCGCACTTCCTGGATACCGAGGAACTCGGCGGCATATTGCTTATAGAATTGGGATAGGTGGAGGATCATCACTTCAAGAGGTTTCCAATACTTGATCCCTGCTTTTTTAAGGACTTCTACATACCGATTTTCAACCCAGAGAGCGGCCGTTCCGATCATATTTTTTGCAGTCGTGAAGGGGAGGTTGTAACGCTTAAGCGTCTCTTCGGTCTCGTTTGTAAGGACCGAGTTTTCAGTTACCCGCCCGCGAATGATGGGAACTTCGTTTAAGAAAATCGAGTATTCGTTCGGTCCTAGCGAATCGGAGTCCGTTCTGACATGAACCCCAGGAAAGCGGATTCCCAGATCTTGATAGAGGGCATGTCGCATTTTCGGAACCATTTCATCGCCGAAGGTGGTTCCCGTTTTTTCTTTTTTAATCAAGGCTGCGAGGTTCTTTCCCGTTTCGAGAATAACGGGTAGGGTGAGGGCATAATCATCGACTCCTCCGCCGACGACGGTATGTCCGTCGATATCGGTTTCAACACTTGCAGAGCCGATGCTTCCCGCCTTAGCCTTTGCCGCCCGTTTTTTTTGTTTAAACTGATTCCGAATCCCGACTCCGGCAAACAGGAGAGTCAGTAGCCAGAAAATCCAATGGGGAAATCCTTTAAGCCAGGAGAGTCCGAAGGTAACCGATGCCGCAAGAATCAATCCTTTAGAGTGGCTGAAGATTTGCGAGGAGATATCTTTACCGAGGTTGGTATTCTTCTTCTCGCTGGAAACCCGTGTCGTGACGATACCGGCCGTGAGAGAGATCATCAGCGACGGGATTTGGGTAACGAGCCCTTCACCGATCGATAAAAGGGAATAGGTTTTCGCCGATTGCATCGCGGTCATCTTGTGAATCAGCATCCCGATAACGAGACCGCCGATAATGTTGATCACGGCGATGACGATACTTGCGATCACATCCCCCTTGACGAATTTCATCGCACCGTCCATGGCTCCGTAAAGTTGGCTTTCTTTTTGGAGCGCCAGACGCATTTCACGCGCCTGGTTTGCATCGAGAATCCCGCTTCGAAGATCGGCATCGATACTCATCTGCTTACCGGGCATCGCATCCAAGGTAAAGCGTGCGGCGACCTCGGCAACCCGCTCGGCACCTTTTGTGACGACGATAAACTGCACGATGGTGATGATTAAGAAGACAACGCCGCCGACGATAAAATTTCCCCCTACGACGAACTTGCCGAAGGTCTCAATGATCTTCCCCGCATCGGCATGGAGGAGAATTTGCCTTGTCGCCGCGATTTCAATCCCTAATCGAAAGAGGGTGGTGACGAGGAGAATCGAGGGGAAGATAGAGAGATGAACCGCTTTTTGAATATAAAGGGCGACCATCAACAGACAGATGGAAACGCCCAGATTCATCGCAATCATGATATCGATGACAGTGTGGGGGACGGGAATGATGATCATCCCGATAATCGTAATCACGAAAGCGGCGAGGATAACGTCGCTCGACCGGCTGACGAGCCCTAAAAATTTTGAGCTTCCGAAGTAGCTGCTAAAACTTTGCATACCATCCTATCGGTATCGTATCGTACCTTACTTGATTGCTATCTTTTTCTATTTAAATAGGTCTATATTGTATTCGGGGTTTGCCGTGGCTTCGAGTCTGTCCAACCACTTCAAGACCTCGGCAATCGCTTCATAGGTCTCTTCAGGTATATATTGCCCCTCTGCCCCTTTATTGTATAGTTCTTGTGCTAAATCGACCTGTCTCATGATGGGAATATCGTTTTCTTGCGCGACTTTTATGATATTTTGTGCAGCGGTTCCTTTTCCCATCACCAAGATAAAAGGAGCGGGGTCTTCTTGTTCGTCATACCTTAGGGCGACGGCGATGTGAATCGGGTTTGTGATAACGGCGCGCGCCTTTCTCGCAGCTCTCGGGTTTTCTTGATAGGCGATTTCCTGGGCGACCTGTCGCCTTTTCCCTTTGATTTCGGGATTCCCCTCGGTATCCTTGTATTCTTGTTTGACCTCAAACTTTTCCATCTTCATTTCTTTAGCAAAGTTTCGTTTTTGGAAGACGAGGTCGAAAATAGCAATCGCCAGAAAAAAAACTCCGACCCGAAAGGCAACTTTGATTAAAAAGTCACTGAAAATGACCGCAGCACCGAGGACGGGCATTCCGGCTGTTGCGATGATTTCCGGGAGGCTGTTGTAGACCGCGGAATAGATTAAAAGGACCGCTCCCAAGATTTTTAGGATCGATTTGATGAGTTCGATAAAGGTCTTGATCTTGAAAATTCCCTTTAGATTGGTCACGGGGTTCAGTTTCTTGATATCGGGCTTCATCGCCTGGACGGAAAAGAGGGGTCCGATAATCAAAAAGTTCACTAAAATACCGATCAATGAAATGAGGACCATGAAAGGCATCGACGTGCTGAAAATGACCTGGAAAGCAGATCGCATAAACATCGGAATATGCGTTTCGATTTGACTTCCCTCTTTTATTCCGTCAAAGGCTTGAACCATAAAACCCGCTAAATTTCTAAAGAAGAAGCCGGAAGTGGCGACGATAAGGGCAAAAGAGGTGGCGAAAGTGAACGCTGCGGGAAAATCTTTTGATTTGGCAACCTGCCCTTTTTTTCTCGCATCGCGTAGTTTCTTGGGGGTTGCCTTTTCGGTTTTTTCAGCCATTGAAACGGAAAGCTCATTTTCGCTTTATTAAAAAAAACCGAGTGTAGAGAATTCGGATTAATGATGAAAGTGCTGGTAACGGGTTCTACAGGTTATGTCGGAACGCGCCTTCTTCAAGTGATTGCTGAAAAAGGGCATCAAGTGATCGCTTTGGCTCGGGTCCCGCAAAGCGTTTTAATCCCTGAAAAATTTCAAGATCGAGTGCAGGTTATCGGTGGAGACCTCGGTAAAGGTTTCGGACTTCCGAAAGCGATCGATGCGGCTTATTATTTGGTCCATTCGATGTCAAATCGGTTGGAAGATTTTGAGAAAAGCGATCGAAAAGCTGCTGAAAACTTCGTTGAAGTGCTGGCAAAGACGCGTTGCAAACGGTTAATCTACCTCACCGGCTTGATCTCGAGCAAAAACCTTTCGAAACATCTCCGTTCCCGTTTGGAGGTCGAAAAGATCCTCCGGACGGGACCGATTCCCGTGACCGTATTTCGTGCCGGAATCGTTATCGGTTCCGGCAGTGCATCGTTTGAAATCATTCGAGATCTCGCCGAGAAGCTCCCGATTATGGTTGCCCCCAAATGGGTGGAGAGTTGCTGCCAACCTATCGCCGTGCGCGATGTTCTTTTTTACCTAAGTGAAGCTCTCGATAAAAAAGAGTGCATCGGACAAACCTTCGACATCGGCGGACCCGATATCCTGACCTATAAAGAGATGCTGCTGGGGTATGCAAGGGTTCGAGGACTGTTTCGCTGGATTATCGCCGTCCCCTTTTTTACCCCTAAACTCTCCTCCTACTGGTTGATTTTTATCACCGCTACAAACTACTTTCTGGCCCGTTCGCTGGTCGATAGTATGAAAGTCGATGCGGTTTGCATGGAACATAAGATCGACAAGATTCTCCCGAGACAATGCCTTACGTACGAAAAGGCCGTTGCAACAGCCCTGAGTCGGATTGAAGAAAATGCCGTCATCTCCAGCTGGCGCGATTCTTGGACCAGTAGCGGAATCGATCCCAAATACCACGATCTGTTGAAAATCCCGGAGCACGGCTCTTATCACTATAGAGTGACCCGATCCTTTGACGAAGATCCCGATCGCGTCTTTAAACGGATTTATGCTATCGGAGGCGTTCACGGCTACTACTTTATGGATTGGGCTTGGCGTTTGCGCGGGTTAACCGATCGTTTTATCGGCGGAGTGGGACTCCGTCGCGGAAGGACGCGCCGCAAAGTCTTGAAATCGGGAGATACGATTGATTTTTGGCGCGTTTTACAGGTAGATGAGGAGCATCGGATCCTTAAATTATATGCCGAAATGAAGCTACCCGGAGAGGCTTGGCTCGAGTTCCGTGTCCGCCGAAACGGCGTCGATCAAACGGCGACCTTTCGCCCGAAAGGGGTTGTCGGTCGGCTGTATTGGTGGATCCTTTATCCGGTTCACCTGATCCTTTTCCCCGGGATGTTATCTAAAATCGTTGGAAAAAAGAGGGTGTAGACCATCTTTCAAACCGAAACGGTAACCCTGTTGCCGAAACGGCGGGATAGCAACGTCTTATAAGGAGGCGATAGTAATGCCTGATGATGAGATTATCGGTACAAATTCTACAATCTGCAGATCACTAAGCGATCAAGAGAGATACGGGATAAAATATTTTTTAATGGTGCGACATTTTAAGCACGGGCGACCGGCTTTGACTTGAGGTTTTAATCGATTCTCTATGGCATCGAGACTGACTTATCGACCGCCGGCTCAATCATTTCGGGGGAAGAAAAGAATCGATATGTGAGACGCTTTATTTCGGAAGGAATGCATTTAAAGACGGGCAGTTTTTTAGATTTCAAATCGGTTGCATTATATAGAGGAATAGCGATATGGTTGATGTCGCACTATAATCGATTCTTAAAAGAATTTTAGATATTTCATTCTTAGTGAAAACAACCGGAAACGATATGGAAAAAATAAATACGAGTAAATCATACTCAAATGATTTTAACCGTTTCAACCATAATTATTTACGGAAGATAGAAGAATTAGAAAAAGAAAATCAAAGATTAAAGATGTAAAAATTGATCCGGTAATTTTTC
>JBCDES010000099.1:0-2747 GCA_039179295.1 Chlamydiota bacterium
TGACCTTGAAAGTCTCGATTTTTTAAACGGTCACCAAGGTTGCATTGAAAAAATGGTTGAAAAGAAGCTGGAGCCTTTACGTCAGCAACTCCACAATATCGATAAACGACTGAAGAAAATTGAAAATTCTCAATCGGTTCGAGAAAAAGGACCGAAAGCTTCAGAGTTATCCTCCACCGAGTCATCGCCTACCTCCGTATAGCTTGCAAACTGAGCAAACTCCTTTCGATAAGCGACATCGATATTTCCGATTCTACCGTGACGGTTTTTTCCGACGATCACTTCAGCCAGACCCGGCTTGTCATTGGGATCATAGTATTCGCGTCGAAGGAGAAACATCACAATATCGGCATCTTGTTCGATCGCTCCCGATTCTCGAAGATCGGACATCATCGGTCTATGCCCGTTCCGTTCTTCAACTTTTCGTGACAGTTGGCAGCCGCACAGGATAGGAATGTCGAGCTCGCGCGCCAAGTTTTTAAGCATTCGAGAGATTTCAGCGATTTCCCCCTGCCGATTATCTATCCCGTAATGACTTCCCGAGCCGGATAAAAGTTGAAGATAGTCGACCACTAAAAACCGGATATCGTGCGCTTCTTTCAGGCGACGAGCCCGAGCTCGGAGATCGGTGATTTTTAGACCCGGTTGGTCGTCGATGATCATCGGCGCTTGTTGCATTTTGTTGACGCTGCCAACGACCCGTTGAAACTCGGAACCGTTTAGAGAACCGGTTTGAATTTTACTCGATTCAACTTCCGATTGAGAACAAATCATCCGGTGAAGGAGTTGCTCCGCACTCATCTCTAGGGAAAAAATGGCAACCGGCTCACGTTGATCAAAGGCGATATGTTCTGCAATGTTCAAAGCAAAAGCCGTTTTGCCCATTCCCGGGCGCCCTGCTAAAATGATCAGGTTAGAGGATTCGAGTCCGTTGATTATACCGTCAAGATCGGGAAATCCTGTCGGGATACCTGTGAAGGCATGGGCATCTTCCCCTTTCTCTAAATAGGTTTCTTGCCTTTGTTCCAACTCTTTTAAATAGGGAAGACCCAGATCGTGATAGACCCCTGAAAAAATGTCTTTGAGCTGTTTACCGGCTCTTGGCTGGGCATTTTGTGAAATGGCAAAGAATTTTTTTTGAGCATCATCAAGAGCGCCGGAAACATCGGCCGGCTCTTCCAGTGCTTTTTTTTCAACTTCCTGAGCGGCGTCGATCATTCTTCTAAGAATCGATTTATCTTTTATCAGCTCGACATATTGTTCGATGTAGGCCGAAGTTCCCGCATATTGAGCCAGGGTCGTCAAGTACCCAACCCCTCCGATCTCATCGAGTGCGGACGTCCGTTTTAATTCTTCGGCAACGAGATGAATATCTGCGGGTTTATCGTTTTTGAACAGTCTTTTTAGACAGGTGAATATCGTTTGATGCTCTAGATAGTAAAAGTCTAAGCTTTGCAAAGCATCCGCCGCAACATTGAGGCTATTCACCTTCGTAAGCATGCATCCCAAAACCATCATTTCAGATTCCTTTGAATGAGGAGGCACTTTTACTTTTATCTTTTCTTTGTCAGTCATCCCCTAAGTTTACTCGTTAAGGGGGGAAAAAAAAAAGAGATCTTTCATTTTACCTTGAAAAAGCGATGTGATTACGGGTCCGACCTGCAATGTTTTCAGTCCGATCATAAAAATTTTGCCGAAGATAACATTCCGGAAATACTGATCTCGATCCATGACCTAAAAATTGAGAATTTTTTCCTCAAGAAGAAGGCTTGAACTATTACGCAGATACTCTTACTCTACGAGATGAGGGTGATCGATCGAGAACGGTTAAAAAAGACTCCTAAAAAAATAGGTCGGTAATACGATGTGATCGCTGCCCGTGATAGATTCGATGAGATTGATTGCATTGCGATCGCCGTTTCCGATCATAGACGGTTTAAGAGAATCCATATTCTCTAAAACGATTTTAGAGAAGGAAACCGGATTGATTACAAACAATAAAGCAAGGAAGCGATAAGATCGATACACCATCGGGTAAAACCGTCAATGGATCGCCCGAAAATCAAAAGAGCTACGGTCGATTTTTTGTCGATCCGGGATCGTATGGCGCCGATTCTAAAAATAAATCATCTGCATTCCAGTATGAGGTCACATGAATAAATTCCCTTACAAATTAATAGATCTGACACACACATTGTCCGAGGAATCACCTTCATGGAGCGGTGAATCCGGTTTTAATCGGACTCTCGAGCTCGATTATGATGCATCTGACTCACAAGTCAAATTTAGAGTTCAGCGAGTAAAAATGGACGCCGGAATCGGTACGCATATCGATTGCCCAAGCCATTGTTTGCCCGGCGCCGCTACGGTGGAGAAATTACCGTTAGATCACTTGATTGCCCCTCTTGTCGTGATCGATGTTCATGAAAAAATAACCGCCGATTATAAAATTTCAGACGACGAAATCATCGGCTTTGAAAATGAATACGGTAGGATACAAGAAAATAGCTTCGTTGCCTTTTACACAGGTTGGAGTCGGCATTGGAACAACCCGAAGCAGTACCGTAATAACCATTCGTTCCCTAGCATGTCCGAATCAGCGGCACATCTTTTAATCTCAAGAAATGTTACGGGAATCGGTATCGATACATTAAGTCCGGATCTACCTACCTCCCGATTTCCGGTGCATAAAATTATTTTGGGAGCCGGTAAATATATTGTAGAAAATGTGCATAACCTCGAAAAAA
>JBCDES010000116.1:0-1693 GCA_039179295.1 Chlamydiota bacterium
GGAGGGAAAAGACTACCGATAAAAATGAGAGAACAAGTCTAAAAACCAAACGGAATGAAAACGGTGAAGTTTAGAGCTCTATTAAATTTGGTTTTTAGACTTGTTCTCTCATTTTTATCGGTAGTCTTTTCCCTCCACGGAAAAGAAGATGTGACCGATCTATTTAGAGATCTATCGTTGGTAAAGGAAGTGGATGATGAGATCGAAGAAACGCTTCCCTTTCATTATAATCATTTTTTGATAGGCGGCTATTTTTCGATCCCTTCCGCTCGGATGAATCGTGTGGGGACCGTTGCCGCGGGATTTGCTTACGTTCCTCCCTATCGGAGTTATGCCGCGACGATTCAGGCGCTGGAGCGTTTGGAATTCGGGATTAACTATACGACCTATATCGGAATTCTCGATCCGACTATGGGATCGATGGGATTTGGCGATTTTACCGATCGAGGAGCAAACTTAAAGCTTGCCCTACTTCGGGAAACGGACGGTTTTGCACGATTCCCTGAAATTGCAATCGGTTTAGAAGATTTTTACGGAACCAAGCGATTCCATGCTTTTTATGTGGTCGGTACGAAAAAAATGCTTCGGTGGAATCTGGAAGGAACATTGGGCTGGGGAAAAGGGAGGATAAAAGGGTTTTTCGGGGGATTGGGATGGACACCTTTTCGAAAGACAAACATTCCGGTCCTCAATCGGTTGACAGTTCTCGGAGAATGGGATGCAACCGATTATAAGAATCATCTCTATGAACATCCGAAGGGAACAACAGTCAAAAGCCGTCTGAATATTGGGCTAATCGCCTTGTTTTTCGATATGTTGCAACTGAATATGAGTACGATTCGCGGTGAGAAGATCGCGGCTTCGGCGTCACTTCGCTATAATCTCGGTCAAACAAAGGGGGTTTTTCCAAAGGTTGATAACCCTCCCCATTACCGGGCGCCGATCGATACGGAACCCTTAGGTTATTTACGTTCTGAAAAGGAAATTTCAAAGGAACTTGTCTTTGCTTTTGCAGAGCAAGGACTCAACCTTCACCGTCTCTACATCACAACAGATGAAAATAACGGGAGAACTTTTTGGATCAAGATGATCAATACTCTTTATCGTGAAGAGAGGGATCTGAAGGAGAGGATGAAGAGTGTGTTGTCGGCGCTTGTTCCTTCTAACATCGATACGGTAATCGTTGTGATCGAAGCAGACGGCATTCCGACACATGAATATCGATTCCGAACGGTCGATCTTCTCCGTTTTCAACGGCGAAAGATAGAAGACGACGAACTTGAAATTCTGACTCCGATGAGGCAACCGACGCTTCCGCCGAATGCATTTGAAGGAACCCTTTTCTATCATCGCTCCAAGATGATTTGGACCTTTAATAGTCGCCCGCGTCTTTTGACGTTTTTTGGAAGTGCGACGGGTAAATTTAAGTATAGTGCGGGACTGGTTGCAGGGTTTGAAGGATATCTCTTAGATCAACTCTATTATAAGATTCAGGGAGGCTACAATGCCCGGGCGAGTATCTCCGATATAGGAGACATCGATATGCTTAATCCTTCTCAAATCTTAAATGTCCGTTCCGACGGCGTAAAATATTTCCAAACGAATAGATGCGCTTTGGAGGAGGTCTTTATTCAGAAAGAATTTTACTTGAATAAGGGTCGGTACGGGCGTTTAGCTTTGGGGTATTTCGAAC
>JBCDES010000113.1:0-1746 GCA_039179295.1 Chlamydiota bacterium
AAGGCGCTTGCCCGGTCGGTTTTTAAGGTTGTTCGATTTAAAATTTATTTTTTTATATAAATTTTTTTCCCTTTGGATAAAATCAGTTCTTATATAAAATCTAACTATCGTTAGATAGAAATAAACAAGACGAGAGTATGCCGAAAGAAGATACGATTAAACTACAAGGGAGCGTAGAAGAACTTCTACCGAACATGACATTCAGAGTAACCCTTGAAAACGGAATGACCGTTCACGCTCACCTTTGCGGAAAGATGCGGATGCGTAATATCCGCGTTTTTGTAGGAGATACCGTCAAGGTGGAAATGTCTCCTTACGATCTGTCAAAAGCACGGATCATCTATCGTCAAAGATAAAAATCTTTTCCCGTCATTCTTCCGTTCATCCGACCTCGTTTCAAAAAAGACTCGCTTGAGATTATTCTTAATCGCTCTATAGCGATCTCGATAGATGTTTTTCATCTTCGATCTTTATACACTCAAGTCTCCGGTTTGAAAAAGTAGCTTAAGGATCGACAACAGAAACTTTTAAGCTATGAGAAATAGCTGTCGGTTATCCCCGAGAAAAAAGAGTCTGGAAAAAAAGATCGTAACCGGGTAGATTAATGGTTGCACTTTTTTTTGCTCATAGCTAAGCTTAAATACATTCGACAGAAAACTGTAAGCAAGTACGCCGTTCCACTTCATCTTAATCGAGCAGCCGAGATGAAATGAAAAGGCTTCAACCCTTAAGTTAAGTGCCCGGATAGCTCAGGGGTAGAGCATTTGCATGGTAAGCAAAAGGTCGTAGGTTCAATTCCTATTCTGGGCATAGAAAACAAAGATATGAAACTGACACATGAATAGGAGCCTAAGCGGAGGATAACTACGATGGCTAAAGAATCATTTCAAAGGAACAAGCCCCATGTTAACATCGGGACGATCGGGCATGTAGATCACGGTAAAACGACCCTAACGGCGGCGATCACTTCATGCCTTGCAAAAAAGGGCGGAGCCAAGCTTCGCGATTACGCCTCTATCGACAACAGTCCCGAAGAAAAAGCCCGTGGAATTACGATCAATTCAAGCCACGTCGAATATGAAACCGATAATCGTCACTATGCTCACGTAGACTGTCCCGGACACGCGGACTATGTCAAAAACATGGTCACCGGCGCTGCTCAAATGGACGGTGCGATTCTCGTAGTGGGAGCGACGGACGGTCCGATGCCGCAAACAAAGGAACACGTTCTTCTCGCCAGACAAGTCGGAGTCCCTTCCATTGTCGTCTTCCTAAATAAAATGGACCAGATCGGTAAAGGTGATGAAGAGCTTGTAGAACTCGTCGAAATGGAGATCGGCGAAATGTTAGAGGCTCAAGATTACAAAGATTGCCCCATCATCCGCGGGTCTGCATTGAAGGCGCTCGAAGCCGATGCGGACGGGGAAAAAAGTATCGACGCCTTGATGAAAGCTGTTGATGAAAAGATTCCGACACCGGAGCGTGAGGTTGACAAGCCTTTCCTGATGCCCGTCGAGGATGTCTTCTCGATTTCCGGACGGGGGACCGTTGCAACCGGTCGCGTAGAAAAAGGTATCATCAAGCTTAACGATAAGGTTGAGATTGTCGGTCTGCGCGAGACCCGCGGTAGCGTCGCTACGGGGCTCGAAATGTTTAATAAACTCCTCGATGAAGCTCGCGCCGGAGAAAACGTCGGCGTTCTTCTGCGGGGCATCGAAAAAAATGATATCGAAAGGGGAATGGTTC
>JBCDES010000025.1:0-14980 GCA_039179295.1 Chlamydiota bacterium
CCAGTAGCCAGCCCGGGGGCTGGCAGTACCCGAGTGCTTATTTTCTATCCACTGTGATTGCATACTAGTTGGAACTCACTGGAGGGATAGTTTCCGCACTGAATGCGGAAATAACCGATTTTATGGAAAAAATGGCAAACTTCATCGTTGCCGAAAGCCGAAACGGCATCACGACAACGACGGTTATTTTAGAGGCGAAGGGTTCGATCCTCAATGGTACGCAAATTATTATGGACCACTATGATACGGCTCCCCATAGCTTTAACCTCCAACTGACGGGCAACCCGGAAAGCATCGATCTCTTTACCGCTCACTTAGCCGCATTGCAAAGCTCTCTTGAAACACACCGAGCCCTTCAAGGATTTCATATTCACATCCTTCCCCCAATGCTTAATGGAAAATCGGACCTTCACCTAAGGGGAAAAGAAAAGAAAGAGCGAATCGAGGGAAAAGAAAAAGGGACAAGAGTCGCTTCTAAGAAAAAAATCTCTTTTTAATTTGAACTGAATGACGTATTTTTAGCAGCTATGGAACAATTGGATAAAACGATATGCGCGCACCGTCCGATCATTGGATAAGGCAAGTCGAATCTCTGGTATTGGGAGCTGAAGAGATACCGATGTGGGGATCTTTTCCGACTTTTCCATGGAAATCGTTTGCGAGTGAACTCGCCGCCTCTTTGGGAGTTAAAGATCTAAAAATCTCCGTAGGAAGCGCCGAATGGAAACAAGGGGGCGGTCTGCTCATCGGCATGGGACGCTCACCCCTACAGCTAGCCGTCGAGCTTTCCCCTCTTAAGGGAAATTTTTCCCTCGTCTTCCCTTCCGAAGATTTTTCAAAGCTCTCTTCCTGGTTTATTCATCCCGAAGCGGCAAACGACGGTTTTTCAGATCCTTATTTACAAAAAGGTTTTCTGCGCTATTTATGTACTCAATCGATGGAAATCATAGAGAAAATGGCAATCTTTCCGGGGCTTGCCCCTAAGCTGATCGATATCTGCCTAGCCAAAGAGGATGCCTACTGTATCGACCTTGCAATCGAGTATGAAGGGAAAACGATTTGGGGACGACTCATCTGTCCGGAACATTTTCAACGCTCCGTGAAACGCCATTATGCCCACGATTGGAGTTTCTCTTTTCCCTCCGATCTCTATCAATCGGTTGTTGCCGAAGTTTCCGTTACCGTCGGACAAACCGCACTGCCCCAAAAGAGTTGGGAAAAAATCCAAGACGGTGACTTCGTCATGCTCGACCGTTGCTCCTACCATCCCAAACTGAAGAAAGGAACCTTTCAACTCGAGTGCGAGGGGACTCCCCTTTTCCAAACGAAAGTGAAAGAAGACTCGATTAAAATTCTCGATTATGCACACCATTTTGAGGAAGATGAAATGGACGATGAAAAATATGAACAAAGTTTCGACAAACCGACGGATGAAGAAACCGCTTCCGTTGAAGACTCACCGAAGGAACCGATGATATCACCCAAGCAAGTTCCCGTTTCCCTTACCATCGAAGTAGCAAGACTAAAGATGAATTTAGACAAACTCTTAAAAATCAAGCCCGGAAACGTTATCGAACTGGGTGTCCGGATAGAGAAAGGGGTGAACCTAGTCGCTAACGGTCAATGTGTAGGGAGAGGCGAACTCCTCCAAATCGGCGATGTGATCGGTGTAAAGATTACAAAATTGGGTGAATAGCTTTAACCGGGAACTCTTGGAGTGGCTGCAGAAGATTTTCATAAGCAAACAACCCTTCCGAATCTAACGGGAGACGATAACCCTCTAACCCATCCCTCCCACATCGGTCCTTATAAAATCGAAGCCCCTTTAAGCAAAGGAGGAATGAGTTTCCTCTATTTAGGTTTGGATCCTAAAGATCGTTCTCCTATCGTGATTAAAATTCTTTCCCCCAAATATCTTACGCACCCGGAAATGGTTCGACAATTCCTAAAAGAATCGGAAATTATCTCTCTTACCGATCATCCCAATATTATCAAATTGAAAGGGCACGGACAGTGGGAAAACGGTCTTTATATTGCAACGGAATTCGTTCAGGGGATTTCGCTGAAACAATTCATCATGCAACAAAATTTCTCGCCGAAAACTTGTATCGAAATCGTTTTACAGGTGGCTTACGCCCTCCTTCACCTCCATACACACGGCGTGATCCATCACGACCTAAAACCTGAAAACATTTTGATTACGGAAAGCGGAAGTGTTAAGGTGATCGATTTCGGAATCGCTCAACTGGTCTACGATAAAGAGACGACACCGCCGTCGCAACGTGGAAAATTTCTGGGAACTCCGAGCTACATCAGTCCCGAGCAAAAAAAAGACCCCTTAAACGTTACCTTTGCAACAGATATCTATTCTCTAGGAGTCGTCGCTTTCGAGCTCTTGGTAGGTAAACTAAGCTTCGAGTCGATTCAGCTCTCACTTCTCCCTACCGACTTGCAAGCGATTATCGGAAAAGCAATCGCTCCCTCTCTGAAAGAGCGGTATCAAGATATTGTCGACTTTATTACCGACGTCTCGACCTATCTGAACAAAGAACAAAAAAGGAAAAAAGGAGAGGGGATCAAAGAGGTTTGGGACCACTTAGAAACAAGTCAGCTCAAACTTTTACCTACCGAAGTCCCGAAATGGTCGGCTTTCGACATCGGTCTTGCAAAACCCGATCGTGAAAGTACGCTGGGATCTTATTACGACTTTATCCGCTTTGCCGACCAAACCTATTGCATCTTAATGGGTAAATACGTCGAACCTTGCGTAGAAGCCCTATCCTATATCGGTCTGTTAAAAGGGATGATTCAAAGTTTAACCCGAGAATATATTACCTCTGCAGATTCCCATTTCGAGTCGATCCCCTTCATGACCGCACTGAATGAAATGATTGCCGCTCAAAACCTGGATTCAAATTTTATTTTAAAACTTTTATACCTCTCCCCTTCAATCAACCGGTTCTCATCGATTGCTTGCGGCGGCGCCCCCCTGATGCACCTTCCTATCGAAACGAAAACCCCTCATTTCTTAGCAAATCAAAACCCTCCCCTCGGGCAAGAACTCAATCATGAATTTTATGAAACGACGGAAAGCTGGACGGAAGGAGATTTATTGGTCTCTCATTCGTTCGATACGGAATTTTCATCGGAAAAAGATCACCGCAACTTTGAAGACGGCTTGAAAAAAGTCGTAGAAGAAAACCTCCCCCTCTCCGCTCAATCACAAGCTCGAGAAATTCTACGCGGGGTTGCCGAAACCTTTCCGATTTTTGCCGAGGTATCTCCTAAAATAGTTCTTACAATCCATAGAATTATATAAATAAGCTCCTCATTTACCGGACGGTTGTATGGAATACTTTTTCTCTATCAAGCTCCCATTCGTTATCGGGTCCATAAGCCTTCAAAGTCTCCTGATTCTCCCGAATCTCCCGATCATCCATCCAAGGTGCCCGCAATATTTAACTCCTTGATCTTTATCATTAACAAATTTAGGCATATTTACACCCCAATAGTTTTTCCCCCCTTTGCGCCTAAATCATCAGATGGCAGGAATTTGTCTTGACCCATGCAATCTATATAAGAGACCCATAATCTCCGACCCACATCGAGACGCCAATCGATCTCCCAAAAATTAGCGTTAAAAGTTCTTTTAGACGCCTTTTCTATTCATCCGACAGTCTCCCAATGATCCGATGTTTCGTACAATCTTTGAGTCAGCTCCGAAGAAGAAACATTTGTCTTATTTATCGCTCGAAGATTAGATGCATTTGTTTCTAACTCCTCCCGTACGAATGCTTTTAAATCCTCTACGTCTTGCTCTCCTTCTAAACCTGATTCTACCCACTCATATAATTCCTCATCAATAGTGCTAATGAGTAAAACCAATGAAACAAATTGTGCGCAACTTTTTGCTTTCTCTATCTTACCGGATACTCCTTGTACAATATCGGAACTCAATTTATCGAGACTATCTTTACGGAATGATGAAATAAAGCCCCCTGTCAATATGCCCCACTTGTTACCTCGTGTTGCTAATCTCTCGGCATTAGCTGCTATTCTTTCTACTACTTCCTCATCTGTAGCTCTTTGGACAAGGAGCTCCATGTATCTTGGGAAACGAGTTAGGTTCTCCTCTTTAACCCGTATACGATTGCCTCCTTCTCTCTCTCCATGAGCCACTTTCAGTTTATTCTGTGTTGGTGTGGTATCTAAACGATTTCCATATGAACCATCTCGTGATTACCCGACTTGAATCGTTGCGCCGTTTTTATAACTCCCGATCCTTGAAAGAATCTCTTTGATACTTTTCGAATCGTACCGACAACGCCAGCGGAAATTCCTATTTTATCAATATTAGGTTTATAGGTACAAATAATAAAATAATATCTCCTGTTCTCACATCTTCTATTTTTATGTCAGGTATAGTTTCCGTATTTAACGATTTGCCCCAAAACATATTTGTAAGTCTTTCCATATTACAATCCCCCAATTTTGTTCATTTTTAATTATTTATGGAGATCTCTGATGATGAATAAATTTTTTTAATAGACTTAACGCCTTGGAAATCAAAGTAGAAGGGAAAGAGGTAACGCAAGGGCTCGTGAAGCGCCCGTTTAAGCGATTCGGGTCGGCGGAAGCCGCAAAGCAAAGGGGTCATAACGCCTATTGTCATCGCGTAAGTTAGGGCAAACATCGGCCGGTTTATGCAACCGGCGTAAAAGGAGGCGACAAGATCGGGGAACTTTCCGTTTAGGTAAGGTCGGCTACGCTACCGGGTAAATTCCGGAAAAGAGGAGATATAAGATACGACCCTTCACTTTTCAGAGGAGAAAATCGTTCATCATAGGAAAAAGTTGATGCAGACTAATTCATAACTCTGTTATGAGATAAGGACCTATAAATAGTGATAAAACATCTGATGAAAAGTAGAAAATTCATAAGCATCTCTTTGATCGCGTTCTTATGTTTTTCTTCATTCCCCCTCCAAACGGCTTCTACAAGCGACACGCCTCTCGAAGAACGTCCCCCTCTCGACGAAACTTTACTCCCTACGGAAGTCGGTGAAGGCTACACCATTAACTTCGATAACGTTCCTATCCTAGAGCTCGTAAAGTTCATTAGTAAGATCGGCAATGTCAATTTCGTTTACGAGGATGCAGACCTTAATTTCAATGTCACGATTGTGTCCGAAGAGCCGACGGCCCTTGTCCACGTGATGTCGGCTTTCATTCAAGTCTTGAGATTGAACGGTCTCGATCTGATCGAACAAGGAAACAACCTCGTGATCTCGAGAGGGAGCGGCGTTAGACAAATCGCAACGGTCGTTTCGCCCGAAGTCCCTCTGGAAACGGGAGCCGTTCCCTTTATCATGACCCGAGTCTTCCGAGTCAAAAATGCCAACCCGGCAAACCTTGCAAGTATCATCAGACCCCTCCTCTCTTCGAATGCAATGATTGAAGTTTCCGAATCTACCAGGCATATCGTCATCACCGATACGACGCAGAACATCGAAGAGATTCATAAGCTCTTCTATAGTATAGACGTTCCCAGAGCCGCTTTGGAAATCGATTCCTATACGGTTAGAAATCACTCTCCCGAAAACCTGATTTTTCTTGCAAATCAGATTTTAATTCCGATTGCCGAAGGCAACCCTTTGGTTTTCGTCCCGCAACCGGCGACAAACAGCATCTATATCGTTACCACCCCGTTCCTGATCGAAAAGTCGATCGCTACTTTAGAAGATTTAGACTCCCCCCACTCTCTTTCAAGGGGAATCAAAGGTCCCCTTTCTGCAGATAACATTCTGATCTACCACATCAAAAACAAATCCCCTCATATACTCGAATCGGTCGTGAAGGATATCGGCACCAATCTTTCTCAAATGGGTCCTTCGGCGCAAAATCTCGTCCAAGCCTTAGACAGTATGAAATATGTTCAGCACACCCATTCCCTTATCTTCACGGGAGATTCCCTATCCTTAACGGAGGTTAAGGGGATTCTGGATAGCTTGGACGTCCCCTATACGGAACAAGAGTTGGAGTCGATTCACGGCGGTTTTTACATCTACCGAATCGAGAGGGGAAATGAAGAGCAAATTGCCGAATCCCTCGATCATTTCGTCCGGAATCTGAAGGAGAGCCCTTATTCCGAGGAACTGATCAAAACCATCGATACGATGCAATACAACGAGCCGAGCAACACTTTAACGTTTACCGGTGACCAACACTCTTTAAATCGCCTCAAGGAGATTCTCCCCATTTTCGATGTTGCCGAACAGCAAGTATCGCAACTGCCGTCAAGCGATGATTTTTTCATCTACAGACCTAAAAACGAAACACCCGAAGCTCTCCTGAAGCAGATTCAAGATACCTATACGAGCTTGGAAAACTCAAACCTATCGGACCTTGCTTTTTTAAAGGCATTGAGTTCGGCTACGATCTCCTCCTCTCAAGGAGCCGTCACCTTTACGGGGGACTCCGATTCTCTAGGCAAAATCCGGACCCTTGTCGCGATGTTGGATCGTAGCAAAGGCTCGACGTCCACCTATATCTATCGCCTCCGATTCGTCAACCCCGATACCGTCGAAAAAGGTCTTCGAAAGATTGCCGAATCCCTCCCCTCGGATCAAGATCTGAGCGAAACGGTCGACAATATGAAGTATGTTTCTCAATCGAACTCTTTTATCTTTAGAGGACCGACCGGTGCAATCGATCAAATCAAAGGAATCCTTCCGACAATAGATAATGCCGAAGTCGCAGGGGAATCCAAACCGACCTACTTCGTCTACACCCTGAAAAATGTTCAAGGAAATCTGGTTCTTAAACAGTTAGACGAAACGGTTAAGACGCTCAAAGAATCGGATGCCGAAGATAAAATGTTGATCGACTCGATCCGTAATATCAAATGGATTCAATCAAGCAATTCCCTGATCATTACAGGTCCCTCCAACGTTATCGATCGGGTGAAATCGATGATCGACCAATACGACTCCCCCGAAGCCGCTCAGTCATCGACATTTTATGTCTATAAACCGATCGGTGAAAATGCCAAAGATCTAACCGATAAAATCATTGCTACTGCAAACGAAATGGAAACGGCCGGACTGGAAGATCCGACGCTACTCAATACCCTGAAGTCGGCAACCCTTGTTTCAAACGGCGCGGCGATCATGTTTACCGGGACTCCGAAGGGAATTGAAAAATTAAAGGGAATCGTTTCAATCTTCGATACGCCTAAAAACCCCGAAAAATCCGAATTTTATATTTATAAGCCCACATCCATCAGCGCCGATAGGTTGATCGATCATATTCGACGTGCGGCAAGCCAACTCGACGGTTCCGGTCTGCAAGACCCCGATTTGATCGGTGCGATGCGCTCTAGTCGCTTGACGGAAGATAAACAGCGGGTCATTTTTACGGGAACGCCGACCGCGATTGAAAAAGTCAAACTGATGGTTCGGTCCCTCGATAGCCAAGAAAAAGAATCCCAAGCCTCTCAATACTATATTTTTAAACCGCAACATCAATCTCCGCAAGTCATCATTACTCAAGCAAAACATGCCGCAGATCAAATGCAAGATTCGGGACTTGCCGACACGAACCTTATCACCGCCCTTAATTCGGCAACCGTCGTTTCAAACGGTACGGGCGTCTTGTTTACCGGAACGCAACAGGCAATCGAGCGGATCAGACAAATCGCTCCGACCTTCGACACTCCGGCAGAAAAGGAAACCAAGACCTCTCAATACCATATCTTCAAGCCGCAGCATCAACCCCCCGAAGCCGTTATTAAACAGGCAAAGCACGCCGCAGACGAAATGAAGGATCAGGGGCTTAAGGATCCCGATTTAATCGCGGCCTTAAGCTCGGCATCCGTCGTCTCAAACGGTACGGGCGTGCTGTTTACCGGAACGCAACAGGCGATCGATAGAGTAAAAGAAATCGCTCCGACCTTCGATATTCCTATCGAATCGACTCCTCAAGCAAATGAATTTTATGTCTATAAACCGCTCCATATCTCTGCAGATGATTTAAGAAGACATGCTCGGATGGTTGCGGAAGATATGGAATCCTCGGGCTTCGTAGATAAAAATTTAATCGGCACCCTTAAGAATACCAAGTTGGTATCGAAGGGAAAATCGGTACTCTTTACCGGAACGGAAAGCTCTATCGCAAAAATTCAACAACTCCTTCCATCGCTCGATACACCATCTGAAGAACAGGTCAAGCAGGTCGGAAAAACAATTTTCGAGATCTATAAGATTAAATATCTTTCAGGTTCGGCGCTTATGGGGTACTTGAGAGACATGGGCTCCGATCTAAAAAGAGCCGGGTCGACACAAGACGATTTAATCACGGCTTTAAACAATATGCGTTATGTGCAGGCGACGAACTCCATCATCTTTACCGGAACGCCTACCGCCGTTCAAGAAGCACTGACCCTGGCACAAAAATTCGATATTCCCGGCCTTGCCCGGGAAGCTCCCGTCAGGGTCTCGACAGGTTACAAGATCTATAAACCCAAATCCGTTTCGGGAACGGACCTAATTCATATCTTGAAAGACTTCGAACAAAACCTCAGGACATCCGGCGTCTCCGATGAAGAGCTGTTCGATGTGATCAACAACCTCAAATGGATGGAGAAAACCTCTTCCATCCTCGTCTCCGGCAATGAAGACGATACGAACAAAGTTTATAGCCTATTGGAGCGCTTCGATATTCCTACTGCCCGAGTTTCGGAAGGAGAACCCGGAATCGAAATGGTTTCCGATATGAGTTTTCTCATCTACAAGTTGCAGTACCACAGCGGATCAGAAATCCAAGACGCGATCAAACTCATCGGAACCGATCTCGGTAAAGCTAAGACCAAAGTAAATGATAATCTCGTCGATGCGATCAATACCCTACAATGGATTGAAATCACCAACTCCTTAATCGCAACGGGACAAACCGATGCTCTGGGAAAACTTAAAGAACTGATCAAAAGCATCGATGTCCCTCTGAAACAAGTCTTTGTCGAAATTCTCGTGATCGAAACGACGCTGAGCAATAACCTTCAGTTCGGTCTCCGTTGGGGCTCGCAAGGCGCTTACCGAAACAAACTCGCCTACGGTACCGGCGCTTTACCGAGCACGGTCGGCGGTCTTCCCGATCCTCTCGGCGCATTCCAAACAAACCTTTCAAACATTACGGCATCGAACACACCTAAAGGTTCCTTTATCCCGTTTACAGCCGGCGGCGACCTTGGGGTTATCGGCGATATCATCCTTCACAAAGGACAATCCTATTTGGCTCTCGGCTCGTTAATGAATGCTCTGCGAGACGAAGGAGATTCGGTGATCGTGATGAACCAAAAAATCATCACACAAGACAATAAAATGTCGACGATCTTCGTCGGGCAAAATATCCCTTACACGGGGTCCTTCGTCACCAACCAGTCCCAAACGACGACAACGACGGCAAACCTCGAATACCGCGACGTAGGGGTAAACTTAAGCATTACCCCGGTAGTGGGAAACAGCGATGTCATCACCTTAATGATCGAGGAAGATATCTCTGAGCAAATCAATCAATCGGACCCCGGATCCTCCTCGTCCAATAACGTTCAAGTCCAAGGAATTACAACCAACAAGTCGAGTACCAAAACCGTTGTGAGCGTTCCCGACAAGAGTTTTCTCGTCATCAGCGGTTCGATGCAAGATTCTAAAATATATCACCGTACGGGAATCCCCTGCTTAGGAGGAATCCCTTTCATCGGGGCGGCATTCAGTAATTATGAAAAGAACCGGAATACCTCCAACCTCATTATCTTCGTCCGCCCCCACATCATCAAGTCCTTCGATACCTACCAAGAGATTACGGAAAGACAAGAAGATCTCTACCGCTCTCAAACAAGTGCGGAAGATTTCGATGCCGGGCTGGAACTTGTCAAAACCCCCGACGATTCCTATTGATCGCCGGCTAAAATCAGCCAAGCGATCGGTATCTTTTAAGCGATCCTATAAGGTAACCGACCGCTAATGAAACCGCGTATCGAAAACTTCATCTATAGCGTGGACTTTTGCGATGATTCCGGTATAATCCGATCCCATGAAACCGATCTTGGTACCCCTTTTAGCCCTTTTTTTCCTCGCGGGATGTTATCGGGTCTCCGATACGATCGAGCCGGAAGTCAACTTCTCGGTCCAGGATAAGTACCTCAAAAGCCTTCCCTCAATCTTTCCCCCCCTCACACCACATGAACAAAGTACGCCGTGGGGACAAGAATATCTGATCGGTCAAGAATTTGCGCGCCATCTCGACCTTTACCGAGCGATCACGACATTGAAGCGGGCAGAGTTTCTCCTCCCCGCTCGACACCGAACGCGGTTAGAGGAAATCCGGTACCGAATCCTTCTCTCTTACTATCTCGGGAAGCGGTACGAAGAGGTGACTCAAGAATTCACCGATTCCGTCCTATATACCGCTACGAAAACCTTTCCGGCTTACCACGACCTTCTGATCATCATCTATGAAAGCTATCTCAAAGTCGGGGATCGGGAAAAAGCCGCATACGTTCTGCGCGTCATTCAACGCGATTATCCCGCAACGGCGAAGAAATTAGAGCTTTCGACCGCCATGATCGAAGGGAATCTCGATCGGATTCGCACAGCCGCAACGGAAGACCGTTTCGACACCTACACGACGGACCTTGTCGCTCATTACGACGCAAAAAAAAAATCGGTTCATAAAGCCCAAACCTTAAACGGGCTCCTTCCCGGAGCCGGCTATCTTTACGTGGGACAAAAACAATCGGCCCTCACCTCATTTTTGCTCAACGGTCTTTTTATTTGGGCCGCCATCCATTTCTATAGCCATGATCATCTCGCCGCAGGGATCATCACGACCGGCTTCGAAGCGGGTTGGTACTTCGGAGGGATTCACGGCGCCGGAGAGAGCGCAAAACTCTACAATGAACGGTTATATGAACGGGGTGCCTACCATGTCTTAAATCGTCACGGACTTTTCCCGGTTCTGATGTTAAACTACGGATTTTAATGAAAACTATCGCGATGTTGATCCTTTTCGTCTCTCCCCTCGTCGCCGAAATCGGCTTCGTCCGTCCTTGGGGAAAAGATCGGGAGCTCGGTTCGAATAAACCGTTCCCCCCTACCGATTGCCGAAAAAAAAACGGGGTCATGGTACGTCTTTCCGAATCGGTCATTTTTTTTCACCAACGGATCATTTCGCCGGCTAACGGACCGCGGAGTCACTTTTCCCCCACAAGCTCTCAATATATGCTCCTCGCAATAAGACGGCATGGGTTTATCAAGGGATACATCATGGGATGCGACCGCCTCCTTCGAGAAAATCGAGAGGAATGGGTCTATCGCAAGGTCATCATCGACGGCGAAGAGATCAAACGGGATTTCATCTAGCGTTTTCGGCTTCGAAACAAAGCGCCTCCTGCAAAAAATCCCCTTCAGCAGTACTTTTCCTCTTCCCCGACCCTTTTTTCCCCTTTGAGTAAAAGAGAAGCGGAACCCCCGTAAATCGGTAGGTTTTTCGGAATTGACCGATGAGATATCTCTTATAGCCGTCTCCTAAAAGAGCGGGGTTATTGACGAATAAGACGAATCGAGGGGGGGCCATACCGACCTGCGCCGTGTAATAGATGCGCAGACGCTTTCCTCGAACCATCGGCGGGTGCACTTTATGAACCGCTTTCTCGATCACCCTATTGAGTCGTCCCGTAGAAATACGGCTTCCTAAATAGCGGTGCACTTCCCGAACCAGCGACAAGAGTTCGTCGATCTTCCGCCCCGTTTTTGCCGAGCCGAACAGCGTCGGGCAATAAGTGATAAACAGAGCTTCGCGCTCCAAGCTTTGCCGGCAATGCTCCATCCTACAACCTTTGACAAGGTCCCATTTATTGAACAACAGGATGCACCCTTTTCCCTTGTCTTCAATCATTGTCCCGATCCGCTTTTCTTGCGCCGTCATCCCCTGTCGCGCATCGAGCATCAATAGACAAACATCGGCTCTCTCAATCGCTCGCTCCGTTCGAATCGCCGCAAACTTATCGACCGCTTCGCGCTCCGATTTCTTCCGTCGGATTCCCGCCGTATCGATAATGGTAAAGGTTTCCCCCTCCCACTCTATCGAGACATCGATCGAATCGCGTGTCGTCCCGGCTATCGGACTCACAACCGAGCGCGATTGATCCGATAAGGTATTGATCAACGTCGACTTCCCCACATTAGGGCGTCCGACAACGGCGATCTTAATCGCTCGATCTCCTCCATCGTCGTCGTTAACGGGACAAGGAGCCAGCGCGCAATCTAAAATCTCGACGATATTTCTCCCCTGAACGGCCGAGACGGCGAAGAGGTTTTTAATGCCGAGGGAGTAAAAGGCAGCCGGCTCCGATTCGTCGTCGTTATCTATCTTATTAACGGCTAAAGTCACCGGTTTGCCACTTGCTAACAGGAGACGGGCGACCTGCTCGTCGACGCTCGTCACGCCGGTGCGGGAATCGACCACCATGATCAGGCTATCGGCCTCTTCAATCGCTATTTCCCCCTGTCGCCTCACCTCCTCCGCAAACGGAATCGTACCGCTCGGGTCGATCCCGCCGGTGTCGATGATCTCGAAAGGACGACCGAACAGTTCCGCAGCGGCATACAGGCGATCGCGGGTAACCCCTTCCAGCTGATCGACAATGGCGATCCGCCTTTTAGCAATCCGGTTAAACAGCGCCGACTTCCCGACATTGGGGCGACCGATCAGAGCAATCTTCGTTCTTTTCATCACCGACCGATGATAACAAATCGAAGGAATAAAAGCGCCCCTCGGTTCTCGATGCCCCGTTACAACTCAATCTTGACAAAAACTCACCCGCCTTTAAAATAATTCCTCCAATGAAGAACGACACCGCACAGGATGAATAACCGGGTATCGAAGAGGGATGTTGCAACTCCATAGTAGCTAAGACCGATTCGTTTGTCTGACAAGAAAGATAATGCCAACCCGTCGGCTCCAACCCGCTGCATGTACCGCTTTTAAAACAATCGCCCTCCATTTCGGTCAATTTTGTAAAATAGATCGGGCAACAACGAGAATCGATGTGAAATAACGATGAAAGAACTCGATAAGAAAGAACTTAAACAAATGATACAAAGTGGACACATCAATTTTCTTATCGGCGCCGGGTGCTCTACGGAATACTTAAATGTACTCAACAACATTGAAAATGAAATGAATCAACCGGAAAAAGAAGAACAAGCCCGGAAAAAATACTACCAACTGATAAAACTTTCAAAAGATGCGATTAAAAAAGAACAAGCTGCGATTAAAGAAAAAGAAGAACAGCTCGAGGAAACCAGAAATAATTATGAGCATTTTCTTCAGTCCTGGTTAGAAACCGTTTCCAAACGCTCTTTAGACATAGTCAATAAGCAGGTAAATATTTTCACCACCAATTTTGACATGTTTCTGGAAGATTCTTGTGAACGGTTGGGGATTCCATACAACGATGGATTTTCCGGACGAATAAAACCCAAATTCGACGTTGCAAACTTTAACAAAATAGAAAAATACAAGAGTTTACAGTTTGATAATACTTCGGCGATTCCTCTTTTCAACATTATTAAACTTCATGGATCGATCTCTTGGAAGATCGAAGGGAAAGAAATCGAAAGGAAAGAAATTGTTTACTCGGACGGCTCTCACATTGCAGATGACCTTAACGAAAAAACGGGGGATGATTTCAAAGAAGGATACAAAAAAATTGCCGTTATCAATCCGACTGCGGAAAAGCACTTTGAAACTACCCTCGATACCAATTACGCCTCAATGCTAAGAAAGTTTTCTTTGGAATTGGAAAAAGAAAACAGTCTTTTGATGGTGATCGGCTTTTCTCTAGAGGATAAACATATCAAAACACTCTTATATGGGGTAATGAAGTCCAATCCCACTTTAGTCGTTTGCTATTTTTCCTACCCGAAATACGATACAGATAAACTCGAAGAAGCAAAACATCCCAACCTATATGTCATTTCACCGGAAAATAACCCTCATTGTAAAAAAGAGTGTCAATGTTTTAACGAGACCGCTCGATATCTCGATCAGATTTGTAATCCGGAAAGAAGAACAAACATAGAGGAAAACCCGAAAACCGAATAGGATAATGGCAAAAAGTGCATTTGATTTACAAGCGAGTCTGATTGCCGATTCCGTCTTTAAGATAGGAACCGTTCTTAGTATTAAGGGAAAAGAGATTATCGTTAAAGTGAATAAAGATAAGAATCTTCCACACCTATTGTTTCACGGGCGGGCGATTAAGAATGTAGCCGTCGGACTTTCAAATTATGTAAAAATTCTTAAAGGGTTTACGGAAATTATAGGCAAAGTCGAAGGTGGCTATCTCGAAGAGGATAAATCTCAATCAATCAAACAATACTCCAATGAAAAACAGAAGATCAATCGCTTTCTAAGCGTTTCATGTTTTGGATTTTATGATAATAATCGAAAATTCCAACACGGTATTAAAGAAATGCCTTTGATCGGTAGCGAGTGTAGATTACTGTCAAGAGAGGAATTCAAAACTTTGCATCAATTAGCTGACGAGGGGGAATTAGCTATAACGCTCGGCTCGCTGATAGCAGAAGAAACGCAACACATAAAAGTCGCCGTTAAAAAATTATTTGCCGGACATATCGGTATTTTCGGTAACACGGGATCTGGAAAGTCAAACACTCTGGCAAAAATATATCGAGAGCTATTCAAAACTATCGACACGAATTTGAACAAATCAACGTTTATTTTTATAGATTTTAATGGTGAATACTCACTAGACAATTCAAATGAGATTCTTACCGCAAACAAGAAGGTCTATCATTTGGAAGCAAAAATGGATCGAAAGGGGCGATACCCAATCTCGAAAGAAGTGATCGAGCAATTGGACCTCCTTTCTATCTTGTTAAACGCTACCGAAAAAACAC
>JBCDES010000073.1:0-5269 GCA_039179295.1 Chlamydiota bacterium
CCGATCGGCTACCTGAAAATCACTTGAGTGATGAAGAAGATGCCTATCTCGAAGGATACATACAAGCGCTAGTAAATTCTCATTATTATGAATTCGACGTTCTTGTCTACGTAGAGAACGGAGATGTGTATCTTTACGATCTACCGAAAAATGCCTTGATTAAAAATAGTATTGTTGACTTTGTTAAAGATTTACCGGAGGTGACATCGGTTACCGAAGTGGATAAATTCCCCGAAAAGAAGCTGGAAAAGATTGAAAAGCGTGAGATTAAGCCGCAAATCAAAGGGACTTGGTTTCCTCAGCAAACGGTTCTTTATCCGCCGATGGTTGCCAATCCTATGGAAACGCTCTATTTAGCAGCTTATCGGATCGGAGATGATGTGATAGGGGCAAAATCGATCGCGGTTTCTTTAGGAGATAGTTTTCCGATTTTTCGTTGGAGGAATGTCTTTCCGTGGCAAGGGGATCTGCAAATCGATATTCAAGCGGGTATCTGGTCGATTTTTAAAATGGGCATTCATCATAACGGTGAAATTTCCGAACTGGTGAATACCGATTACCTGATCGGTATTCCCTTGAGCTACGCTGTTGATAAATGGGCATTTCGATTGCGTGTTTATCATATTTCCTCTCATCTCGGTGATGAGTATATGGATCATCATCCTGTCGTGCAAAGGGTCAACCCAAGTATGGAGGCGGTAGAGCTTTTCACCTCTTACCAGATCAGTATGAATTTAAGGGCTTACGGAGGCTTCGGTTGGGTTTTCCGTAGTGACAAAACCTATCCGATCAAACCTCCTCTCTATACCGAATGGGGGGGAGAAGTGCGTATTTTCGGGCGAAAATTTTTCTATCATCGCTTATACGGGACCCCTTTCCTCGCTCTCTATCTAAGAAATTGGCAAGTCAATGACTGGAATCTCGATGGGACGTATATGCTTGGTTACGAGATCAGCAAACTGCAAGGGGTCGGAAGAAAAATGAGGGTCTTTATCGATTATCATCATGGCTATTCGGTCGGTCAATTTTTCAAAGACCGTACTTCATATGTCGGGTTCGGGCTATCCTGGGGATTTTAGATTTTTTTCCCACTCGTCTATAAATTTTCTTGCCCCTATAGAGGCTTTCTAACAAGAGCTATCGAGCACGCCGGCTAAATAAACAGTTCAACTAGAAAAACACACATAGAATAACGGACTCGAAGGAGTATCTTTTTCGATAAGCTTACGAGAAGCCGAGAATTTTAATGATAAATCAAAACAACAACTCGAAAAAGCTTTAAGGGTTCGGAAAGAGAATAAGAACCTTTGAGTAGAACGGAAAATGAGAGGGCAAACGAATCTTGAAGAACCGCTCGATGCCTCCGGGGTCGCCGTTAGCCGTGAATAACGAGATAGGAGGCCCGATCCGTCATCGGTTATAAGGTCGAGAGAATCGAATGGAAGCTCGACCGTTTAGAAACGAATCTACCGACCGATAACAAGAAGCCGGCAATCGAGTAAGACGACACCGGGCGATACGAAAAAAGGAGCTTGCAAATTAATCTCGCCGAGATAGAGAATTTCATGTAAGCCATGAAAATCTATAGGAATAAGCTTTTTGGAAGCATTTTACTGGTAGGAGGGACCTCTATCGGCGCCGGAATGCTTGCTCTCCCCTTAACGACGGGGGCGGGAGGGTTCTTCCCCTCGATGATCTTATTTCTCATCGCCTTTGCTTTCATGCTCCTCAGCTTATTTTATCTGATGGAAGCGACGTTGATGACCGATAAAGTCCATGCAAATTTAATAACGATCTGTAAGGAGCGCCTCGGTCCTGTCGGAGAATTCGTTGCATGGTTTTCCTTTTTACTCCTCCTTTATTCGGTGGCAGCGGCTTATTTATCCGGAGGAGGTTCGTTAATTGCCGATGTGATTCGTAGCGGTTCCGAATATAATGTTCCGACAAATTTCGGTATTTTCATCTTCTTATCGATGTTCGGACTGACCGTGGTCTTTGAAACGAAAGCCGTCGATGTAATCAATCGTATTTGTATGACGGGTTTAGTGATTTCTTTCATCCTCCTATTCATTTTCGTAACGCCCCATATCGAATGGGAGCACTATAGGGGAGGAAACCCTCGATATCTTTGGGTAGCGGTGCCCGTTGTTATCCTTTCATTTACCTCTCATATTATCGTTCCCAGTCTAAGAAGCTATTTGGATGGAAATGTTGCAAAGCTCAAGAAGGCGCTCTTTTTCGGCAGTTTAATCCCTTTGTTATTCTACTCGGTTTGGGAATTTTTGATTATAGGAATGCTCCCTTTGACCGGAAAATACGGGCTTGAGAAAATCGGCGGTGCTCCTCATCCGGTTGCAGGTTTGACCGATGCATTGAATCTGATGTTAGGAATCCCTTGGCTTACGATTGTCGTCGGTCTTTTTTCATTCTTTGCTCTGGTGACCTCATTCTTCGGAGTCGCCCTTAGCCTCTACGACTTTTTAGCAGACGGCTTAAGGATAAAAAAAACGATCAAGGGCAAGGTCCGGCTGCTTTTTCTTATGTTTGCTCCTCCCCTGTTGTTTGCTCTATTTTATCCCAGCGGTTTTCTCGTCGCTTTGGGCTATGCAGGGGTTTTCGTTGCGATTCTGTACGGTCTTTTGCCTACCTTTATGGTTTGGCGTGGAAGATACATCGAAAAAAAGAAAGAGAGCTTTCGCGTTTTCGGAGGAAAAATCTTATTGTTGGCCATGCTCATCGGATCGTTTGCAGTTATTTACTTCCAAATTGCAGCCACTCGAGGCTGGCTCCCTACCCTGTAATCACTATTCTCTGCCCACTATTTCCATCCCCATAGACAACTCTTAACCGATCCAAACAGGTTAATGTCGCATCCGATCACTTCTTGAAAAAAAAAGAAATGAATTCCAAGATAAGAGGGATGAAATTGTTATTTTTTCTCTTGGTAACCGTCACCCTCTCGGGACGAGAGTCTCATCCGATAACAACCGTCAAACAATGGTGCAAACAAGAAAAGGTTTTGACCGAGGGACGCTATTGCGTCGTCGGCACCCTCGCTTCCGTCGCTGCAAGCGGCATGCCTCATACTCGAATGATCGAAATCTCTCATCTCGATAAAAATAAAGGAGCTCTTTTTTTTACCCGTAAAAGTACACGCAAAGCAAAAGATTTCGAAACCAATCCCCAAGCTTCGTTAAACATTTGGCTTCCTAAAACCCGGCGTCAGGTGACGCTGGAAGGAACGGTTGAGGAGATTCCTCGAACGGAAGCCGAAAAATCTTGGAATCGAATGCCCGGTTTTATGAAATTTTCATTTCTAGCCCCCGACCGTGTGGAAAAATTAGATTCCGAAGCCGCTCTACAAAAGAGCAAAGAGGCTCCGGATAAAGAGCTTTTAAAAGAGATTTCGATGCCCGATACCTTCATAGGGTATCGGTTAATTCCCGAAGAGATCATTTTTTATCAAATCAATCACCGCTCGTTACCCATAAAAGAAGCGGTCGTCTTCGGACCGAGAGGTTGGACGGTCTCTGCTGTCGACCCGTGAGTACAAATTTCTTTCCCTTATAAAATTTCCGAGTAGCGCCGATGTAAAGATCGCGATGAAGGTGAAAACCCCTATTTGATTCAAAGAGTTCCGATAGAAGTATCATCGAAAGTAGGGAATATAACCGCTTCCGCATCGAGGAGCTTCAACGGCAAGAGGTAGGTCTTAAAATATTTATATCGCACGTCTTGACTTAACTTTCCGATTTTTGTTAGCATCGATAATGACGCAATCCGTATAGTAAAAATTTAGCCATCTACCGATCATCGAGGTCGCCATTAATAAAAGGATACTACTGACGGGAGCTCGTTCTCTTTTCACTTTAGATTTAGCGCGCCGCTTTTACGAAAAGGGGCATACGATTTTCGGAGCCGAAACATCACCGCATCATGTCTGCCGTTTCTCTAAGGCTTTTAACAACCACTTTGTCGTTCCCAGCCCCCGGTTTCAATCCGAAGGCTTTATCAAAGCTCTGGTTGCTATTTGCCGTAGAAAAAAAATCGATCTTGTCATCCCTACTTTTGAGGAAATCTTTTGCCTTGCAAAGGGACTTGACCGATTTCCCAAAGAGACCCGAGTCTTTTGTTCTTCGTATGAAACCCTGGATGAACTTCATAATAAATGGCGGTTCAATAAAAAAATCGAAGCATTGGGATTCGACGCCCCGAAATCCTACCTTATCCGCTCGGAAGAAGAGCTGAAACAACTTCCCCTATCTCCTCCCTATATTTTAAAACCCAGCTACTCAAGGGCTGCCCTTTGTATCCGAAAAGTTACTTCGACATCTCCTACTTTATTAAAAATCGATCCTAAAAATCCTTTGGTTGCCCAAGAGTGGCTCCATGGGAAAAAGTTTTGCTCCTATAGCATCGCTCATCATGGAAAGCTTGCCTCCCATACCGTCTATCCCGTAGATATTTCTATCGAAGGGAATGCCTGCCTTAATTTCGAAGCGATTACCCACAAAAACATTCAATCCTGGATTGCATCCTTTGTTGAGAAAGAAAACTTTACGGGGCAAATAGCTTTTGATTTTATCGAAACCGAGAATCGAAAACTCTATGCAATTGAATGCAACCCTCGAGGAACAAGCGGGATTCATCTTTTTCAGCAAAAAGACTCGTTGCCCGATGCCTTCTTCAATACTCAAAGCTCTTTGGTCTATCCCGAAATCGGATATTCTAAAAAATTAGGTTGGGGAATGATCCTCTACGGTTGGAAAACGACCCACTTTTCGAAGTTTATTAAAAAGCTTATCACGGTCGAAGATGTTATCTTTTCAAGAAATGACCTCAAACCCTTTTTCCACCAACCGATCTTATTTTTCGTTTACCTCTTCAGAAGTTTGAAAATTAGAGCCAGTCTCCCGGCAATGTTTACCTTTGACATTGACTGGAACGGTCAAGAGGCGATCGATCTCGACCAAATTCCCTGCAAAGAATCGCTCGTCGCTCGCCTCGAATAACACCGGCAAGCCGGGGAGTTTCGGACCGTACCCTTGCTAATTTTTTTTCATCGGATACCGGATAATCGGTCCGATTTAAAACGGCGGTTTTCTCCTCGACCTCCTCTCTACCCCTTTAGTTCCGGCTAATAGGTATCAAGGCGTATCAAAAAATATTGTCGGCGCCCATATTCGACTTTCGATCGACGGCGTCATCCTAAAAAACCTATAGAGCCTGCGCTGAAAAGAACGGTCGTGGATCCCGATATCGAAAAAAA
>JBCDES010000100.1:0-2564 GCA_039179295.1 Chlamydiota bacterium
AAGAAAAAACCCCCCTTTCGGATCGGCAACTCTCACAAAAGTTCAGTGAAAGAGGGATTCGGTGTTCTAGGAGAACGATTGCCAAATACCGGCAGCAACTTGAGATCGGCCCGGCACATCAGAGGAAAATATGGAAACCTTAGGTTGTTCGACAAGGAACCTTAACCGATCATCGGGAGGACGGTCTTGCCGCCAAACGGTCATCGGATCATCAATAGAATTGCGCAATAATTTGTCGCCAACGAACGGATTTAGGAATCTCTTCCCCGATATAATCGAGAAGTTTGTCGATCGGTTCCGATGCAAATTTTTGAATTTCAGAGTCTTTTAATCGAATCAATATAGAAAAAACCCCTTGTTGAGCGGGAAAGATCTCCGATAATTTTTTAAGGGCTTTTTTTAAGATGCGTCGATCTTTTATCAAAACGGTAGTCCTTAGAATCAGATCGATTATAGGAAAAAAAGTCATAAACTTTACGTAGGAGAAAAGAGGCGATGTAAGAAAAAAAGGAGAGATTGCTTGAGCAATGAACGAAATAAAAATGAGTGTGATAAAGAAAAAAGCATCCTTCGGTTTACGAAAAAGAGGCCCTAAAAAACGTCGCCGTTTGGATTGCGAGTGATGATAAGCCAAAACCTCTTCAAATCGCGGTTCATTAAAAGCCATTCTTATCGCATGAAGTGTTTCATGAACAAGGACTTCACTTTGTAAATAAAAAAGAAATTTTCCCTTTTTAAACCCTTCTCTAAGTTGAATCATCGGAATTTTGCTCCGATCGGGCGTTTCAAAAATCCAAAGCGCTCCCCCCTGCCAAAGAGGAAGCCGACGATTGGAGTATGTCAGCAGAAGCCAGTTCGGAATAGCGCCTAACTCTTTGTAAAAATCAGGATTCCATTCGGTGAAAACCCGACCCTTGAGAAATTTTGACGGCTCTTTTTTGACTTTTTTTAAAACCTCGATCCGCCGGATAAACCGCTCTTCCGATTCGTCCGGGCCCGGAACGAATCCTTGTTCTCCAAGGGTTTTTAACACTTCTTTAGTGAGGTTAATCGTCATCGCGCCGACTTAAAAGCTCATCGGGATCCGGCTTGAACGGGTCCTGTTGTTCCGTTTTTTTCCGCCCCCCTTGATCGAAGGTTATAGAGCGATTTGCCCCGATCGAGCGGTATTGAAAAAATAGACCCGAGAAAAGAGAGAGGTTAACGATCAAAATACAATCGATGACGTGAGGGATTTTCTTTTGCTCTTTTCTAACAAACCGAAGATCTTTATCGGTCTCGTAAAGTTCTTTAAAAAAACCGAGATTCGCGTAATCTTCACGGGTTCCGACAAACTTCCAAACACTCTGATCCGCTCCCATTAAAGTATTGAAACCGTCGCTTTGCTTAAACCGATGTTTTTTATCAGATCCGATAAGAGTGAGAAGTGGCAAAGTCATCCGAGATAACCTCTTCATAAGGAATCTTCAAAGGTTACGTCTGTGTCGAATGCGGATTTCCCTCTTTTCATACCGCTCGAGAAGAGGTAAAAAGGGATTGGAGGGCAAATAAACGATAATGGGATGTACTTTTGTCTCAGAGGTCACCTTTTAGTAAACTCGGGCTCAAAACCGATTTCAATCGTTTGATTTTCAAATCGGTCTAAAGGTGTGATATCCATTTTTAAACCTTGCTCAAAAAACGATAACGATTCTTTTGTCGAGATACGAGACCCCCTTTCGGGACCCGACTCATTTCCCAAGGCGCTATGCAGCGACAAACTCATCGCTTTGGAACGGTCGTAGTATAACCCGACTCCGGATAAATCTGCACTCTCGTTCCATAGAGCTTGCAAAACATTCGGGTTATGAAATTTCATGCAGAGAAAATCGGATCGGATATCATCCTTCTTAAAGAGGGTCATTTGAATAGAATTCGGACCGCCCCACTCCCCTGCCATCGATGAAAACTGCCAGCCGTAAACCCCTTTCCGAATCGGAATTCTCTTCTCTATCGGATGGCTTTTCAGATGATTGCCCAAGAAAAAATAAAAACCGTAAGCGCCGGTTTCTTTCAACAGGCGGACCGATCGATCCAGATCTAAAGGCTCTTTAAGGATAAAGCTATCCGGTGCAAATATCACGTAACGGGCAACGGAAACGGCGGCATTGAAAACGACCTTTCTAACGATCGGAGCAAAATCTTCACAGGGGCTTCTTATCGATTGTCTAATATAAATCACACTCGGAAAGTCTTTTTTCACCTCGTGATATCCTTGTTCATAATGGTCGTTATCCGCTCGATAAATCACATAAAGGCGTTGGAGATTTTCCAGATATTTTTCCGAAGACTCTAAAAAAGCATAGAGTTGCAGCGGACGATTATGGGAAAAAACGACGAGATCGACCCTTTCTTCATCTTTCGAAAAGTCATGCCAAGGATTTTCCTTCATGGTTGGGTAAAAAGAGCTTTTCTCCGAGAAAAGATTTTCTGTTTCTTTTTGACAAATAAATAAAGGCTTATCGACTCCGAACGCATGAGAACCTGCGAGCTGTTTAAGGACCGGGAAAAGAATGCTATCATAT
>JBCDES010000040.1:0-11087 GCA_039179295.1 Chlamydiota bacterium
CCCGCCTGGGAGACCCTACCCGGAGAAGAGATCGTTCCCGGTCGCGATATCATCGGAAAACGGTTCGAGATATTAAATACCTTATTAAAAGAGCGGCAGCCTCACATTCTTTTGACCCCACTTCAAGGAGTCCTGCAGCGAGTCTGTCATCCGGAAACATTAAAAGATAAGCAGCTGACGATTAAAAAGGGGGATGAGCTCCCGTTCGATCTTCTCCCCGAACTGTTGGTCGATTTGGGGTATCTGCGGACAAGTATTGCAGCGGATAAGGGAGAGTTTGCAATCCGTGGAGGTATCGTCGATATCTTTTCCGTTTCCGGCTTCAATCCCGTCCGTATCGATTTTCTCGATGATGAAGTGGAATCGATTCGAACATTCGATCCCATTTCCCAAAAATCGATCGGTAAGGTCGAAGCGGTTTTTATCGCCGCCGCTGCCGAACACACCCTGTTAGCAAAAGAAAAAACGACCTCGACGTTGTTGGATTACTTAGGCGATAACACCGTGATTCTTTTCGACGATCTCCTCGCCATTGAAGACCGGTATGTTGCGTTAAAAGATCTTCCCGGAGCTGCAACTTCCCATTTTCTCTCTTTCTCGGAGCTGTTTCGACTCTCTGAAAAACTGCAACGTATTTACTGCACGAAACACCCTTTAGAACGTTTGAGCCAAGCCGTAGGGAGTGAAAAAATCGGCAGGGGGTTTTATTCCGGAAACAATCCCCTTCAACCCGTCGAGTTCGAGATCTTCGATCAAAAAATCGTCTCCAAACGGCTGGAGCACCCTTTTCAAACGATTCGCGACTATTTTTGGGTAGGGGTCGAAGAGGATAAACGGTTAGAAGCGATTCTCAAACAAAGCCGAGACCTGGCGGTTGTTTTTATCACATCGTCCCCATCCGAGGAAAAAGCTTTTAAGCAAAAGATCGATCAAACCCTCCTCCCTCTGCCCGATAAGCGGGAATTCGAACGGGGGTATCTATCGAGCGGATTTGTCGTTCTCGACGGTCCCTATATCCTTCTCCCCTACCCGGAGCTGACCAAGCGTTATAAAGTCTCAAGGCAAAAATGGCGCAACACCTATCACACACCCGCCGCGGAGTTTCATGCCTTGGAAAAGGGAGACCTCGTTGTCCATTTCCATAACGGAATCGGAAAATTTTGCGGGATTGAAAAGCAAAAAAATCACCGCGGCGAAGAGGAAGAGTTTCTCTTGATCGAATACGGCAACGGCGGAAAACTCTATGTTCCCCTATCCCAATCTCATCTCATCAGTCGGTATATCGGAACGAAAGAGGAAACCCCGTCGCTCAATATCTTGGGAACTAAGAAGTGGCACCAAGCAAAGGAAAGGGCTCAAAAAGCAATTATCGGCTATGCAAAAGAGCTGCTCCAACTTCAAGCGATGCGTGAAGCGAAAGGAGGCTATCCTTTTCCCAAAGGAAGTGACGCTCTCGTTTTATTCGAACAGGGGTTTCCGTTTGCGGAAACCGCCGACCAACTCCGGGCAATCGAAGCCATTAAAGACGACATGGAATCGGAAAAGGCTATGGACCGCCTTATTTGCGGCGATGTCGGTTACGGAAAAACGGAAGTTGCCATCCGAGCCGCTTTCAAAGCTGCCTATGACGGGAAAAAACAAGTGGCCGTCCTCGTCCCCACCACCGTCTTGGCAATGCAACACTATGAAACGTTTCAAGAACGGCTGGGCGACTTTCCTCTAACCGTCGGGGTAGCCTCTCGCTTTGTCAAACCGAACGAGGTGAAAAGGACCCTTGAAGGTGTTGCTAAAGGAACTGTCGATATTCTCATCGGAACACACCGGATTATCGGTAAAGATGTTCAATTCAAAGACCTCGGACTGATCATCATCGATGAAGAACAACGCTTCGGTGTCCGAGCAAAAGAACACTTGAAAAAGATCAAGGTCGGAGTCGATTGCTTAACCCTTTCGGCAACGCCCATTCCCCGTACCCTTTACTCCTCTTTGGTCGGTGCACGCAATCTGTCGGTCATCAATACGCCGCCTCAAGATCGACTCCCGATTAAGACGATTATTGCCGAAAGAGACTCGAAGCTGATTAAAAACGGTCTGCTGCGCGAGTTAGCACGTGACGGTCAGGCGTACTTTATTCATAATCGCGTAGAAACCATCCATAAAATTGCCGATGAGATCCGCTCTCTTCTACCGACGGCAACCGTTGAAGTGGGTCACGGACAGCTGTCATCCGATGCGCTCGATGCGATTTTTCACCGGTTTAAACAGGGTGAAATCGATATCCTCGTTGCAACCACAATCGTTGAAAACGGAGTCGATATCCCGAATGCCAATACAATCCTTATCGACCGCGCCGATACCTTCGGAATGGCAGACCTCTACCAACTCCGCGGTCGTGTCGGTCGTTGGAATCGCCCGGCTTATGCTTACTTCCTCGTCCCCAAACACCGCTCTCTCCAAGAAATTTCACGGAAACGGCTCAATGCCTTGGTCGAAACTTCGGGTTTCGGAGGAGGAATGAAACTAGCCATGCGCGACTTAGAGATTCGAGGGGCGGGCGATATCCTCGGCACTCAACAATCGGGCAATATCGCTGCAATCGGTTTTCATTTTTATTGCAAGCTCCTCAAACGGACAATCGATCGGATGAAAAAAAAGCTTGCCCCTTCCTTTTTCGATACACGGATGGAATTCTCCTACGAGGCAAACCTTCCCCCTTCCTATATTGCCGAAACGAACCTTCGGATGGAAATCTATCACCGCTTGGGAGAAACGACCGATAACGGAGAAATCGAGACCCTTTTCGATGAACTCGTCGATCGATTCGGTCCGCTCCCCCTACAAGCAAAATGGCTTTATCACTTAAACCGGATCCGTGTCTTTGCAAGCCGTCATCGATTTATCTCACTGAAATTTGAAAAGATTATCCTTCATGCCAAAAGGGAAGTGGACAACAAACCGGTCGAAAAGAAAATTTTCCTCCCTCCGATCGAAAATCCCGACGATTTGGAGTGGATGACAATCGGTTTCATCAAGCGGGATTTCGGACTCTGACAACAACTAAGGCGAAACTTTAAACCTCCGACTCAACCGCTTCTACCCGACTTGAATCGGGTCGGCTCAAAAGGTTTCGACGGGCAACGATAGACCGCTTATATTAAGAAGCGATCTCTCGTATCGGCTTTCCATCGGGAGCATGGAGCGATCCTTGCCAGGCATCGATGTTGCGAGACTCGGAGTTAAAGTTGACCCCGATAACGGCGATTTTTTTTTCTTGATGGGTATACTTTCTTTTGTAGTCCATATCTTCGGCCTGCTGCAGAGCCTCCGTTGCCGTTTTATCCGTTTTCAACTCGAAGATGACGATGGTATTGGCCGTTTCTATGACGAGATCGATACGCCCCGTATTTGTCGGATCTTCACTCCTCACGATCCCGATCTCTGCCGTATGTAACAGCATAGAAAAAAGTGCGTGGTAGAATTTTTCCGTTCGGTTGGCAGATAAGTGATAGGGGATCTTGGCAAAATGGGCCTTTATCTTGCCAAAAAAGGTCGCGTAATCACGTCTCTCTAAATCGTCTTCAATCTTTTGAGAGAGAATCTCACCGGGTTGTATCGACGCTAGGGATTGAAGGAGCGATTTCGAAAACGCCTGACTCACCTCTCGGTTCGGAAAACCTAGCCGGTATAAATCGGTTGAAGGGTCATGGGATAAGATGGTGAAGTATCCCGTTTGGAACATCAAAGCAACCGGATCGATACGCTCCAGGTTGCCGATATCGGAAAGCTCGCTTTTAACGGCAACAGCTCCTGTCAGACTTTCAATGGACCCCGTTTGATCTTTCAGTTGATCGATTAAAAAAGAAGGGGTCCCCGTACTATACCAGTAACTTTGCGCTTCTCTTTGATCCATAAAATTCAACGTTGAACAGGGATTATAGACGGAGATCTCTCTTTTTGAAAAGCGGTAGCCGTTGTACCAACTGCGAACCTCATCCAAAATATCCTTTTCCGTCAGACCGCTTTCCGTCTCCGACTCGCTTCGCTCATCGACGATCAGCTGCAGATACTCCTTAAAGCTCTCCTTTAACTCTTTTTCGGTATAACCCATCATCGCCGCATACCTGGGATCCATAGTGATGTCTTTTAAATTGTTGGGTCCGGAAAAAAGGGATACCTGTGAAAACTTGCTAACGCCGACCGCAAAAGTAAACCGGAGGTACCTATCGAGACTTTTTAACGTTCCGAAGAATGCCTTTAGAAGGTCGCGGTTTTGCTCGGCAACGGCGGGGTTTTTAAGGTGATCGATAATGGGGCTGTCGTATTCATCGACCAGCACCACTACCCGATTCTTTTTCGAGAGGTCGGTAATGAGCCGATTGCATTTGGAAAGATAGGACGATCCTTCGATGGAAATACCGTACGATTTGGATAGATCTTCCAGAGTATCCTCCAATCCTCGCTTGAAATCCTCCGGTGTTTGACTGAGAATCTTGGCAAAGTCAAAATGGAGAACGGGGTATTTCTCCCATCGATAGTCGCCGGCATCGATTCGACATCCGTTGAAAAGCTCCCGATTTCCTTTAAAAATTTCTTCCAATGTATTGAGGAAAAGCGACTTCCCGAACCTTCTGGGGCGCGACATGAAATAATGGGACGCTCCCTCATCTATCAACTCTTTAGCAAACCCCGTTTTGTCGATATAGACGTATTTACCTCCGTCGAGAATTTTCTCGATACTCTGAATGCCGATGGGAAGTTTTTTCATCTTTTCCGGTCACCTCCGTCTAAATGAATCATTCCACTTCTTTGCAAGATCATTAAAACGATTGTCAAGGGAATGATCCATTTCATGAAAAAATACCAAATCTTAAAAAAGGTTTGCCACCCTCTTCCGAGGGGAAATTCTTCGTGAGAAATGTCTCGTTCAAGACCCCAGCCGATAAAGAGTGCCGTCAGTAAACCGCCGATCGGGATCATCCATGTAGAGACTAAATTGTCGATCGTATCGAGAAAGTTGAGACCGTAAATATTTTGCCAACTGGGGAAAAGGGTTTGGGAAAAGGCAAGGGAGCTCGGAATTCCGAAAAGAAAGGTTCCTGCCGCAACTAAAACAACCGCTTTTTTTCGCGGCCAACGAAATAGCTCCATCATGTTGGTTGCCACCACTTCGACAAAAGGAATCGCAGAGGTCAGAGCGGTAAAAACGAAGAGGGTAAAAAAGATTGTCGAGATGACGAGCGCTCCGGGCAACTGCGCAAAGAGATAGGGGAGCGTTTTAAAAATCAATCCGGAGCCTTGTTGGGGCTCGAAGCCGAAGGTAAAGATCACGGGGAAGGTCGTCATCGCCGCAAGAACGGCGACCAGCACGACGGCAAAACCGATGATACAAGCGATTTGAACGATATTTTCTTTTTTCCTCATATAACTTCCATAGCTGATCATAATCCCTTGTCCTAAACTCAAAGTGAAGAATGCAAGACCGAGAGCTTCCAAGACGCTTGAATAGTTAAATCCCTCCCCGGCTAGACGGAAAATAAAACGGGCGGCCTTGCCAAAACCGTCCAGTGAAAGGCTGTAGAGGAAAAGGGCAAGGAGAATGACGAAAAGGGCGCGTGTCATCAGTCTCGACCAAAACTCAATCCCCTTTCGCACCCCCGATAAGACAATGCCCATCGTGATCAAAGTAAATAGAAAATGCCAGAAGAGGGTAATGCTTCCGGAATGAGACAATCTAATAAAAACACCCGAGATCTCTTCGACCGAAAACCGTTGATAAAATCCGCTCAATGACATCAAAATATAGCTCATCCCCCACCCGGCGATCACGCTATAAAACGACATGATTAAGAAAGAGGAAAGGACTCCGAGCCAGCCGGCAATTTTCCATTTAGGGCGCTTGGGAGATAACAGCTGGAAAGCTCCGACGGCTGCCCGCTGGCTATGTCGCCCTAAAAGAAGCTCTCCGATCAGGACCGGGATTCCGATGATAATAATGCAACCGATGTAGGAAAGAAGGAAAAATCCTCCGCCGTTTTGTCCGACGGTATAGGGAAATTTCCACAGCACCCCCAAGCCGACGGCAGAACCCACAGCCGCCAAAACAAGTCCGAGCCTAGACCCCCAATGTTCTCTCGTTTGAGTCATACGCCTCTCCTCAAAAGGCGGTCGAAATCATAGAGACCGCTTTTTTGAATAATAATGATAAGAATCGTTAGGGGGACAATCCAGCGGAGGAAAAAACGCCAAGTCCGGAAGAGATCGGTAAACCTCGTTCCGAAAACAAATTCCTTATAAGCAATTTTTTTATCCATGATCCAACCTACGAAAATAGCGCTCAAAAATCCGCCGACGGGAATCACCCAAATCGAAACCAAACCGTCGATCGTCTTTAAAAAGTCCGTTCCGTAGATCGCCGTCCAATCGGGGAAAACCGGCGAAGAGGCGGCAAATGCGCTGGGGATTCCGAAAATAAACGTTGCCGAGCCGACCGTCATCGCCGCTTTCTTACGGGAAATATTTTTGAGTTCCATAATATTCGTTGCGACAACCTCGATCAACGGAATCGCCGACGTTAAAGCCGTAAAGACGAAAAAGGTGAAAAACATCGTGCTTAAAACGAGAGAGCCCGGAAGTTGTGCAAAGAGGTAGGGGAGCGTTTGAAAAATCAAACCCGGTCCTGCTTGGGGCTCGAGATTGAAGGTAAAGACGACGGGGAAGATCGTGAGCGCGACCAAAATAGATACGACGATAACGGAAAAAGCAACGATGCCGCACATCTGCACCACACTATCGGAGTGCTTCATGTAGCTTCCGTAACTGATCATGATCCCCTGTCCGATACTCAATGTCCAACAAGCGAGCCCTAAAGCTTCGATGACACTCGATAGCTTAAAATTTGCGGGATCGGGCTGAAAAATAAATCGGACCGCTTGCCCGAATCCGTCGAGCGTTAACGTATAAAGAAAGAGGAGGACTAAGAGGACGAGGAGAATCTTCGTCATCACCTTTGCCCACCGCTCAATTCCTTTTCGCACCCCCGAAATCACGATCGCCGTCGTTATGAATGTAAATAAAAAATGCCAAAAGAGGGAGATGTCTCCCGCTGCCGAAAGGATATCGTACGCTTTTACCGCTTCGGCGCCGCCGAGGTCTCGGTAAAAGCCGTTGAGCGACAGTAAAATGTAGCTCATTCCCCACCCGGCAATCACGCTGTAAAATGACATGATCAAAAACGATGCCGATACGCCAAGCCAACCGGTCACCTTCCAACCCGCCCCTTTTCTATCGTGCATTTCATAGGCACCTATTGCAGATCGTCGACTACTACGTCCTAAAATAGTCTCGGCGATCAGGATCGGAATGCCGACGATGAGTAGACAGATCAAATAAGAGAGGAGGAACAGACCGCCGCCGTTTTGTCCGACGGTATAGGGAAATTTCCACAGAATACCCAGACCGACGGCCGAACCGATGGCCGCCATTAAAAAGCCCGTACCTTCTGTCCAATGTTCTCTCACTTGATCCATCATGACCTCCGGGATGAATAGGAATTGGCGCTCTAAAGCGAAGGGTTTGAGTTTCCATCCGTCCCGATCAGTGAAAAAGTATAGGAGATTCAAGACTTAAGGTCAATAGGGTTTGAAGATTGAATCGGAAGGTCGGATGACGGTTCCCCGTTATCCTTTCGATCCGAATTTTATGGTGAAAGAAACGGGATTGCTACATCCCGATATTTCGGTGATAAGCTCCTTTCATCTTTCGAGACTGCATTTTGCGTCCCCGTTTAACCGCTTCGATCCCCTTATCGAGATGGTCGACCATGAAGTTTCGGAAAATTTTTTCCGAACTCTCTTTCGTCCTGACTCGATCTCGATCGAGAGGGAGATCGGAGATAAGGAGCAAAGCTCCCAACGTCAACCGTCTCTTATAGCTCCCTGTAAAGAGGGTCGCACATTCGAGTTCGATCGCTTGTGCACGCGTCGTTTTCAGGTGGGCGATAAACTCTTCGTGATGCTCCCAAAAACGCCGGCTTGTCGTATAAGTCATCCCGATATGATAATCGACATGCTTTTTTTCCAATACGTCCGTTACCGCTTTCTGCATTAAAAAGTTCGACAGCGCGGGAACCTCTGACGGAAAATAGCCGTCCGAAGTCCTATCGGCGCGGATACTCGCAACCGGGACGAGATACTCTCCGATTTTGTATCTTTTTCGCAGTCCTCCGCACATGCCGAGAAAAAGAGCCGCCTTCACATCGAGAAACGAGCAAAGATCGACCGCAAGCGCCGCTGCCGGCAGCCCCGTTTTAAAATCTAAAATCGAAAGCTCTTCCGTTGGATGGTGGGCGACGTTAAACAGCGTCCCCTCATAAACGGCGACGCCGTACTTTTCCGCAAAGCAGCGGACATAGCGGGGGGAATCGGTCAAAAGGAGGTTCGACTGAAACTTCGAAGCGGGAGAAGCCGAATATCTTTCCAACGTGTCTCTGGCGAATTCATCTTCAGCCATCTCGTTTTTACTCATAATGTCATTTATTTTACCGTCGGATTTTTTGTTAAGATTCTTATAAAGACTAGCAAATCTTTCGAGCTCTTGGGAAGGATAAAATTTCCCGAACCGGATATTCGCAACGACCGGTCGGAAGGGTTTAAGATTCGAGCCTCTTTTTTGACCGGAGGTAAAAGATCGAGAAGCGATCGACTTCCTCCACCTCTATTCAAGATTTTGAGCGAGCCGACGACCCGATCGCTCCGTTTGGAAGAGGTAGACAACTTAAAGGACTCTGTGTTAGGTTCGATTTCGCAAGGGATGAAACTCCCTTTAAACATCCGTAAGCCGGTAAAAGCCAACCCATGCCTCAAGTCAGTACGAACGCCTTTAAAACGGGAATGAAAATCGAGATCAATCGGGAGCCTTACACCATCGTCGGCGTCGAATTTGTAAAACCGGGTAAAGGGCAAGCCTTTACCCGGACCAAGCTGAAACAATTGCCGAGCGGACGCGTCGTCGAAAAAACCTTCAAATCGGGGGAAAAGATCGACCTTGCAGACATTGAAGAAACGGAAATGCGCCTACTCTACAAAGAAGGAGGCGATGCGGTGTTTATGGATGATCAAACCTATGAACAAGTAACCGTTCCGCTAAGTGTCGTCGATAACAAAAAGGGATATATGATAGAAGATACGGTGTATGAGCTGATCTTTTATAACGGAAATGTGATAGATGTCACCCTTCCCACCTTCTTAAATATGACCGTAACCGAAACGGCTCCCGGAGCGCGGGGAGATACCGCTTCCGGACGCGTTCTCAAACCTGCAATAACCGATACGGGCGCCGCGATCCAAATCCCCATTTTTATCGGAGAAGGAGAGCGGGTAAAAATAGACACCCGAACGGGAGAATATGTCTCTCGCGTTAAAGAATAACCTGATCGAGCGCGCTCGAAGTCTCAAAGAAGTGCGCGCTTTTTTCGAAAAGCGGGGGGTAACGGAAGTCGATACCCCGATCCTCTCCCCCTATGCTTCGATCGATACCCACATCGATCTTTTTGAAGTCGATTTTTCCGAAACCGAAAAGGGGTACCTCCATTCAAGTCCCGAATACGGAATGAAAAAACTTCTTGCGGAAGGTTGCGGCGATATCTACCAATTGGGACATGTCTTCCGCAAAAATGAATCGGGGCGTCTTCACCGCCCCGAATTTACAATGATCGAATGGTATCGGATCGACCGATCGCAGACCTCTTTTTTAGAAGAAAACCTCGACCTTCTGGCTCTTTTTTTAGGGAATCGACCCCATGAAACCTTAACCTATCGGGAAGCGTTTCAACGACACCTGGGAATCGGTTGGGATGCCCCGAAAAAGGAGCTGCTTGAAAAAGCTAAAGACTTACAAATCGATGACACCTCCGAGCTGATCAATATCTTATGGGGCTGTTTGATCGAACCTCAACTCGGTTTGGGAAAAATCACCGTCATTACCGATTATCCCAAAGATCAAGCGGCCCTTGCTCAAATCAAAACCGTCGATGGAGAACAGGTGGCAAAGCGGTTCGAATTTTATTTCAACGGGGTTGAACTCGGAAACGGTTACCACGAACTCACCGACCCGATCGAACAAAAAAAGCGGTTGATTCAAGCGAATGAAGAGCGGCTTGCCGGAGGGAAAACTCCCCTTCCGCTCGACCCCGAACTGATTAAAGCCTTAGAAAAAGGGCTGCCCGATTGCCACGGAATCGCTTTGGGATTCGACCGCCTATTGATGCTGAAATTAGGCTTCAATCGATTATAGCTCGATCGAAAACGCTTATAGATTCATAACCATTGTTGGACGATAGGGTAGCGACGTCCCAATCCGAACGACTTTTTCGAGACCTTTAAGATCGGCGGTCCTTGACACCTCTTATATTCTGCGCGATGAATCTTTCGGATCAACTCGAGGACTAACCCCTGAGAAATCTCATACTTTTCAACAATCTCATCGATCGATAAGTAGTTTTCGACATAGCCTTCAAGAACATTATCGATAACCCCGTATTCCGGAAGAGAATCCAAGTCGATTTGATCGCGGCGCAATTCCGCAGACGGCGGTTTTATAATAATCGCTTCGGGAATGATCTCTTTGTCAGCCCTTTTATTGATATAGCGACAAAGATCATACACCTTCGTCTTCGTCACATCGCCGATCACCCCAAGCCCGCCGCACATATCTCCATAAAGAGTGCTATAGCCCAGAGCGACTTCACTTTTATTTCCGGTACTCAAAACAATGTAACCGTGCTTATTCGATAGTGCCATCAAAAGCATCCCTCGAATGCGCGCTTGTAGGTTCTCTTCTGCATTATCATGTTCCTTGCCTCCGAAGTGGGGCTCGAGAAGGTGAAGAAAGGTATCGAACGGCTTTGTGATGGGGATTTCTAAAAATTCAATGCCTAGATTTTTTGCAAGGTGCGGAGCATCTTTTCGACTCCGGTCGGTTGTAAAACAAGAGGGCATACTAATCCCCAGAACATTTTCAGAGCCCAATGCCTGCGCGACGATATAGGCAACCAATGCCGAATCGATTCCTCCGGAAAGTCCCAAACAAGC
>JBCDES010000131.1:0-1135 GCA_039179295.1 Chlamydiota bacterium
TCGCCCCTGACTGTGAATTGTCGTTTGTCTTTGCTCCATGCACGGGAAAAAACTTATTCCTCCCCTTCACGAGCTATGTTTGGTCGTGAGTGCGAGGTTTTTTATACCTCCCGTGCACGGGAAGGTAAACCTTCCCTTCACGAGCTGTGATTGGCCCGTGAACGAGAGCATCAATCAACCTCCCGTGCACGGGAAAATGGTACCGACACCCGGTTATCTCGCAAACACTTTCGATGCAATGATCGTGAACAGCCAGCAAACCAGTCAATTCAATTTTATTAGGAATTTAGGTTTATTCGAATAGGAACGGCAAAGTAGCGGATTTGGATCTAGTCAGACGACAACCTTTTTCTTTCGCTACATTCTTTTTCATTTCCACGACTTTCTCATCCAGGAAAGATTCAGATATGGGCTTGGCCTCGGAATGTTGGACAATTTTAATTCTTCTCTTGGGTATTTCGGAATATTTTTCATCTCCTACCCTCACAAGTTTAGTTTTCACCGGTTTTTCAGATGAAGAATGGGCTTGAACTTTACTACCGTCGGCTGACTTTCTAATGAATGACTTTTCTTGTTTCTGGTTGGTTGGTTTTGGATTTTTCCCCGTCGAGTTGCGAGCTTCGCACGAATCCGTTTTGTTTACAACTCCTATCGTGTTCTTGCGCTGTCGTTCAAGAGCACGTCTCTTCCTGGCAGCTCTACGTCTCAGTTGTCGTGCGATGGAGGCTTCTGCGTCAAGACGAGCCACCTCAACAGCTGCTGCAGCTAATCTAATAGCACGACTCTCATGGATAACGTCGAGTACATTTTGATCGCTACGTTTCGAGTTCGCAGCGTTCATATCCTCCTCGTCCCAAACGTCATCTTTTTTTGGATAGTGGGACGGTTTGTAGACGGGGTCTAACATTCGCAGGTCCGCGAGCGTTATGTTATCTGCCATACTTGTATGCCTTGTTCGTTTATACACTTTCGCTCTTTAAATGAGATGGTTGACTTGATGTTTTCGGCGTTTAACGATAGGAGTTTTCAAATAACGGGAATGTTTTATGGGAGAATTATTTAAGGAATCTCTTGTTTAGTATCGTTTACCGGATACCTGAGCTCTTTTTATTAAACAAAAAAAGATAGATTTTAA
>JBCDES010000026.1:0-14687 GCA_039179295.1 Chlamydiota bacterium
ATTTTCTTACATAAGACAGCGAATACCTACACAACTTTCTTTAAATGAGTAATTTGAGAAGAGTTCATTTTACACTTCCTCCAATCAAAAGTTCTAAACGGGTCGTTCCACTTCCATTGTTCCGGACCCTTTTCAGACCCTATCGTAGTCGGCAGCGATTCCCGCACCGGCAGCGAAGGGCTTCGGTTTCAAATTCCCCAATACCGAATCCGAAAGTTGTCGCTTTTGATCCGCTTCGGAACCTTCGAACATTTCTCGAGCGTTACTTTGCTTAAGTTCATGACCCGATTTGCCGCAATCTAAAGCTTCTTTATCCCTTTTTTCATGACCGTCGATCCCCTTAACGCGCTCGTTTCGGATACCGTTTATAGTCGATCAGTCGACGGAATCGACCAATTGAAGATCCGATGCAAAGGCATAACTGATAAAAGCGCATTCCTCCGTCTCGATAAAACCCCTTTCTTGATGGGAAAGATTATACAGAAACTTCATTCCTTTACGGGCATAAATCTTCATCACCGTCTCCAATGTTTCAAGCTCTCTATCATCGAACCGATCGTTATCGGGAGCGGTCTTCGGTTCAAATCCGTTACCTTTCTTGACAATCGCACCTTCTCGTTCCAAAGAACGATACAGCTCTCGGTATTGATCGGGACACGGACCATGTTTGAGCGGTACATAACGTGCGCCGGTCAGACTTTTTCCGCAGCGACGGTAGTGAAGGAAGTCGATATAAAAATGGAGCTTGTTTAAATAGATGATCGTCTCGTTTGTTTTAGCGATTAAGTATAGTGCAACGTTGTTAAACATTTGAAGATCGAACCGTTTCTTTCCGCTATAAATATTCGGCGAATCGGTTTTCCAATATACCGCTAACGCATTGTATTCGGCGCAGGCCGCATCACACTTGAGACGGATATGCTCATCTTGTCCGGAATCTTGAATATAGTAAGTCTCCCACCGCTTGATACTCGCCTCACCGACATGCAGATAGCGGGCAAAAGCCGACTGCGACATCCCGAGCGATTCCCGATAGGTTCGAATTTGCTCGGATGTCAACAATCCGCGATCCGACCGGTACTTATCGGCGGCCGATCTGCGCAGCGCATCCATCATAGAAGGGTCCATGACCGATGCGCCGCATTTTTGACAAACATTCGCTTCAACGATCACCTCAACCTTTACCCCCTTTATTTCGGGATAAAAGCGCCTCCGTCGTTTTTCCAGCTGTGGGTTATTACACTTAAAGCAGCGCATCGCTAAACATCCCAATCTCTCTCATTTTTTCTTATCTTTATGGATAGATACCAAAAAAAATCGACCATTCTTGATGGCAAATTTCAAGTACATCCTTTTGCCCAATTCTTTGCTCATAAAAGAAAACGGCCATAATTCACAATCTTTTATCGAGCGTTCATAAGAACGGGTGGGCGGGCGCTTACCGACATAATCCGAAAGAGAAATTTCCTCTAAAAGCTTTATGATCAACGGCTGTAGCTCACTCGTATCCCCAAGCTCAAGATCATTTATTTCCCCTACGTTCTTACTCGGGTTAGCGAGTATCATCTCACGTCGTTGCAGAGCTTTCTTCGCCGCTTCGATTCGTTTATCGATTTCTCCCGGACCGGGACGGTTTTTATCATATGTCATATTATAGCATCAAATGATACCGACTTCCGATATAATAGTGGTAGAGATTTTGTCAACTAGCTGTGTGCTACACTATTCATCAATCGATTGAGAGGGGCGTCGATGGAAAAAGCCCTGATCCGACTCGACCTCTTTTGACTAAAACGGCGGTTTCGGCTATGGCTGAGGGATGTTCAAGCTCCATACCTTTGCCGACCTTCACTCCCTTTCGACCGAACAGATTCGACGCCGTTTCGGCGGAAAACTTCTGGGTCTTTACGAGGCCGATCGGTTAGGGATCAACATTCCCCGTACGCTGATGATCGGTACGGACGTTCATCAAGCCTTTTTGGAAACCGATCCTTCCCGTAACCTTGAGGAGTTCCGACAACGGGGGGCAGCGTTCCTCGAAAAAAATCTCCCTTTCCACCGTTTGGATCAAGGGAGGTATGCCATCCGTTCTTCGGCTCAGGGAGAGGACTCGTCCCAACATAGTTTTGCCGGCATTTTCGAAACAAAATTAGATACCGCCACCGATCAAATCGCTGCAGCCATTGCCTTTGTTTGGAGCTCTCCGCTGCTGGAAAAAGCGGTCGGTTACGGCAACGGCAACGGTTGCCCTTTAATGGGCGTTTTGATTCAACCGATGATTGAAGGGAAATCGACAGGGATTTGTTTTACCGGCCACCCGTCGCCGAAATCGATCTTCGACAATGATCAATGGGTCGTCGAATTTGCCGAAACGAGTGGCGACAAAGTCGTGGGAGGAGAGGTTACCCCTCACCGTCTTTGCGGGTCTCCCGATATTTTGAGCGCCGCTACCGACAAGAGATGGATCGACACTCTCCTTCTGTCGAGCTTCGAGCTAAAAAAGCACTATCGCCATCAAGTCGATATCGAATTCGCCATCGATCGACACCATACTTTTTGGCTGCTTCAACAACGTCCCATTACCAAAGTCTATCGCTCTAAAACGCTCGATCTTTCCCATTACCGCAAAATGTACAAGCGCTCTTTGCTTCAACTCGATGTCGAGCTATTGATCGACGGCTGTAGTCGTTTTCTAGCCCCTTACCTGGAAGTACCGATCTGTTTGGAGCGGTGGATGGTGATGATCACGAACAACGACGGGATTCAAGAGCTCTGGGTCCACAAGGTATTGAACGAAACCGTGCTGAGAGCGATCATCGATAAAATCGAGCATGATCCTACTTACCTGTCGAGAATCGAGAGACGTTATCGCGACCACCATCGGAGGTTGATCGGAGCACAACCGACCGATCTTTTCGCCTGGTTTGAATGGATCGCTCCTTTTACGGCCCACTATTATGTTCCGATGTTTATCATCGATGCTCTATACCGTTCCGTTTTGCCTCAGATGCGAGCGATCGATCCGGAAAATGCCGAAAAAGACCTTTTTAACCTCAGCACTTCGGGCATCGCCTCTCTGACCGAACAACTCAATAGCAAGCTGCTCGCGTTAAAACATCTCTCCTTCGAACAGTGCGCCCCTCAACTGCAACAACTTGCCGAGCGCTTCGGGTTTATCAAGTGTCGCCAACCGTTCGAAGACCCCTATTCGCCGCAAGAACTGTTTGAAATGATCGGAGACGTTCCGGAGACGGTTTCCGGTCAAGAAAAGGGGGAACATCACTATTTCCGCCACAAGCATTTAACGGAGCGGTTTACCCATCTGCGGGAATGGATGCGGATCCGTAATCAAGAAATGGAGTACCTCCTGTTTGCTTTTCTAAAGGGGCAACCGATGATCCGCTCTATTTCCAACGAGCTTTCCATTTCCGATCAAACTTTTTGGCATTCATCAAAAAATTCTCTACTCCGAGGAAAACCTATCCAAGTCGATAACCCGACTATCGTACAAGTTCGGGGACAAACAACCGTATCCGATCAAATCGAGATACATTTTCCCAATCCCGATACTTTGAGCGATCTTAAGGGGAGCACTATCTATGGAAACGGAACGTTAGAGGCTACCGTTTGCGTTGCATTTTCTCCGGAGGAACTCACAGAGCCTCCAAGGCGCCCTTGCGTACTCGTAACGGGGATGACGACACCCGATTTTATCCCCCTTATCCGTAAACATTTCGATGCTCTGATCACCGATGAAGGGGGGATCTTATGCCATGCCGCCATCATTGCTCGAGAAATCCCGATTCCTTGCATTGTCGGGACGGGATCGGCGAGCGATCACTTGAAAAACGGGATGAGGGTGTCGATGGATTTCGACCGAGGGGAGATCATCAGGCGTTAAGGAGCTCACTTTATTATCGAAACCTAGATCGGCTAAAGCATTTATCGATTCAACCGCTTTGTGCGATCCGTCTTCACGGCAGACGGACTCCGATCGGGATGAGTCGCCGTTGTATCAACGCCCGTCCGAGAGGAGAAAAAAAGCTCGACTCTTTACCAACGCGACCATCCCATAGAATCGAGCGGCTACGAGAGACGGGCGAACATCTTCTTCTTTAACCTCATCTTGCATCTCAGTTCTTGATCGTTTACAGTCGACGAGCCCCTTCTCTTCGCCTCGCTAGCAGGGTTTTCCGGTTTCGATTCGGTCGAATTCCTTTCCGATGCATCCTTAACCGAGTCGTTGTCGTTTTTTTCGAATCGAAATAAGACAGAGCCCTCGTTACCAAAGATGTAATGATAGGAACGAAGAAAAAGAGAAAAGATAGCGTGCCATTGCTTTTAACGGCGAGGGAAACCCTATCTTTTAAGGTTTTCGCGATGAAGTGGGAGCCAATCGATGCAAAGGATATGGTAGCAATTTTTTTAACCGTCGTATCGCATTTGCTATCGGTGATCCAAGCCGAGCCCCGGTAACGACCCCTTGCAATAGTAGTCCCCCTGCTGTCGCTCCCGGAAAGAACGGGTTGAATCGCTTAGCACCGACGCCGGCTGCAACGGCTACGAAAGTCAGCGCTTCGACCGATTTACGGATGAGGCTATCCATTTGGTCTCCTTCTAAATTTTTAGAAAAAAGTATCGTTTTTGTAGATTAAACGGAAGAAAAAGCTTCGACTATCGAACTTACGTCGCAACTTGGAAAAAAGGAACGATCGAACTTATTTTTTACCTTAATGCCGGCTTATGTTTCGGTCGGCATATCGACTTTTTCCCAACGATGATCGGAAGATAGGTGAAAAATAGAGGATTCTCTCGGATCTATGACCGTTACGAAAGCCCACTGATTGGTAAAAAGTTGCCGAATCGACGGCTGCTTGTTCAGCACCGTTTTTACTCGCTTTAAAGGAGCACGGATCACAACCGTTAGACGGAGAGGTTCGTGATATAGATCGGTATCGTTGATGAAAACCGACTGCATCGGAAGACCGTCCATAAGATCGCTTCCGTTGCCTTGCATCACTCCTATTTTTCCGACCAAGTTGTGAGTGATTTTATTCCCGCTTCCGTACCGGTTCGGAAATAGAGACGAAAAGAGATACTGAGCATTGATCCAATGGGCAACGACTAAGGGACCGAGGAGGATTTCCTCGAGTCGACTTCCATCATGATCTTTTTCATCATCATAGCTTTGGAGAAAACAACGCCCTTCCAAGTCGGCGGCTGCGGTGAGAGAACGGGGACCGATAATCAAAGCTCCGTTACGCGCCAAGCCCCATTCGGGTCTAACCTCGGACCAATCGCGACTCCGTTTGTTTCCTTGTCCTCGATGCCTTCGATTTCCACATTTCAGGGTTGCTTTTTTTACCTCTTTTTTGATCCGATCCCATTTCTCGCTCGCAACGGGTTCGTGAAAAAAGACCATTTCATCGGTTGTCGTTTGATGCTGAGCTGCAATGAATCGGGTCGTAGCGGGAACGGTTATCCCTTTTTCCTTCAATCTTTGTCTGACGCTCTTATCGTTGAGAAGCGTTGCAAAGGTGGCGGCATTCCCCTTTCCTTCGTTTCCACCGCAAGCGCCGCATTGAAGGGATGAGGCATAAGGGTTATTCGTCGTCTCGCTTCCGTGTCCGCAGACAACGACGAAAGGGCTAAATCGATCCGTCAGTCCTATCGTTTTCAAAAGAGAGGCGATCGCATCGATAAGAACCGGGTGATCATCGACACTACCGATTCGAATCGCCGTCCTCGGTCGGGAAGTCTTGATCTTATACTTTGAAAAAAATGTCCGAAAACACATCGTAAGACCCGATAGAAAGCCCGAGGCTTCGGCTAAAATAAATGAGGTCCCGAAATGGTATTTCAAAGAGTGGTGCATCGCTTTCAGACGCTTTTTCCAACCGATCACCCCTTTTTCCCGCCTAGCTCGTATTTCCTGTCCCTCCATTAAGGTTTCGTAAACGTCCGCCTGAGGGTTTAAAATGACCGGGCAACCGGCATATCCCTTAGCCGCATCTCTCGGAAAGTAGTGAATCGGAAGTCCGAAAAATCCGGCGCAGCCGAAGGTCTCCAACCCTTCCGATTCTTCTAAAGTCCGTCTCAACAACTCCGAACGGACATCGATACAAAAAAGAAACTGCGCTTTTCGCTTGATAGGGGGTCTTGGAGAAGATAGGTCGAGCTTGCGCAAGAGCGATAATAAAAAAGCCTCCTCTAACCCTTTGATCGAATCGATGTTAAAGCTAGGCGGCCCCATTGTCGGCGGTTGTTGTCGCTTGGGATAGAGAAGCTGTAGCGAGAGTCTGACCGCTAAGAGTTCATCCAGGGTAATTTTAGGACGGGGTCGTTTCATCTGCCCCTTAATCCAGCCGGCCCAACCGGGGAGTGCGGCAAGGGAAAGGGTGAGGTAATTTTCCCATTGCTTGAACGGAATCTCAAGAACGTTTAGAGCCTTCAAGATCGCCTGATCCGGATTCGGGGGAAGACGGTCCAGGCTATCTCTAATTCTTTTTTTTCTTTTATCGAAAGTCCGATCATACATCACCAGATCTCTCCAGACACCGTAAAAGCCTTTTTCCTTTCCCGGCATAGGAACGGCAACTTGCCCTTGATCGATATAGGGAATTAACCATTTGATCAGTTGCCGATTCACCTGTTCGAAGTGGGGAAGCGTTGCGCTCGCATAGTGGTCGATCTCGATCGATTTTTCAATAGCCCTTTCGATCGGTAGGTGGAGTAAATCTTTCAAAGGATTCGCCGCTATAAAGGTCTTTAAAGACCAAACCTCCGGAATGGGAGCCGCGGCTTTTTCTATAAGCTCCCCTACTGAAACGTTAGCGGTCGGATTCGAGGACTCAGCGTTTACCGGTTCCATCGATTAAGCCCGATAGTGATGACGTTTTAAAGTCAGCGTTCGTCTTTCCGGTTGGGATCGATTCAATGTAAAAACATAGAATGCTTTGATGATCTTTCCCGAACCTTGCCGAGAAAGAAGGGGAACAAGGTTTTTCAAAAACCAGCTTAACAATAATAAACCGGTCCCGAAATAATAAACGGAAGAAGAAGGTTCGATTTTTGGAAAAACAAAGGGAAAAAGGGCTTTTTCAATACAAAAAATGTTAACGGAATAGAAAAGCCCCCCTAAAAAAACCAAGGGGATTGCTTTTAAAAATTGAATCAAGAGAGAGCTTTGATTTAGACCGTCATAAATTATTTGAGCGCCGCTCATCCAAACCAACAGATTTAAGAGGAAAGAATCGGTCCGACCGCTCAAGTCGAGACTGTCGAGGCCCAGTACGGCGAAAAACCCTCCGAGAATCGATAGGAGCAATGGGAAATAACCGTTCCGGGAGCCGTTCGGAGGTTTTTCATCGAATAAAGCCGACCCGCTCCGTAAAAATTGGTGGCATTTGTAAATCCCGTGCCAAAAAAGGTGGGAGAGGGCTGCGGGAAAAAGCCCCATTCCGCATTGCATCATCATAAAACCCATTTGAGCGATTGTAGAAAAGGCAAGGGTGCTTTTGATAGTGCTCTGCAACAGTTTCCAAACGGTTCCGAGCAGCGCCGACAATAGCCCGATGATAAAAATCGTTTGTAGCAACAAAGGATAATCGATAAGAAGAGGGGCAAAGCGCAGCATAATAATCCCCCCGCCGTTGACGAGACCGGCATGCATAAAAGCCGAAACGGGAGTGGGAGAGTTGACGGAGTTTTTGAGCCAACGATGAAACGGCCAGTTAGCCGATCGTATCAATGCAGCAACGGCGATGAAAAAAAGTCCCAGAACCTGCTCGAATGAGAAAGAGGTCGAACGGGTCGTCATCGCCGATAGAGACCATGTCTTGTAATGTTTGAACAGGAATAAGATCCCGACCAAAAAAAGCCCGTGACCGGCAGCCAATGTTTTAAAAGCAAGGGCGCCCGAGGCTTTAGCAGCCGTCCACCGGGGCTGATGAACCATCAACCGACAGAGGAGCAGCGAGCTGAGATAGGAGAAAATAAACAGGAACAGCATGTGGTCGGTGATCACCTCTATAAGAATCAACAGGGTTGATAGATTAAAAGAGAGAAAAATAGAAAAATATCTACGAGCCCCGTCAAAGTAACGGATCGAAAAGGAATGGATAATCCCGCCGATGAAAAGGACGAGGATCGCTATGATCCAACTTAAAGGTGTGACTTGGAAAACGGCGGAAACGGGAGAAAATTGCTGCGGGATTAAAAAAAACCGACCGACTAATGCTACGATAAAACCGACCCAAACGGTGCGACTTAAAATTTTTGCCGATAGCAAAGGGTTTTCTTTAAAGAAGACGGTGACTGCCGGTCCTGAAAAGAGCATCAACAATAGGGAAAAATAAAAAATCATGTTTACATTTTTCATCCTTTCGTATCGATCATAATAACAACCCCATTTATTATTAGAGAAGTTAAATTTACTTATAGTTTTGATTACGGACCATTTTACCATCGAGTGTTTTTTAGCCGTTGCAGCAATAGTTAAGTTTTACAAAAGAGGCGAATAGGGTCCAAAGGTTCCGATCGGCAGGAACTCAACAAATCGGGTACGCCGGAAAAACAACCAGTCAGCCTGGAAATGGCAACGTTGCACCTGTAGCTTAGCGCCAAACGGCTGGTTTGGTCAGCTACTAAGATAGTGTATTTTGATCACGAGCAATCTTTCCTTCACGGATAAATTCCGCTACTTTATCGAAGGGAATCGGTTTCCCCTGTTATGACTCTTTTCGGGATCTCTTCCGTCAAAGGGAAAACACCGGATCGGTGTGTGGGTCGGATCGAGTCTTTTTGTTGCCCGGTTACTAAAACAGTGCAACTAACCGATATATTTTACCGAGAGCGGTTCCGAGCAGCCGGAACGGAGATCTTTCAATTCGATATAAATGACGATAGAAAAATTATAATAAGAGCTTTGATCGAACCCACTATTGTAGTATGATACCGCTTTTATTATAGAAATTAAATGAATAGATGAATAGAAGGGGGAAGAGGTGTTATGAGTTATAAATATATTCTCCCTCCATTTGCATTGATCGGTCTTCTTGTTGCTTTTTTTATGGTTTTATACGGAATGCGCTCACCTCCTACTCCTAAAATTGCATTTCCCCCTCCTTTCCCCCCTTACCAACAGTATGTTGCCGGAGCAGGGATTGTCGAAGCGGCTTCCGAAGAGATCAATATCGGAGCCCCTTTCAATGAAATCGTGACGGATGTTTTCGTTACGGTCGGTGCTTCGGTGAAAAAAGGAGCACCTCTTTTTCAGCTCGATATTCGAACCCTTCAAGCAGAATATGAAGAAACGGGAGAAAAAAGAGAGGTTGCCCTTACCAACTATGAAGACAAAAAGACGGAGCTTTCCCTTTATCAAAGTCTTGAAGATCAACGAGCCGTCAGTGAGAATGAATTCAATCGCGCTCACTATGCAGCCGAGACCGCTCTTAAACAAGTTAGAGAGCTCGAAGCTACGATGAAGGTCATCGCTTCAAAAATCGAACGGTCAACGATCAGAGCTCCGATCGACGGACAAGTTCTGAAGGTGAATGTCCACATCGGAGAAAGGACCGATATCCGTGCTTTCGATCACAAGGGGCTGATGGTCTTCGGTCGAACCGATCCTCTTCATATCCGCGTTGAAGTGGATGAAGAGGATGCTTGGCATATTGAAACGGCGGCGCCCGCAGCGGCTTTCGTCCGAGGAAATAGCTCGATGAGTACCCCTCTTCATTTTCTCTATATCGAACCCTTTATCACCCCTAAAACAACCCTTACCGGAGACAATCGAGAACGGGTCGATACCCGCGTTCTACAAATCGTTTATGAAGTGCAACGAAGAGACCTTCCGATTTATCCCGGTCAGTTAATGGATATCTATATCAAAAGGTCCCCGACGAATGAAAGGTTTTAAATCCGTTATCGTTATTTTTTTAACCGGTTGCAGCGTCGGTCCCGATTATCATACACCTCAAGTCGCTCTCCCTTCAACCTATTACGAACCCCATCCTAAAGAAGGAAAGGAGCTTGCCGAGCTTAAGGAATGGTGGACAACATTCGATGACCCTTTTTTAAATGCCTTGATTGATGAAGCGATCTCTCAAAACCTCGCTCTAAAAATCGCCGTTGAAAAAATCCGTCAAGTCCGAGCGGAGTATCGAATCGAGGCTGCCGAACTCTACCCTAAAATCGACCTGAACACCGAGCAACAAAGGATGAGAATCGATCGAAACCTTTTCGATTCCGAGTTGCTTGATTCTCCCGTTCAAAATGTCTATAAAATCGGCTTCGATGCAAGTTGGGAAATCGATATTTTCGGAAAAAAGAGGCGCGCAAAAGAGGGCGCTTATTATGCCTATGAAGCGGAAATCAATGAGACGCGAGCCGTTTACATCACCCTTCTCGGCGAGATTGCCGCCACTTATATCGAAATCCGCGGGTTGCAGCAAAAAATCGCTCTTGCAAAACGTCACAGTCATATGCAAAAAAAGCTTTTAGAAATTGCGACGAAGCGCTTTGTAGCGGGGCTCGATAGTGAATTATCCCCTCAAGGGGTTGCCGTAAACCTAGAGGAATCTCAAGCGCTCCTTCCCTCCCTCGAAACCGACTACCGACAACGTCTTCACCATTTGGCCGTGTTGCTGGGAAAAACCCCCGAGAGCCTTGATCAAGACTTTGAAGAACCGGGGATGATTCCCGTAAGCGATACTCCCATTCCGATCGGACTACCTTCCGATCTCTTACGCCGTCGCCCGGATATTAGAAAAGTAGAAAGGCTTCTCGCGGCAGCTACCGCAACCGTCGGCGAAGCAATCGCCGATCTTTTCCCCCGTTTTTCCCTACTGGGCTTTGTCGGGTTGGAGAGCAATGACTCGAATCGCTGGCTTAGAGCGGCAAGTCGGAGTTGGTCGATAGGTCCCAATATCGGTTGGCCGGTGATTCATTTCGGAAGAATCCGAGCAACTATCGGTGCTCGAACCGCAAAACAAAAGCAAGCGCTCCTCAAATATGAGCAAACGATTCTTACCTCTATAGAAGATGTCGAAAACCGCCTGGCGGCTTATTATAAACAACAAAAGCGTCTGCATCGCTATGAAAAGCAGGTCGAAGCGGCACGGCGCGGCTTCGTTTTAACCCGCGATCGGTATCGGAGCGGGCTTACCGACTTTTCCACTCTCCTACAAGCCGATAGCGAGCTCGTTTTGACGGAAAATCATCTCATCGATAGTCGGCAATTACTCAGTATCAATCGTGTGGCCCTTTATAAATCGCTCGGAGGTGACTGGTAAATGCTCTTTCTGTCGTTAAAAATCCTGACCGGGGATAAAGCGAAATTTATCGGGATTATTTTAGGGTTAAGCTTTGCCTCTTTTATTATCGTTCAACAAGCCGCGATCTTTACGGGACTGATGGCTCGAACGTTCGGTTTTATTACCGATACGTCCCAACCCGATATCTGGGTCATGGATGAAAAGGTCCAATTTATCGACGATATCAAACCTTTGCGCGATACGCAACTCTATCTGGTTCGAGGGGTTGAAGGGGTGGAGTGGGCGACTCCCCTCTACAAGGGATTGCTAAAAGCACGTCTGCAAAATGGAAACTTTCAAATCTGTCATCTGATCGGAATCGATGAAGCCTCATTGATCGGAGGTCCTCCGGTAATGCTCCAAGGAAATATCTTAGATTTAAGAAAAACCGACGGCATCATCGTCGATAACGTCGGAGCCGAAGGGAAGCTATCTTCGAACGGAAAAAACGGCAGGCCGCTCCGGGTGGGGGAAACGGTGGAGATCAACGACCGAAGAGCTCAAGTCGTCGGCATCTGCAGCTCGACCCGCACCTTTCAATCCCAGCCGGTGATCTATACCACCTACGCCCGAGCCGTTTCGCTTGCCCCTTACGAAAGAAAACTCCTGTCGTTCATTTTGGTTAAAGGAAAAACCGATCTTTCCTCGGAAAAACTATGTGAACGGATTCGATCCCTTCCGGGACTGACGGCCTATACGAGCTCTCAATTCAAACGGCTGACCGTCGAGTATTACATCAAAAATACCGGAATTCCTTTGAATTTCGGAATCGCCGTCCTGCTGGGCTTTATTATCGGAATGGCGATCTCGGGGCAAACCTTTTACAATTTTATCCTCGATAATCTTCGCTATCTCGGAACGTTTAAAGCGATGGGAGCCGATAACCGACTTCTGAGCGAAATGATCTTGTTGCAAGCCGTTTGGGTCGGATTTATCGGCTGGGGATTAGGGATCGGAGCGGCGGCCCTATTCGGATTCCTGTCAAGAAATAGCGATCTTTCTTTTCTTCTTATGTGGCAACTCTATCTGATTTCCGGAATCACGATGTTCACAATCACCGGGTTTTCGGCTTGGATAGGTCTTTACAAAGTCTATCGCCTCGATCCGGCAATTGTCTTTAGGGGTTAAAGAAACGCTGATGGAAACCGCTGTTAAATGCTCAAAAATCAAAAAGTCTTTCGGACAGGGAAACCTCCGTTTTGAAGTCCTACACGGGATTGACCTGGAGGTGAAGTCCGGAGAACTGTTGATGTTGGTAGGACCTTCCGGATCGGGCAAGACAACGCTGATTTCGATCCTGGCCGGGATTCTCAGCCAAGACGCCGGAGAATGTTTTCTTTTCGGTCAAAATATCGACACTCTTTCCGATAAAGAAAAGACCGAGTTTCGCGGAGAAAATATCGGCTATGTCTTCCAAGCCTTTAACCTGATTCCATTGCTTTCGAATCGAGAAAATGTAGCGATTCCCCTCCTGATCAATAAGATGGAGAGAGGACAGGCATTCAACCGAGCGGAAGAGCGGCTGATCCAATTCGGATTAGGGGATAAAGTCAAGGCCGATCCGACGCAGCTTTCCGGCGGTCAACAACAACGGGTTGCAATCGCTCGCGCCGTGGTCCATCACCCGCGCCTGATTGTTTGCGATGAACCGACCAGTGCTCTGGATCATGAGAGCGGAATGCTTGTGTTGAACCACTTACGCGATATTGTCGATCGAGAAAATCGCGCTCTTATCGTAGTAACCCATGACTCTCGTATTTTTGATTTTGCCGACCGGATCGTCCGGCTGGAAGATGGAAATATCGTCGAAAATAACAGTAGGATCGATCATTAAGAGAGACCCGCGGTAAGCCTAACGGTTCAATCCGGCAAGAGAATACCAGTCGAAAAGGGCAAAGTTATTGTCTTTATCGTTATGAGCAACAAAAATGCCGCTGGGATAGTAGGGGGGAATCTTACTTGAGACCGCAGCAATCCCGTCCGTTTTCCAAACACCGCGAGCAACGGCCATCTTCACAAACCTATTTTTTCCTTCCCTTCGATAGATCTTAAAAGTCGAATCGCCCTGACTGGAAACGATGAGATATCCTTGCCCTTTCCCCTTTTTATAAAGAGCTAATCCTTTACGACTGCCGCGGATGCCGTCGGCTACTCCGAAGGCTTGAATAAAAGGGTCTTTTTTGATCCGGGGATCGGCGCGGTATTTCAAAACGGCATTTTGTCTATCGGAACAATAGAGGTATCCGTATTCATCGTCGACAACCATCCCTTCGATAAAACTTTTTTGCTCTTGCCGTCCAAACTTCCGAACCAACCTTCCCTTTAACTTACCGCTTCCGTCATCTTCCAGAAGAATTTGATGAATGTGATCGTTTTTCTTACACGAAACGAACGCAAACAGCTGCCCATCGCTTACCCTTTTATAAAGGCATAGCCTATAGGTATCCCGCTCAAAACCCGATGAAATCCCTTCTTCGGTTGTAATATCGGTAAGTTCTCTCGTCTCCGGGTCAATGGAAAAGACTCTGATTTCATTCGTACTTCGAATGCCGCATGCAACAACATCGACCGCTTTGCCGTCGGAAAGAGGAATATCATACCGAATGCTAACGCCGACGGGTCTATTTAAATAAGGAGAGCGGTGGATCGATTTTCCCCGGAGATCGTAGACGTAAAGCGCCCCCATGTAAGACTTATCATTGCCGATAATTACGGAACCGCTCGACCGATGACGGTTAACCCAAACCGCTACCGTATCCGCTTTTCCGGTCATACTCTCGGTTTCGGCTCTTGGACGAGCTCCTTCACGAATGGAACGTTCATGAATACGCCCGCATCCGAACAGGATAAAAAAGGGGAGAGAGTAAATTAAAACCGTTTTCGTGCAAGCCATATGATCAGTATCGCAACTCCAATCGTTATAGGTAGCATGATCGTATAAATATAAGTGGCAAGAAGAGCCGCCGCTACGGCAAAAAGTCCCAGCAGAACTCCTATAACGAAAAACGTCGTCTCGACATAAATTCCTATAATAAAGATGTTCAATGACAGTAGCGTTAAGACGACAAGCCCTGCTTCAAAGCGACCCATCAACCCAACATTTACAAAGACCGAAATCGAGCAGACAGTCAGCGCAAGCCCGAACCATTGAACGATTTCATGCCAAACGGTTGTCGGAGTAATAACCCTTTGCTTATAGCGGAGATACCACGAAAGAAACAAACACAAAACGGCAAACACCGGAACCATCAACCGCCAATAATTCCATGCTCCATTTTGCCTAGCATCCGAAACGACGAGTCCGATAAAGGAGAGAACGAGCATGACGATCGCAACGAGCAATCGCATTTTCCAGTGATGGTGATGCCTTTG
>JBCDES010000080.1:0-4607 GCA_039179295.1 Chlamydiota bacterium
GTTTCCAAACACGTAGGTATGTACCTAATTGGACACTTCGCATTCCAATGCAGCTGCTTACCTTCCAATCCGTTTCCAAGTTAACACCACTTTAGCGACTGCCTGCTCCCAATGTCATAGGGCACTGACACTAAAAAAGATTGGTCTAGAATATGCCTAAATAGGCTATGCGCTAACCAAAGAAACTTTTCCACCGCAATCCGCTAACTGTACTAACACCGTCCCGCGCAATGGTTCTCGCCGCTCCCGGTTCATGTAAGCCTCATACCAAGTTTAAGGGAACGGTTTATATCCTCAAGAAAGAAGAAGGCGGTCGTCATAAGCCGTTCTTCACCGGATATCGTCCGCAATTTTACATCCGAACGACGGATGTGACCGGAACGGTTACTCTCTCGGAAGGGATCGAGATGGTAATGCCCGGAGATAATGTAGAACTGACCGGTGAACTGATCAGTCCCGTTGCAATGGAAGAGGGGATGCGCTTTGCGATCCGTGAAGGTGGTAGAACGATTGGTGCCGGAACGGTGACCAAGATTATCGAGTGATCGTATTTTAAGTAAAATATGGGTGTTCTAAAATAAAACGGTCTGGGTGTGTAGCTCAGTTGGTAGAGCAGCGATCTCCAAAGTCGCCGGTCGGGGGTTCGAATCCCTCCGCACTCGGGTTAGAATAAATCACGACCGAGGACTCCAGCTTCCAATACTCGATAAAGAGAAAAAATCGCAAGCGACGCTTTAAAAATATATTGAACGGATCAAAGAAGTAAGAAAGTGAAAGGAAAACAGAGCTTCTTTCAAGCTATGAGGGAAGAAATGAAAAAAGTATCCTGGACAGGTAAAGACGAACTTAAAACCTGCGGCAAAATCGTTACCGGATCGATCTTCGTCCTCGGAATGGGCATCTATCTCGCGGACCTATTGATCCGCTTTACTCTCGATAGCGTTCGGAACCTTGTCCGATTGATAGGAGCTTAAGTCCGAACTATGGAAGATCAATGGTTTGTCATTCAGGTCGTATCGGGGCAGGAGAGAAAGGTTAAAAAAAACTTAGAAGAAAACCGCGCTTCTACGGGGATGAGCGATACGGTTCTCGAGGTTGTCGTGCCGATTGAGAATGTTGCCGAGGTTAAGCGAGGAGAACAAAAGATCAGTGAAAAACGTCTTTGGCCGGGGTATGCCTTAATCAAAATGCAATTGACGGACGATTCTTGGATGTATGTCAAGCAAACGAATGGAGTGATCGACTTTTTGGGCGGTGGAAAACCGGTCCCCTTGTCCGAGAGAGAAGTCGCCGCTATTCTGAACGACCTACAAGTTCGAAAAAATCGGGTTGCTTACAAAAATAAAATTCAAGTCGGCGACAAGATCAAAATCATAGACGGTGTCTTTATCAACTCTACGGGAACGGTGGAAGAGGTGAACCATGAGAAAGGTAAGCTCGGTGCTATGGTCTCTATTTTCGGGCGTGACACCCGTGTCGATGACTTAGAGTTCTGGCAAGTCGAACAAGTCCCGATCGATGCAGAGGTTGAATAAGGAAATAAGGAAAGCGAATGGCGAAAAAATTAGAAAAAAAGATCAAGTTACAAATTCCTGCAGGGAAAGCCAACCCGGCGCCGCCCATCGGACCTGCTCTCGGTGCCGCCGGATTGAACATTATGGCTTTCTGTAAGGACTATAATGCCAAGACTCAAGATAGAGCGGGCGATGTCCTTCCCGTAGAGATTTCGGTCTACACCGACAAGAGCTTTACCTTTATTACGAAAGAGCCCCCCATAGCAAAAATGATTCTAAAAGAGCTGGGAATCGACAAGGGTTCCGGTATTCCCAATAGGGATAAAGTCGGTAAACTTACAAAAGAGCAAGTAAAGAAAATCGCTGAAAAGAAAAAATCGGATCTCAGGGTTCTATCCGTCGATGCTGCCGTCAGAATCGTTGCGGGAACCGCCAGATCGATGGGTGTAGATATCGTAGAGATGTAGAAGATGAAGAAGAGAAGTAAAAGGTTTAAAAAAATAGAGGAATCGGTAGATAGAGAAAAAAGCTACACCCTTGGTGAAGCGGTGGAACTCCTTCAGGAAGTGTCTACGGTAAAATTTGATGAATCCGTAGACGTCGCTCTTACAATCGGTGTCGATCCGAAAAAATCCGATCAGCAAGTCAGAAGCACCGTCCTTCTCCCCCACGGATCGGGAAAAACGATGTCTGTCGTCGTCCTTGCAAAGGGTGATAAAGCAAGAGAAGCATTGGATGTCGGAGCCGATCATGCAGGAGATCGAGAGTTAGCGGATAAAATCAAGGGTGGATGGACCGATTTTGATGCGGTCATCGCCACCCCCGATATGATGCGAGAAGTGGGTAGACTTGGAAAAGTTCTCGGACCTCGAGGGTTGATGCCCACACCGAAAGCGGGAACGGTTACTACGGATGTAAAAAAAGCCGTAGAAGATTTAAAGAAGGGAAAGATTGAATTTAAGGTCGATAAAAACGGCGTTGTCAATCATCTAATCGGCAAACTTTCTTTCACCAAGAAACAACTGGTTGAGAATATTGAGACGCTCTTAGGTGCAATCGTAAAAGCGAAACCGGCTACCGCTAAGGGGCAGTATTTATGTGCACTCTTCCTATCTTCGACGATGGGACCCGGACTAAAAATAGACATCAACTCAATTGCTCTTAGTTAGGGAATACAAAAATATGCGTAAAGAAAAACAATTTCTCCTAGATGAGATGAAGGATAAACTTATTCAGACCGTCGACTTTATAATGACCAGTTATCGGGGGATAGATCCCAATACCGCCTGGGATTTCCGTATATCGATCATCGATAGCGGAGGTATTTTCCAAGTCGTCAAGAAGAGAGTCTTTTTAAAAGCTGCAAAAGAAGCCGGCATCGAAATCGATAAGGAAATCCTTAAAGGGCATATCGGTATCGTTTACTCCGGAAGCGATACCGTTGCTACGACAAAAGCGGTGCATAAATTTAAGAAAGAAAACGACAAACTCCTCGATATACTGGGCGGACAATTTGAAGGGAAGCTATGTTCTCCCGGCGACCTGAAAGAGATTTCGGCATTGCCGAGTCAAGAGCAGATGAGAGCCGAATTCTTAGGGGTTATGGAAGCGCCGCTTTCGGAGCTCGTTTCGGTCATGACGGGAGTCATGACGGGAGTCGTTAATTGTATGGACCAACAGGTTCAGAAAAAAGAATCGAAATCATAAACGTTAAGAGGAATATAACCGTGCCAACACAGGAAAAAAATATTGAAAAGCTCGTAGATGCGCTAAGTGAACTTTCAGTTCTAAACCTCTCTAAACTAAAGAAAGCTCTTGAAGAAAAATGGGATGTGAAAGCTGCTGCGGGTGGACCGATGATGATGGCGGTCTCTCCCGCTCCGAGCGACGGAGAAGCTGCTGCCGAAGAAGCGACCGATTTCCAAATTACTCTGGAAGAGTCCCCAACCGACAAGAAAATTGCCGTGATTAAAATTGTTAGAGAAGTAACGGGATTGGGACTTAAAGAAGCTAAGGAGCTTGTCGAAGGAGTGCCGAAGGTTCTTAAAGAAAGCTCTCCTAAAGCCGAAGCTGAAGAGATCAAGAAGAAGCTGACCGATATAGGTGCGAAGGTTGCACTTAAGGGCGTTTAACCCCTTCCCTTTAATCTCTAAAGTACTGACAACGGTCGGTAGAAATCTCGGTAGAGAGGGTTCCGGCTGCTTCCGACGTATGTAACGACATGCGAGCGCAAATGCGATCTATCATAAATTTCACGGAGGTATTTCCATGCTAAAAAGACCCCCGAACAGGGTGAGTTTTAGAAGCCGAGAAGAAATTATCGATCTTCCAAACTTAATAGAAATTCAGGTTAAATCCTTCCGTCAGTTTTTCCAAGAAGATAAACTGCCCCATGAGCGTCGGAACGTGGGACTTGAAGAGGTCTTAAGAGAGATCTTTCCTATTAAATCATATGATGAAAAAACGGTTCTGGAGTACCTGTCTTATAATTTAAGCGTACCTAAATATTCACCGGACGAGTGTATTCGTAGAGGGATTACATATAACGTAGCCCTGAAGGTGAAATTTAGGTTGACCGATGAGACCGGAATTAAGGAGGAAGAGGTCTACATGGGAACGATCCCGAAAATGACCGGACCCGGTACGTTCATTATCAATGGAGCCGAGCGGGTCATCGTTTCGCAACTTCACCGCTCTCCCGGCGTTTCGTTCGAACAAGAAAAACACTCGAAAGGAAATATCTTATACTCTTTCCGTATTATCCCGTATCGCGGCAGTTGGCTCGAAGCTTCTTTTGATATCAACGACCTGATCTACGTCTATGTCGATCGGAAGAAGCGTCGACGTAAGATCCTTGCAACATCATTCATCAGAACTCTCGGATACTCTTCCGATGCCGATATCATCGAAGAGTTTTTCAATACATATAGGGTAAAGATTAAATCCGATAGGGACTTTCCCAAATTGGTCGGTAAAATCTTGGCTGAAGACGTATTGGATGAAAACACGGGGGTGATTTTTGGAAAAGCTTCCGAAAAACTAACGACTGCAATGCTTAAACGGATGTAGGTAGGTAAGTAAGCCGGGAAGGAA
>JBCDES010000004.1:0-35423 GCA_039179295.1 Chlamydiota bacterium
CCAGCCCGCGGCGGCGGCGCGGGAGGCTGCGGCGGCGGCGGCGGCGGGACCGCGGATCAGGCTTCGGCCACTCCCGGACCACGGGGGCTCGGCGGAGGCTCGGGGGGGGACGGTAATCCTTCCGAGCCCGAGAAAAGTGGTGGCTTCGGAGGGGGGGGAGCCGGCTGCGGCGGGGCGCTCTTCGTTTCGGAAAGTAGCTCCACAACCCTGTCTTACACATCGAGCGTTGCCGCAACCGCTCCTTTTTCAGGAAATAGTGTAACCGCCGGAGCCGGTCCCGAGGCGACGGATGGAGAGGCCGTCGGTCCCAATATCTTTCTTAGGGGAGGGGGGGTCTTAAAGTTCGATATCGATGGTCCGGTTACCCTAAAACTTCCCAGTATGATCAAAACCGATCCTTCCGAACCCTTTTCCACCATCACTAAATTGGGGGGGGGGACCCTCATCATGGACCCGGTTTCTCAAGATAGCGATGTCAACGACTTCAAGTCGTTAATCAATCTAAATCAAGGGACGATAGTCATCGATGACGATAATCAGTTGGGAAACGAAGACTCGGAACTTATCTTCAACGGGGGTATTTTAAAAAATAGCTCCTCATCGTTCGGAATCAACCGTTTAACGGATCTAGAGGGGAACGGAACATTCGAAGTGGAAAACGGAACGACCTTAAACCAAAACGGCGACATTTCGGGATCGGGAGCCCTCACGAAAACGGGAGCCGGAACGTTAATATTATCCGGCACCAACACCTATACCGGCGGAACCGTAATCTCCGACGGGATACTGAGCGTTTCTTCAAGTGATCGTTTGGGATCCGGAGATCTTACTTTTAACGGCGGCAGCCTTAAAATAACGTCGCCTCTTTTTTCCTATTCTAGGAATATGAATCTGGCGGGAACGGGAACGTTCGATGTAGCCGAGTTATCGCTCGTCGAGCTGAGCGGAGTCCTTTCGGGAGCAGGGGGTCTGACCAAGGAGGGATCGGGCGATTTGATTTTATCGGGGGTCAATACCTATTCGGGACGGACGATCATCAATGGGGGAGGGTTATCGTTATCGGGAACGTTGGGCGCTGCAAAAGACTTACTGATAAACGGCGGAAGCTTTGTTATTCCGGAGGGAGCCGGGGAAAAAACGGTCAACGTTTTGAATGGAAGCGGGACGATCGATAACCTGGGCGATAACGTTCTCGATTTGGGAAGCGGAGATTACTCGGGAACCATCCGGGGGACGGGGACGCTTAAAAAAGTAGGAGCGGGAACGCTTCGCTTATCCGGCGACAATACGTTCACCGGCGATTTAATCCTAGACGGAGGAACTTTAAGTTTTTCATCCGATAATAACTTGGGGACGGGAACGCTTCGATTAAACGGCGGAACTTTATCTCCTTCGGGTTCTACGACAACGGAAAAAGAGATCGATATCGGCGTAGCGAGTCAAATCGATGTGGCTGACGGAATCGATCTGACGCTATCGGGAACCTTAACCGGACAAGGAAACCTTGAAAAAACAGGACCCGGAAAGATGATCCTGACGGGGAGTAGTCCGGTGCCTGAAAGGATAACGACGGTGCAACAAGGTATCCTGTCGGTCAACGGAACGGTGGAAGGACCGGTGAATATTTCTCCGGCAGCAACTTTAATGGGAACGGGGACTGTCGGATCCGTAGGAAATGACGGAACCGTAAGTCCCGGAAATTCGATCGGCACTTTATCTATTAACGGCGATTATACCCAAGGATCGTCGGCGTTTTTGACCGTAGAAATCGATGACGACCCCGCAGATTCGGACCTGATGATTGTCTCCGGAACGGCCGATTTGGACGGGTCCCTTATTGTAGTTCCTCTACCGGGTATCTATGAAGCCGGAACCACTTATACGTTCTTACAGGCCGATGCCGTTACCGGACAGTTTAAGCAACTTTTAAGAAATCACCCTTTAGACTTCGTGATAAACTATCTGGCCGATGCCGTACAAATTCAGATTGCCTTTAACGGCTATACCCTTCCGGAGGACATAGATAGTCTAAGCGGTAATACAAAAAAGATCGCTACCTATCTATTTTCCGATTCGACTTTTATTGAGAACGATCTCATCTCGATACTAAAACCCCTTGTCCGACTTTCTCCTCGAGAGTTTTCGGACGGTCTTTTACAGTTAGGACCGGAGCAGTTCGGAGCTCTTGCACTTTCCAATCTCCGGATGAGTGTCAGTACCGGCCAGGCTATGAACCGAGCGGCTGCGATCTATGACGATTATTTTTCTAACGACTACCGGTCAGCTCGCAAGTCGGGTTCCGATTGCGATCGCTCTATTTGGTTCAATCCGATCGGTTATTATTACAAGCAAAATAAGATCGACGATCGGGTTCCGTTTAACAGTAGAACATACGGATTTACGACAGGCTATAGCGCCCTTTTTTCTAAGCATCTTGTCGTCAGTGCCGGGCTGGGATACTCCCGTTCGAATCTCCATTGGTATCGGGATAACGGCAATGCCGTTATTCAGTCGTTTTCTTTGAGCCCTTCGGTCGGATATCTGGGGAAACAGGGCTATGTAGGAATAATGGTTGCCGGCGGACGTAGTTTTTACGATGTCGACAGGAAAATACATTTTTCGAATATTAAGAGAACGGCGCACAACGACCATAAAAGCTATGATGTTCTCGCGGGCTTTACGGGAGCCTTAAACTTAAAATTCCCCGACAAATTTCAAACGAACCTGTTCTTATTGCCGATCGTCAACTTGGATTATCTCAATATTTTTGAAAGCGGTTACCGAGAGTCGGGAGCCGGGGTTATCGACCTAGCCGTCAAAAAAGTGCGTTCGTCTTTTCTGCGCCCCGAGATCAAAGTCAAACTCTTAAAACAGTTGATGACCGATACGCTACGTGCTTTTCCCAATATCTACGCCGGTTGGCTTAAGAATATCCCTCTCACCGACGGCAACTACACCTCAAAACTTTATAAACAACAAACCGTCGATGGAAATTTTACCGTCCGAGGCTATGATAGCTCGACCGATGAAGCTGTTTTAGGAGCCGAGCTTTTGGTTAACCACAAAGAGCATTGCTCGATTAAGATAGGATACGAGATAAACATCGGTCATCGTTATAGAGTCCAAGAAGTAGGTATCAACATTCACCGGCGGTTTTAAAAAAGCTTGTCGTTCATCGCTTCCTTTGTTGCGACTTTCCTTCAGACGTCTCGCGCGGCGTTAGCGAAGCGCTTCGGAGCAAGAAGAGAAGATTTTCCCTGGTACTTTTAGGTGAGCTGCGCTAGAATCGGACCGGTCGAGTAGCCGGGAGGTCGTTTTCGCCAAGACAAGTCGTGAACAGTGGAAATCTCGCTTCGGTTTTATTTGGGCGGCTGCCGGTTCGGCTATAGGGCTCGGAAGTATTTGGCGCTTTCCCTATGTCGTAGGGGAAAACGGCGGAGCGAGCTTTGTTTTTCTCTATTTCATTTGCCTCTTCCTGGTCGGTCTTCCGGTTTTAATTTCCGAGATTTTAATCGGACGGACGGCGCAGTTAAACCCGTCGGGCTCATTTAGGCAGATCGGGGGTCATAAGGGGTGGCGAGAGGTGGGAAAAATGACGATTGTCACCGGCTTTCTCGTGAGCGCATTTTATTCGGTCGTTGCCGGTTGGACACTCGGCTATTTTTTGCAGGCGGTTTTCGGAGGGTTCAATCACTTCGATTCGACCCAAGCGGCCCTTGCTCATTTCAATGCCTTTAGTTCGTCGCCTTTATGGGGGATCGGTTCGCTGACCGGATTTTTATCCGTTTCGCTTTTCGTCCTCTATACCGGGGTGCGAAACGGGATTGAAGCGGCGAATAAGGTGATGATGCCCCTCCTCCTTTTGATCCTCCTTTTTCTTGCGATCAAGGGGTTTTTAATGCCGGGAGGGGAGGAGGGACTTGCATTCGTTTTTAAGCCCGATTGGTCGAAAGTGACACCGACGACCGTCCTCCTTGCCCTGGGACAAGCATTTTTTTCCTTAAGCTTAGGACAGGGGACGATGGTAACCTACGGAAGCTACTTGGGAAAAGAAACGAATATTCCCGGAACATGCCTTCCGATTACCCTGTGCGGGATCGGTGTTTCTCTCTTAGCCGGCATCGCAATTTTTACCGGCGTCTTTTCGGCAGGACTTCCCCCTTCTTCCGGCGAAAGTTTACTGTTTCAAACGCTTCCCGTCGTTTTCTCCGGAATCCCCGGAGGGTATCCCCTTTGGCTTCTTTTCTTTTTCCGTCTCGTTTTGGCTGCATTGACCTCTCAAATATCGGCGATGGAACCGTTGATTGCCTATTTCATCGACGTTTGGAACTGGAACAGGGGGCGCGCCGTTCTCACAACGGGAATCGCCCTATTTACCCTTGCTCTCCCTCTGGTCCTCTCCTTCGGACCCTGGCAAGATGTGACCCTATTCGGTAAGACTCTTTTCGATTTGCTGTTGTTTTTATGTCTCAATATCCTGATTCCTCTGGGAGGGTTAGCGGCCGCCATCCTTGTAGGATGGCGTTGGACCTTTAAAAAAGCGTTTCCCCAGCTTAAAAAAGGGGCTGAAGGGCTTTTTACAACCTGCCCCTATGTCGGGCGGTATTTTGAAATCGGTATAAAATATATCGCTCCGTCGATCATCGTGATCGTGATGTTAGATGCTTTAGGGGTGTTTTAGTCGGTAAGACTCTGTTAGATCACCCTGCAACGCCGCGCTTGTCGGTTTTAAGACAAACGGAATGGCGACGGTCTTTGGGAGAAGGGGAATGGCGGCCGACTGAAAAAGGTGTTATTTATAAGAACGGATAGAGTAGACTACTCGTTATGGAAGCGTTCGATCGGCTGATAGAAATCGTGGACACGCTCCACGGACCCGACGGTTGCCCTTGGGATAGAAAACAAACGTTTCAATCCCTCCGCCCTCATATTTTAGAGGAGGTGTACGAACTTCTCGATAGCATCGACGGAGAGGATGTGAAAGGGATGGTCGAAGAGCTGGGCGATATCTTGTTTCAGGTCCTCCTTTTTGCCAAGGTCGGCGAAAAAAGGAAACTGTTTTCGTTTAAAGAGATCATCGCAATCGTTTCCGAAAAACTCGTCAGGCGCCACCCCCATGTTTTCGGCGATGTCGAATTGAAAACCTCGGAAGAGGTGATCGATCAGTGGGAACGGATCAAAAAAGAGGAGAAAAAAGAGCGGAAAAATCCTCTCGAGGGGATTCCGAAAACCCTCACCGGTTTGGCACGGGCTCAAAAAGTTATTTTAAAGCTCTATCGCGAAAAGATTGCCCTTCCCGGAAAAAACGGCTCCGTCGCAATTTCTTTCGGAGACCGACTCCTCGACCTCGTCATCGAAGCCCAACGAGAGAATGTCGATGCCGAAAGTGCTCTTCGCACCGCCCTCAGGCGGTACGAAAAACTCCTATCTCGATGATCTTTTCGGTTAAAAATTGAACCGAATGCCCGCCGTCAGACCGTGGTAGATGACATGACCGTCGCGGTTTAGAATCGGTTCCGAGTCGAGAGAGCGATCAAGGATAACGTTTTGTTCGGCAGTGGCGACGGCTCCGACGTAGATCAGGCGGTAGTCGACGGTAAAAAAGAAGTGTTTGGTCGGACGGAGTTCTATGGAAGGATAGACTTCGGCCATATAGGAAAAATGGGAACCGCTCCGAACGGAGTCGTCGATTTTAACGGTATCGTCGTCGTCATAGATTGCGGTTTTTTGTTGATCGCGATTGAACATCCCCCCCACTTTGACGACGCATCCCCAGGTGAGGAAGTAGTAGGGGTTGTATTCGATATCTCCGCCGAGCTGCAACCCGAAAGATCGATTTTTCGTTTCGACCCGATAATGACTGGTCCGGTCCGCTTTATGAAAGTAGAGTTTGATCTTTTCATCGATCTCGAACATCCGAAAACCGACAACGGAAGAAACCGAGAAGTGGTCGGTATAGCGTGGAGTGATATGGCGCCAAAAGTTGAGTTGCCACGACTCGATGTCGGAATCGTAAAGAGCCGCAACGCGACTCGCCCGTTCATAATCGCGCGTTTCATGACCGATCGTTCCGTCCAGGTTTAAGTTTTCCGGGTCGGTTCGGGTTTTTTTCCCCTGCCAGGAAAGTCCTCCCAGATAGCAACCTTCCCAGGTTGCGTCGACGTCTTGAAAGATTTTGAGGGCCAGAGAAAAACCGCTGTCGAAACCGATGTCATCGATAAGGTCTTTCGATTGAATCGCCGGCTGATGCGACTGTGTGGAATCGAGGAGCTTCTCGGCGGTCGAAACCAGCCGTTTGTTGTCGAAGCGGGTCCGTCTTAAGAGGACGTAATCCCCTTCGACGGCAAAGCGATTGTGATAAGCGCCGCGGATAGCGCCGAAAACATCGGTTGCAATCGCCAGTAGACAGCTTAGTTTCAGAAACGTTCTAAACATGGTGATTCCGTGATTAAAAATCGGATCATACCGAAATGAGAGATCGGTCACAACTAAAAATCTTGCCTGCGGTAGAAAGAGGACCGACGTCTTAACCGCCCCTTTTTTTAGGCGGAAGAGCGGTGCCATGGTGAAACGGCTCGAGGGCTTAGGCAAAAAAGCCGGAGAGTTTTCCCGGCATAAAAAATTGTCCTAAAGGCTGCTACATTCCTGTTCTGACCTGGTTCGGATGATTTTATTCCGAAAGCTCCCCGGCAAACGATAATCTTATCAGGCGGCGAGAATTTTTGCCAGGTATTTCCCCGTCAGGGACGAGGAGCAGTTGGAGACCTCCTCCGGGGTTCCGGTAGCGACGATTTCTCCTCCGTAGTCGCCGGCTCCGGGACCGCATTCGATCAGGTAGTCGGCAGCTGCAAGGATGTCGAGGTTGTGTTCGATAATGATAACGGTATTCCCCTTATCGACGAGAGCGTTGAAGATCGGGAGGAGTTTCGCGATATCTTCGGGATGAAGTCCGACGGTCGGTTCGTCGAAGAGGTAGAGGGTTTTTCCCGTGCTCCGTTTGGAAAGTTCTCGACTCAGGCGGATCCGTCCCCGTTCACCGCCCGACAGCGATTGAATTTTTTGCCCCAGCGTCAAATAACCGAGTCCGACGCCGGTTAAGGTAGCGAGAATGTTTTGCAGTTTAGGAATAGGGGGGAGGAAAGTTGTAGCTTCTTCGACGGTTAGGTTTAAGAGTTGCCCCAGGTTTTTTCCTTTATAGGTGACTTCTAAGCTGAGGGGGTTCAAACGGTTGCCGTTGCAAGCATCGCATTTGACCCGCAGTGAGGGGAGGAGTTGGAGCTGAATCGTTTTGAAGCCGAGACCCCAACAACTCGCGCACATCCCTTTTAGATGGTTATAACTGAAGTGTTTCGGCTTAAGACCCCGAACGGATGCCGTTGGAAGTGAGGCAAAGAAGTGGCGCAGCGGCGTATTGATTTCGGTGTAGGTGCCGACATCGGCGCGGACCGTTGTCCCGATCGGATTTTGATCGATGGCGATGAGTTTGTTAAAGGGAGCGAGCCCCTTGACGGTCGCCCCGTCCGAGGTCACTTCATCGGCATCGGAGCGGGCGGCGAGATGGGATTGAACGCCCCGTTTGAGAAGATCGTCGATCAGTGTCGATTTTCCCGATCCGGAAACCCCGGCGATGCATGTAAGGGTTTTGATCGGGATTTTAGCCGTAATGTTTTTTAGGTTATGTTTTTTTGCTTTTTCAATGGTGAGGAATTCGGTCGAAAAGCGACGCTTTTGCGGGATGGGAAGCTTTTTCTTTCCGCTTAGGTAAGCTCCCGTCAGGGAATTTTTATTTTTCTTGATTTGGGCAACGGTTCCTTGCGCGGTCAGCTCGCCTCCCAAACGTCCTGCTTCGGGTCCGAAGTCGAAGAGATAGTCTCCGATTTGAAGGGTGAGGGGGTCGTGTTCGACCATCAATAAGGTATTGCCTAAAGCGCGGAGGTGTTTGAGCGCATCGCTCAACCGTTCATTGTTGTAGGGGTGGAGACCGATAGTGGGCTCGTCCAGAACGTAGAGACATCCCGTCAGCCCCCCTCCGAGTTGTCGCGCAAGATGAATCCGTTGCGTTTCTCCTCCACTTAAGGTAGAAGCGCTCCGAGATAGCGACAGGTATTCGAGACCGATGTCGTTTAAAAAGCCGAGGCGATTGAGCAATTGATCGTGAATCTCTTTCAGGTGTTTTTTACAGCGGAGTTTCCGAGCAAATGCCAGGGCGGCCGCGAGGGGAAGGTTGCAAAATTCTCCGATCGTTTTTCCTTGGAGCTTGACACCGCGCGCCAACGGGTTTAACCGCTCTCCTCGGCAGCTGATGCAAGGAGAGGTTTCCAGTAGCTGTTCGATCGTTTCTCGCAGCTGTTTCTTCCCCGTCTTGGCAATTTTTGCAAAGGCGCGGTTGATTCCGACCCAAGTCATTTCGATGCCGTTAGATTTGAAAGGGGTTTTCGAACCGTTGAGGAGGAGTTGCAGCTGTTTGACCGGGAGTCGATACAGGGGAATGGCGGGATCGATCCGTTCTTGTTGTAAAAAGGTGAGGAATAGCTCCTCGGCCGTTTCGGTGATCGCTTCTTTCCAGAGTTTCGAGATAAGGCTATGGGGAGAAAGAGCCATGATCTTCCGATGGCGCAACAGATTCGCCCCCCATTGGAATCCGAGTCCTAAACAGTCGGGGCACATCCCCTGTTCCGCATTGAAGGAAAAGGTTTGAGGGGTGAGCGGGGGATAGGTTTTTCCCGTACCGGGGACGGCAAAGGCGAGGTTGAAGAGGAAGTCTTGATCGGGAGCGGCGACTGTGAAAGGCTTTTTCGTGACGAGGGTTGCCTGTTCGATCGCTTCGAACAGACGTTTTTCAATTCCCGGGCGAACGGCTAAGCGATCGATGACGAGAAACAGGGCGTTTTTTCGCTGCGGATTATAGGGGATGTCATGATCGAGTTCATAATACTCTCCGTTGAGACGGACTCGAATAAATCCTTGCCGAGTAAGCCTTTCCCGAATCTCTTCCATCGATTGTCCTCGCTCGATTTTAATGGGGGTCAAAATATGGAGACCCGTTTTTTCAGGGAGTCTCATCAAATGCTCGACGACAGACTCTTTACCGATCGCTTCGATTTTTTCCCCCGTTTCGGGGCAGTAAGCGATTCCGCTATGGGCATAGAGGAGGCGGAGGAAATCATAGGTCTCCGTCATCGTTCCGATCGTCGAGCGGCGATTGCCGGCATGCCGCTTCTGCTCGACTGCAATGGCCGGGGCAAGACCGTCGATCCGGTCTACTTTCGGTTTCGGCATTTGTTTGACAAACCGGCGGGCATAAGGAGAGAGCGATTCGATATAGCGTCGTTGCCCTTCGGCATAGAGAGTATCGAAAGCAAAAGAACTTTTCCCCGATCCGGAAGGACCGGTGCAGATAGAGATCTTTCCTCGAGGGATGTCAAGGTCGATGTTTTTTAAGTTGTTTTGAGCGCATCCTTCGGCGCGGATCGTAGTCAGAGGTTTACCGTTTGGAGTAGGGGTGCGACCTTTTTGCCGTTGACGGGGGCGAAGCGCATGACCTGTCGGCGAATCTTTTTCGGCGATTTGCTCGGGAGTTCCGGTTGCTAGAATTTGTCCCCCCCTTTTTCCCCCTTCGGGTCCGAGATCGATGATCCAATCGGTTGCTTTGATTAAATCGATATTGTGTTCGATAACCAGGACGGTGTTGCCGTTATCGACAAGGGATTGGAGAATCGCAATCAGTTTTCGGATATCGTGAAAGTGGAGCCCGGTCGTCGGTTCGTCGAGAATGTAAAGGGTTTTCGCCGTCGCGGGACGGATCAGTTCTCGGGCAAGTTTGATCCGTTGGGCTTCTCCGCCGGACAACATTGTGGACGATTGTCCCAAGGTGATGTATCCCATCCCTACTTGTTTTAGAACCGAAAGCTTATGACGGATTGGGGGAACGGCATCGAAAAATTCGAGGGCGGTCTCAACGGTCATAGCCAAAATATCATCGATATTTTTTCCCTTATAGGTGACGGCAAGTGTTTTGGGGTCGAACCGTTTTCCAAGGCACAGAGAGCAAGGGGTCCAAACGTCATCCATGAAGTCCATGTCGAGACGGATTTGCCCCATACCGCCGCACTCGGTGCAAGACCCTTCTTTGACATTGAAGCTAAAGCGTCCGGCTTTAAATCCGGCGGCGCGGCTTTCGGGCAGTTTGGTGAAAAGATCGCGGATATCGTCGAAAACTTTGATGTAGGTACCGGGGTTGGAACGGGGAGTGCGCCCGATCGGCGTTTGATCGATTGCGATCACTTTATCGAGGTGTTCGACCCCGCGGATTGCTTTGTATCGTCCGGCGCTCCGTTTTTCCCGGCTCAGTTTGTCGGCGACGGCGGGGTAGAGAATGTCGGTGATCAGAGAAGATTTTCCCGAGCCCGAAACCCCCGTTACGGCAACAAAAAGTCCGAGAGGAATTTCAACGGTTACTTGTTGCAGGTTATGGTGCTCCGCTCCTTCGATTTTTAACCGTTTCCTCCCTTTTTTTCGTCTCTTTTCGGGAAGCGGAATTTTTTCTCTGCCGCTTAAATAGGCTCCCGTAATCGAACGGTCGGCTTGTTCTAAATCGTCGACGGTTCCGGCAGCGATGATTTCTCCGCCGCGGGAACCGGCTTCGGGTCCGATATCGACGATAAAATCGGCGGCTTTTATGGTCTCTTCATCATGCTCGACAACGATGATCGTATTGCCGCGGTCGCGCAGCCGTTTCAAGGTTTGGATCAGTTTCGTATTATCGCGGTGATGCAGCCCGATCGACGGCTCGTCCAAGATGTAAGTCGTTCCGACCAGACCCGATCCGATCTGCGCTGCCAGACAGACCCTTTGAGCTTCTCCTCCGGAAAGGGTGGGGGCGGTCCGGTCTAAAGTTAGATAATCGAGACCGACGTTGAGGAGGAATTCCAACGAGCCCTCGATCTCCGAGATCAAGTCGCGACCGATCACCTCGTCGGAGGGAGATAGTTTTAGCGTTCGAAAAAAGGATTGCAGTTCTTCGATCGTCATCGAAACGAGTTGCCCGACGGTTCGACCGCCCAATTTCGTTGCAGAGGGGTAGGGTTTCAGGCGCGAGCCCCGACAATCGGGGCAGACGGTTTGGTGCATCAGCCGTTCCAACTCCTTTCGATAGAGGGCGCTCTTTGCTTCGTGATACCGTTTCTTTGCCTCGGCAAGGACCCCCCTCCACTTGACATACTCGATCCAACTTCTGTTGTTACGGGGATGGACGAAAACCATCTTCGTCCATCTCTTTTTGTTGCCGTAAAGAAACTCCTTTCGAGCGCTATCGGAGAGCTCTTTCCAAGGGGTTTCGATGTCGAACCGATGGAGCTCGGCAATGTTATTATAGATGTTTCCCCATTTGACGGTGTGGTAGGAACCGGCGACGGAGCAACAATCCCGGGCGATACTTTTGTCCGGGTCGATAATCTTACCGAGGTTAAAATCTTGGGTGACCCCCAATCCTTCACAGGTCGGACACATCCCTTTCGGATGGTTGAAGGAGAAGTCGTGAGGTTCGAGCGGTTCGTAGGAGAGCTTCGATTTTTTTGCGTAAGCGTCCCTGGAGAAAAGGATCTCTTCGCCGGTCTTTTTGTCGAGCACCGTCATCACCCCTTCTCCAAGCTCCAACGCTTGAGTGACGGCTTCCGTAATCCGCGTTTTTTCTCCTTGTTTCAAAACGATCCGATCGATCACCAATTCGATGGTGTGCGCTACGGTTTTATCGACCTCGATCGTCTCTCCGAGCTCGACGATTTCGCCGTCGAGGCGGATCCGCATAAACCCTTTCCGGATCAGTTCTTCGAAAAGCTCTTTAAATTCCCCTTTTTTTCCTTGAGTATGGGGGGCTAAAAAGATCAGCTGCGCGTTTTGTTCCAGCCGATGAATCGTTGAAAGGATTTGCTCGATACTTTGCGGCCGGACTTTTTCGCCGCTTACGGGACAGTGAGGAGTTGCCACCCTGGCAAAAAGGACACGCAAATAATCGTAGATCGCCGTCATCGTTCCTACGGTTGAGCGCGGATTCCGTCCGACCGTTTTCTGTTCGATAGCAATCGTAGGGGAAACCCCTTCGATCAGGTCCGCCTCCGGTTTTACGAGGTTTCCGATGTAACGACGGGCATGGTTCGATAACGATTCGATATAGCGCCGTTGTCCCTCGATGTAAATCGTATCGAAGGCAAGGGAAGATTTTCCCGAACCCGAAACTCCGGTAAAAACGGTGAACGTTCCCGTTTCGATTCGGAGATCGACCCCTTTCAGGTTATGGACACGGACGTTTTTGAGAGCGATGTATTGTTTCTTCACCAAGATTTCCAATCAGTTGAATCGGTTTTCCGTCACCGAAGGTGTCGATCCGGAATGATACACCTTGCGGTGCAAAAATGAAACTTCAACCGTCCTTTTTCATCGCTTACTCTCCTCTTTTCCGTGACGGGTTGATCGGTAGCGCCTTGCGAGTCGATCATTTTAGATCGATGATCAGGATCAAATCGTTGTTTTTATTAAACGCGGCTTGCGTCCAGTTAGCAGAGCCTACGATATGGGTTTTTCGGTCGATGACGGCCCATTTATGGTGATGGAGTTGAAGTCCTCGACCGGTTTGAACCCGAATCCCTTCCGACTCGAGAAGTTTCTTGATATTTTTGCTCGCACCTCTAGCGCTCCCTCTATCCAATGTTAAATCGATTTTTATCCCTTTTTTATGGAGTCGGATCAATTTCTCGGCGATTCGGCGATGAGTAAAGGTAAATAGGGAAAGAGAGATCTCCTTTTCGGCTCGATCCAACGACTCCAGAACAGCCTCGAGCCCCCGTTGACCGGGAAGGCAATAGGTCTGCAGCGTCGCCCAATCGGTCTCCAAATAAAACGCTTCGGGACGCCCCTTTGCGAGGATCTTTGCAAGGGGGGGAACGTAGAGCCCTACCATCAGGTTATCGTGCATTTTCAATGAAGAACGGGTGAGGTTTGTCGATCCCGTGAACAGGAGCTTTTCATCGATGATCCAAAGCTTGTCATGGATCAGCCCTTTTCCTTCGGTCGGATAGAAGTGGAAATTTTCTTTTTCGAGGACGTCGATAGGGGGGCTCGCCTTTTTATCATAATGGATATGAATCGAAATCCCCTTTTCTCGCTGTTTTTTCAGCAGAGAGAGGAGCGAAAGGTCGGTGAAGGCATAGGTATGTAGGATCACCGACTCTTGAGCGGCAAAAACGGCTTTTTTGAGGAGGCGGTTTAAATCGACCCGCTTTTCCGAGTTATAGAAGAGGAGCGGTTTCTCGTTTGAGGGGAGGGGCATCCGGAGTGAGTAGAGCAGCAACGATGAGAATAGGAGGAGCCCGAACGAGAGGGGACTTAAGATTATGCTAAATCTTTTGACCTTCGGCACGGAGCTTACGGACCACGGCTGCCAAGCCTCGTCGATCGATCGTGCGCATTGCGCTCGTTGCCAGCTTGAGTTTGATGAACCGGTTTTCCTCGGAAAACCAAAAGCGCTTTTTTACGAGATTGGGGAGGAAACGGCGCTTGACCGTTCCGGTGACGTTCAGACCGATTCCCTTTTTCTTTTTTGCAATCCCGCGGATTGAATAGCTTTTTCCCCTACCGGGTTTTTTCCCCGTAACCTGACACCGTTTCGACATCGCTTAACCTTTGAAATGACTCTTGATAAGAACCCTATCATCTCTAAAACTTTTCCTCAAGCGTTGATTTATTCTAAACGGCTGTTTAAAAAGAAAACTGAAGCAAGAGGCGATTTTGGAAGAACTATTTGCCGATCTTGTCGTTATTGGTTCCGGTCCGGCAGGACAAAAAGCTGCGGTTCAAGCGGCCAAACTCGGCAAGTCTACCATTATGGTTGAAAAATATCCCGATCCCGGAGGGAGCTGTCTCCATTCGGGAACCATTCCCTCGAAGTCGCTTCGTAAAGCGATTCTAAATCTGACCGATTTTTATAAAAAAAGTTACTATGCAAACCATCGGATCGATCACCGTCGGATTTCAATCAATGATCTCAACTATTGCCTGTCTCAAGTAACCGAAGAGCAAATCAAGCAACTGCGACGACAGTTTAAAAAAAACCATATCCGTCTGATCCGAGGAGCGGCTCGATTTGAAAATCATCACCGCGTTGCCGTCGTCGATCGGAAAAGGCATCTTAGACATGTCGTGACCGGCGAAAAGATCTTGATCGCAACCGGCTCTAAGCCGCGCAACCCGAAAAATATCCCCTTCGATCAAGAGGTCGTCCTCGACTCGACCCGCCTCCTTTCGATCGATCATGTTCCGAAAAAAATGATTGTTCTGGGGGGGGGGATTATCGGCTCCGAATATGCGAGTTTTTTTGCCGCTCTCGGAACGGAGGTGATCGTTGTCGATAAAAAGGAGCAAATGCTCCCTTATTTGGATAGAGAAATCGGGATGCATCTTCAGTCTTCTTTGAGTAAGATCGGATTAAAGTTTATCGGAAGCAAAGACTTCGAAGCGATTGTTCGGCATCGAGCTAGCGCCGAATTAAAGTGTAGGGACGGGACTTCGATCGAGGCGGAGATGCTTTTATATGCTCTCGGTCGCGTTGCCAATGTCGACCGCCTCCGGATTGAAAACGTAGGGATTACGGTCAATAGTACGGGACATATTCCCGTCAATGCCCTGTTTCAAACCAGCGTCCCCCATATCTATGCAGTCGGCGATGTGATCGGAGGACCCGCTCTTGCATCGACGAGTATGGAACAAGGGCGTCTGGCGGCAAGGCATGCTTTCGGAGCCGCAACCCATCACTTCCCCAATTTTTATCCGATCGGGATTTATACGATTCCCGAAATTTCATCCTGCGGCTATACCGAAGAGCAACTGCAAACCTTGGGTTTTTGTTATGAAATCGGAAGAGCCTATTATTATGAGATTGCCAAGAACACCATTGCGGGAAACGATGGCGGCATGTTTAAAATCTTGTTTCATGCCGATACCCTTGAAATTTTAGGGGTGCATATCATCGGGAGGGATGCGACGGAGGTGATCCATATCGGTCAAGTTGCCATGACCTATAGCGCAAGGATTGATTATTTTATCGATCAAGTGTTTAACTATCCGACATATGCCGAAGGGTACCGGATCGCGGCGCTGAACGGTTTGAATAAAGTAAAACGTAAGAGGTAGTCGAGAGATGCCGATCTATGACATCTTCGAATATGCGGAGCGACAAAGAGAAGCGGGAAAGACCGACACCCGTATCTCCGATATGACGCTGGGGGGGGGAATTGTTTCGGACGAAGGAAGAGGACGCCTCTTCGCTACGATCGCCGCCCGCCTGTTCTTTTTTATCCTACTCCTGATCGCAAGCGTTTGGGGGTTTTATACCGCGGTTCTTTTCTCCCTTTTTCTCCCGTTAAATCTCCTGACCGGTTTTAAAGTCGCTAGGCTTAAAAGGTTTTTGCTGCGGCGCTGTCTGAACATTAAGAGGGCGGCCGTTGCAACGATTGCATTGATCGTGGCGCTCTTTAGCCCCGCTCTGGGAACGATGATCGCCTGCAGCTACTTTCTGATGTATGATAAAAAAGGGGTTGAAGAGATCGTCCCCTCTATCTTGCAAGATCAATTCCGACACTTTTTTAACCGGCAACGGCTTTGAATTTTCGATCGACGGATGAGCTCGACCTCGTCGAGTCGTTATCATCGGGGTCAACCCTATTTTCGGGAGGCAAACGATGAGGGTCGGGTTCCGAGCGGCTGGTTGCAATCTTTCGCACCAGAATGCTCGTATCGGAATTGATGTTGACGAGTCTATGAGGATAAGCCGGATGTCGACTCGCCTCGATTTTTAGGGGGACGGCTAAGATCCAGGTTCGAGAGGTCTTTAAATCTTGAGGGGCGACTTCCCAAGTCGATCCGTCGCTGAGCACTAACACCCTACCCCCGTGTAGGTTTTCTTCAATCGTGATTTCTTCCTCGTTCCGAATCGCTCCGGCGGCAGCGAGCGCTTCAACCTTCCGGTCTTGAAAAGCGATCAGTGGAAAAATGGCGGCGAGAAAAATCAACATCGTCGGGCTTCTTTTCTTTGTTGTTAATCGATGTTCTCAAGAATTACAAGGAAAAATCGGGGAACCGCCACATCCGTCTACCGATGACGGACGCTCGAGGTAGGGGAAACCGATTCGATTGTCGAGAACGATAAGGAAGCCTTGTTCGGGCTCGTCGAGGGGGGAGTCGTTCGTTGATCCCGACCCGAAACGATCACCCTAAAGCTTGTCTCGAGGATCGGGCTGAAGGGAGCGCAGAGTATGGCGGAGCTCTTTAAGACAGTGCGGCGTATAGCCCCGCTTTCTCGTCAGGATTTCCGCAACCTCCAAGTATCGCCATGCCTGCGAATAATGAAATCGATTTAAAGAAACGACGGCAAGATAGTACGCGACGACGGGAGAGCGGCGGTCTAAAGCGTAGTACCGGCTCAGAGTTTCAAGAGCCTCTTCGCCCCGTGCAAGCTGCAGGTAGGTGACGGCGAGTTGCAATATCCCCTCTCGAAAATTCGGAAACTTTTCGAGAACCTTTCGGAGTTTCTGCTGTTTGTCGACGATAGATGCCCCGGTTTCATCGACTGGGAGAAAGATCGTTCGAATCCCGTCGGCATCGACCTTTCCCGTTAAATAATCTTCCGGAGTCGTGTCATGGGCAATAGCGCCGTCGAACGGGTCGTCCTTGATTTGATTTAGCAGCTCTCTTCCCCCTTTTTCTTTTCCGGTCAGCAGATAGCTATAGCCTAAAAGCTTTGTTAACAGGGGGTCGTCGGCAAGAAAAGGGAGCGCCTTTTCATACAGCTCGAGCGCCGTTCGATAGTCCTCTTTTTGCCAAGCGGTAGAGGCTTGGTTGATAAAAGCTAAGCCGATGACCTCTTTCTTATTTCTCTGTCGGAGTTTCCAGGTGTCGATTCCCAAATAGAGCCGGTCGGGGAGATGCATTCCGCGAGCCGTCGTTTCGATATTCACCGTTTCTTCCCCCGACCGGTAGCGGATATAGATATGACCCGGAGGGGTGATGATTTCTAAAGGGAGATCGAGCCGCTCCGCAATAGAGAGGTAGAGGATCGAAACCCCTAAACAGACCCCCAAACGGCTGTCGAGAACCGATGGCAAAAAGGTGTAGGTATCGATATCTTTTGCCCAAATCGAATGGGGGGGAAAACGGAACCGCTTTTCATAGAAGATAAAGCGGCTGATCGCATCGATTTTTTCGAGATCGGTCGCACCGACCGGTAAGCGGGCAAGGATTTGAAGGGCGATCAGATCCAAAGTCGCTTCATAGCGGCGCACTTTTAACGGCTGATCCTCAAATTGATATAGAAGGAGGGCATGGGAAAGATCGATCTCTTCGGGGGGGAGTGTGAAAAGGTCTTCCTTGGTCGATGCAAAATGCCCTTTAAGCTTTCTATTCGAAAGGTGGTCCGAAACCGTTTCGATCGTTTCCAGCTGCTCCTCCGATAGCTCGCCGGCCGTTTCGAAAGGTCGCTTGTTGACCAGTGAGATCATCGCATCGATTTCCAGCGGAGGGAGGACCGGATTTTCCTTCAACGGACTTTTTTCCGTCCGGTGTTTGTGGATCAGATCCCAGCCGTCCGCAAGGGCTTGTCGCCCCTCTTGAGTCGTCGGATAAAGGTGGTAAAAGGCAAAAAGCTGAGAGATCGATTCGGGATTTAAACTCCGATACACCGTTCTGAGGCGAGGATCGGAAACCGCTGCCGTTAAAAAAAGTGTCGGAAAGAGGAGAAGTAAGAGCGCTTTCATCGATTCCGAAGGTAGCACAGCGATCGGAGCTAAGCAAGAATCGCTTGAATTTCTTCTTTGAGTCTTTTCGATTCGACTAAAGTTTCCAACGGAAAGCGGTAGCGATAGGTCCAATTGGACCGATTTTCCGTTCCGGGGATATTGATCCATTCATCTTCCGGGTCTTCCCAAGTCAGTTCGGGCACCAGGGCTAAATACTCTTGAAAAAGATTGATATGAAACAGACTCCCGGAGTGGTGGTTATCGCGTAGAATATCCTTCAGCTGTTGTCGAGACAGCTCTTTTTCATAACGCCGACCCTTAAAAGAGGCGTAGTCCTTTGCCTCCTCGGGAAATCGTCGCCACCATAGGGTAACCGTTTCCATATCGTGAGTAGAAACGGAGCAGATGCTGACGGCGGGGTAATCGGCATAAGGGATAAAAGAGCGATCGGTATTCCAGTTCCGATAGCGCCGAAAAATTTTTGTTCCCGGAATTCCCAACCCTTCCATTACCGTCCGGACGAACGGCGGAGGATTCCCCAAATCCTCGCCGAAGGGGAGCATCTCCGAACAAGAGAGGAGAGTTTCCAACAGTTTTTTCCCTTGAACCTCCATCATAGCGGGGTCGTTCGGACTGAAAAACCCTCGATCGGCGGTTTCTCCTTTAGGAATCGTCCACAGCCGAAAAAACCCCAGGATATGGTCGAGACGATAGAGGTGAAAATATTTTGCCGCCACTTCAATCCTGTTGCGCCACCATTGAAAACGATTCTCCTCCATCACCGACCACTTATAAAGGGGGAATTGCCACAGTTGACCTTGGGGGTCGAAGGGATTCGGGGGACTTCCGACCCTCAAACGGAGATCGAACGACTGTTGATGGGTCCAGACATCGGCGCTATCGGGACTCACGAGAATCGGGATATCCCCTTTGAGAAAAACCCCCCTTTTCTCGGCATGTTTTTTGACCCGTTCCAATTGAAGGTGGGACAGATACTGGACGGTCAGATGAAACGAAAGATCTTGCTCGAATGTTTTTCTAAACAGCCGGCGCCGATGGCTTGAAAGCTGTCGAAACTCTTTAGGCCAATTTTCCCAGATCTGATTTTTATTCTTTTGTTTCAAAACTTTATACAAGGCATAGTCGTGGAGATGGGCGCTTGCTTCGATAAACGCTCGATACCGTTGTTCGGAGCGGATTCGCGCCCCGACTTCGGTCAAATACCGCCGTAGGAAGTCTAGTTTCCGCCGTAAAATATCTCCGTAGGGGAGACGCTTCGTCTCGATGTTGAAATGAGGGAGAGGAGCGCTTAGATAGGGGAGGGCATGGAGGCTGAGATAAATCGGATGAATAGCGGTAGACGACAGGGCATTATAGGGACTGGAATCGTCTCCCGAATCATTGAGGGGAAGGAGTTGCAACAGATCCATTCCGACCTCCGATAGAAAATCGATCAACGGGATCAGGTCGAGGATTTCTCCGTTGCCGCAGCTTTGACGGGTCCGGAGCGAAAGGAGGGGGACTTGGATGCCGTGGTGGTGTTTCACTCCGACCGTTTTCCAGCCTTTGCCGGCTTTCGTCTCAAACGGGTTCATCTCATAAAAGGGGGGGGGTTCGATCCGAAGCTATGATATTTGACGGGAGCGGTAGCCCCGTTTGCAAGAGCCTGTCTCCACTCTTCGGCCTCTTCGATAAAGGCCTCCAGCCGTGCCACCAGTGTTTCGCCGTTTAATTTTTCTGCGGCGAGGAATTGGTGCAGCAGCAACATATTTTTCCGTTCGTAAAAGGCTAAAGAGCCGAAAGGGCAATACTGCCCGTTGACTTTCAGCGCATCCTTTAAGACGTTTTCCCGAAACTTCCCGGGAGAGATTTCGCCGAGAAAAGCGCAGATGAGTAGGTTTTCCTCATTCTTATCCATTTGGATTTGAATTTCGAGATTTTCATCCAGCAGCAGGTTGCAGGCCCGGTTTTTATCGCTGTGGAGGGGGAGTTCGATCAGTTCTCCCAGGTCCCATAGGAGCTGTTGAAATTTATCCATTCTCGTTCTCCTCCCCGTCCTCGTCTTCTTCATCCTCTTCATTCAACTCATCTTCCAAGTCGCTGAGCGTTTCCATCAGAATGATCAGCACCTCTTGCCGGTGTCGTTCCGACTTAAAGAGTTTCGGAGAAATGTGACGCATGGCATCCCGGTATTGCGTATAGACGATCACCTGAGCCGCCAATTCTTCGGCAATACCCAACGTAAAAGCCTGTTTTAAAACCTTATCCGGAGTCGGATAGCGCTCTTCGATCAATTTCATCAACAGCCGTGCCAGAGCTTCGAAATTTACCCGAGAGGGCAATGAAAGGTCGAACCGATCGAACTGCCGTTTGATCAGTTGCATCCGACCGAAGAAGAAGCGGAAAACCCCTAGGATTGCTTGCATATTCCGCGCCTCTCCGAATAGCCGTTGCAGCTCTCCTTTAGAAATCGAGGGTCCTTTGGCTTTCATATCGGTTCCCAACGAATGGAGGATGAAATCGATGATATTTTTCATGTCCGAGAACTTAAACTTCTCCACAAGCTCGTCGAACAGTTGATGGGGAGAACGGGGATTGGTGGTGATTTCGCGGTAGAGATTCCGTAGAGCCGTCGGACTCCCGAGCCCCTTGTCGGAAAAAGCGCGGGCTTCGGCGCCGATATTTCTTCCCGCTTGGATTTCACGGCCGTATTGGGCGTTAAAAGTCTCCTTAGCCTGGATATACTTTTCCTTAAGCCCCTCTTTCGTCTCCGCGGTTTCGATCAGGAAATCGATCGCTTCATCGGCAAGAGCTTTATCGGTGTAGGTCTTCTGCAACTTTTCCAGGATTTGTTCGTGCGTATCGTCGGGGTTCATCTCCTGCCGGAGATTGGTCAGCGTCTTCTGTTGCAGTTCGGGGTTTCTTTGGTGGTAATCTTCCGCAATCTCTTCGACGGTCGAGTTTTCTCCGCCGTCCGCCTCTTTTTCTTCTTCCGACTTGAGACTTTTTTGACCTTCGGGCGCTCTTTCCCCCTTTTTATTCAGCGTTTCGAACTTTCTCTTCATCGCCAGCGGATTGAAAGACATCAACTCGCTCGCCTCTTCTATATTGGCTTCACTTCCGACTTGCCTTGCAACCATCCGGGCAAGCTTTTGTTTCGCCTCCGCTTTTTGCGCGTTGCGAATCCGGGCATCTTGCGACAATCCGGAGATTTTGCTCACTTCGTCTTTGACCATAATCCCCCTCTATAGCAAAATTTCGGCAATATTGAAAGGGGAGAAATGGCAACGCTACCGTCGCAGCCTGCCCGTCGCTTCCCCCGATCCGAACGACAACCGATGCTACGCGATCCGGAAGCTCCGACCTACCGATTTCGGTTGGCAAAAAGGGGGTAAACGGTTAAGATCCCCCCCATGTCGGAAGCAAACGCCAGAATCGCCATCGATAAATTGCTTAGAGAGTCCGGTTGGGTTTTGCCCGGTGATGACGGTAACGTCAATGTCGAGACCGAAATGCGGAACGGGGGAGGTTTTGCAGACTATGTTCTCAAGGACGGTTCCGACTTTCCTCTGTGCATCATCGAAGCAAAGAAAAAACTACTCTCTCCACTAGTTGGTAAAGAGCAAGCGCGACGTTATGCGGAAGAACTCCGTTGTCGGTTCGTCATCCTGTCAAACGGCGTTTCCCATTACCTTTGGGATATCGAGCAAGGCAGTCCGCAACCGAGGGATATTTTCCCTTCACCGCAAGAGCTGGAACTGACGAAAACCGACTTCAATCCGCCGAGGGAGGAATTCGAATCGATCGATGAATACTACATTGCACGGACTCAACTCCCCGAGTTTGACCGAAATCCGGATTTCCTTGATCAGCGAAAACGGGGCGATTTTCTAAGAAATAACAAACTCCGACTCCTTCGTGACTACCAACTAAAAGCGGTTCGAGCGGTTCGAAGCGGCATTGCGGCAGGTAAAAATAGGTTCTTGTTGGAAATGGCAACCGGAACCGGAAAAACGCTCACCTCAGCCGCAATCATCAAGATGTTCCTCCGCCTTTACAACGTCAAGAGAGTTCTATTTCTCGTTGACCGGATTGAGTTGGAAAGACAGGCACAACAAGAATTGGACCGACTCCTAAAGAATGATTTCAAAACCGTCGTTTGGAAAGAAAACCGATCGGATTGGACCAAGGGGGAGATTGTCGTTTCAACCGTTCAATCTTTTCTACATCGCAACAAATATCGAAAACTCTTCCGTCCGAACCACTTCGGCTTGGTCATTTCCGACGAAGCACACCGTTCTCTCGGTGGAAAAAGTCGCAAAGTTTTTGAATACTTCATCGGTTTCAAGTTAGGACTGACCGCGACACCGAAAGACTATCTCAAATCGGTAGACATCGAAGCTATTGCAGAGACTGATCCGAGACGGTTAGAGAGGCGATCGATCCTCGATACCTACACCGCTTTCGGGTGCGACGGCGGTAAACCGACATTCAGATACTCCTTAGAAGAAGGTGTGAAGGGCGGTTATCTCATCAATCCGAAAGTGATCGATGCGCGGACCGAGATCACGACCGAACTCCTCTCTAAGGAAGGTTATCCGTTTCAACGAGTCGATGACGACGGCAACGACGTTGAAGAGACATTCACTCGGAAGGATTTTGAGAAGAAATTCTTTTCCGATAATACCAACACCGTTTTTTGCGAAACCTTCCTAGAACACGCACTGCGAGACCCCTACACGGGGGAAATCGGCAAAACCCTAGTCTTCTGCGTCTCGCAAAACCATGCGGCAAAAGTCACTTCGATTTTGAATCGCCTTGCAGCTAGGCGGTTTCCAAAAAAATACGATTCCGACTTTGCAGTCCAAGTGACCTCAAATGTTCAAGACCCGCAACGAATGACGACCAAGTTCAGCGATAACAAGCTCAACGACTGGTCAAAATTTAACCCTCACTACCGAACCTCTAAGACACGCGTTTGTGTAACGGTCGGGATGATGACAACAGGCTATGACTGCGCCGATATTCTAAATATCTGCATGATCCGTCCCGTTTATTCGCCTAGTGAGTTCATTCAGATGAAGGGTCGCGGAACCCGTACGCATGATTTCTCGTCACCACCATCATGGATTACCGAATCGGAAATTCCGGACCGTATCGAACCTCGGAAAAAGGAGTTCCTTCTGTTCGATTTCTTCGGCAACTATGATTATTTTGAGAAGGACTTCGACTACGATCAAGTTCTCAAACTGCCGTCAAACCCTTCCGAACCGCTCGAGCCGACGGGAGATCCGTCAACCATTGACAAAGTCGTTAGCACCGCACCCGACTCTCCGGCAGAGTTGAAGGAAATTCTCATTTCCGAACGAGGGATGAAGATTGATAGGGACCTCTATCGTTCGTTCAAAAAGAAGGTCGCGGCAGACGAAAAAGTCAAAGAGTTGGTATCCCGGCAGGACTTCGATCGAGCCGAGAGCTATCTCCAAGCTCATGTTTTGGATAAACCGGAAGAGTTTTTCACCATCGACAAACTCGGAAAATCTCTGGGTCTCGATAGAAGGTTAACCGTTCCCGAACTCCTCCTTTACGTCTTCGGTCACATCAACCGGATCCCCGATTTAAAAGAGTGTCTGGATCAGGAGTTCGACAAATTGGACGAGGCACTCAAACCGGCCGATCCGGTCTATGACGCCGCGAGAGAGGTCTTTGAGGCATATGTGTTAAATAATGATTGCAGAAATGTCATCGACAGCAAAAAGTATGGAGAACTTAGGTTCCTTTCATCCGGTGATTTGTTTGATTCGTTCAAAAAACTCCCGCCGGAGCTAAAGCAGGGCATCCCCTCATACATCAAACGGAATGTGAACTTACAACGGTTAGAAAGTGTTAGACATTGACACCAAGAAACGGCTAGACGATTTACGCAACATTCTCGTCGGCAAAATCCCCGGACCCCAGAGTCAAGTAGAACAAATCACCACCGGGCTGCTCTATAAATTCATGCATGACATGGATGTGGAAGCAGTCGAGATCGGTGGTGTTCCATCATTCTTCGTCGGTGACTATGAAAAATACTCGTGGGAGCGATTGCTGGACAACAAATTAGGAGGAAACGATAGAGTCCGACTCTACAGCGAAGCGATCGAGAACATGTATACCAACCCGTCCGCACCGACACTATGCAGAGAGATTTTCAAAAACTCATTTCTGCCGTTCAAAGACCCCCAAACCCTCAACATGTTTTTAAAAGAGATCGATCAATTTCAGTACACCCATTCAGAAAATTTAGGAGATGCATTCGAGTACCTCCTCTCCTTCATGGGCTCCCAAGGCGATGCCGGGCAGTTCAGAACCCCCCGCCATATCATCGACTTCATCGTTGAGATAGTGAATCCTCAGAAGAACGAAACCATCCTCGACCCCGCCTGCGGAACCGCAGGTTTCTTAATCTCCTCTTACAAACACATCCTCAAACAAAACAACCACAAACTCACCCCTGCAGAGCACGACAAACTCCGCAACAATCTCGTCGGGTATGACATTTCACCCGATATGAGACGGATCTCCCTGATGAATATGTTTCTCCACCAATTCGTAACCCCCCGAATCGACGAATACGACACCCTCTCCTCCGAAGACAACTGGGGCAAATGCTACGACGTCATCCTCGCCAACCCCCCCTTCTTCTCCCCGACCGGCGGTATCCGACCCCATGCACGGTTCGGAGTTCAGTCAAACAGAGCCGAAGTTTTATTTATCGACTACATCATCGAACACCTCAAACCCGACGGTCGCGCAGCGATCATCGTTCCCGAAGGGATTATTTTTCAAACCGCAACGGCCTACAAAACCCTGCGCAAAAAACTCCTTAAAAACTGTTTATTAGGGGTGATCTCCCTTCCGGCAGGAGTATTCCGACCCTACTCCGGTGTAAAAACCTCGATCCTCATTTTAGATAAAGCGCTCAATCGAAAATCGGATAACATCTTTTTCGCAAAAGTCGAGAACGACGGTTTCAGCTTAGGAGCCCAGAGAACACCCATCCCAAAGAACGACTTACCATCGGTGGTATCCCAATACCTGTCATTCATGACGGGAAAATCATCAAAAAAAGAGACTGTGAATAAAAAAGTTATCTTAGAATCATCCGATTATTCTCTTTCAGCGGGTAAATATTTCTCTCACACCTCGATGCCCAACGACTCATCTTGGGAAACGGTTGAGTTAGGTGAGGTAGCAGATATCGAAAGGGGGGGTTCACCAAGACCGATCAAGGATTTTGTAACTCAAAACCCAGATGGAATCAACTGGATAAAAATAGGTGATGCTAGAGAGGGGTCTCGATATATCACTCAAACAAAAGAGAGAATAAAACCAGAGGGTTTAAAAAGTTCAAGGTATGTAGAAATTGGAGATTTCATCCTCTCAAACTCGATGAGTTTTGGACGACCTTACATTCTTCGCATCAATGGATGCATCCACGATGGATGGTTAAGATTGAAATACAATAAAAGCAAAGTAGACGAGAATTATCTCTACTATATTTTGTCTTCCGAATCTGTCTATGAGCAGTTCAGTCGGCTAGCAACTGGGGGTGTGGTAAACAACCTCAATAAAGAATTAGTTTCTTCTACAAAAATCCCCCTTCCACCGATCGAAGTTCAGCAACGGATAGTTGATGAGTTAGAGGGGTATCGGAAGATCATTGACGGGTGCAGACAGGTCGTTGAAAACTACAAGCCTAACATCGACATCGATCCGTCTTGGGAAACTTCAACGGTCGGTAAAATTTGCGATTTATATCAACCAAAAACTATTACTCAAAAAAACCTTGTTGAGGATGGTGAGTTCGTAGTCTTTGGTGCAAATGGCATCATCGGTCGATATGACCAATTTAATCATGAAAATCCAGAGGTGATTGTTACATGTAGAGGCAATACATGTGGAACTGTAAACATGTCTCAACCCTTTTCATGGATTACTGGAAATGCAATGGTCTGTTCTCCTAAGGAGACCAGCAACCTATCAAAAGATTTTCTCTTTTATTGTTTAGAAAATTCTGACCTTAATTCAGTTATTACCGGTTCTGCACAACCGCAAATTACTAGGTCTTCAATTGAGAAATTTTCCATACCTCTTCCACCGATCGAAGTTCAGCAACGGATAGTTGATGAGCTAGAGGAGTATCGGAAAATTATTGAAGGAAATAAAAGGTTGATTGGGATTTACATGCAGAAAATTCAAGATAGAATTTGCAAGGTTTGGGGTGAGTAAGGTTTGATAAACCTCAAGGTGTCTCTTTTACACCTACAGATTAGCAATTCGTTCTCAGTTTAGAAGAGGAGTTAATCAGTAGATTGGATGCACGAAGTTTGAGATGGAAGCAGAGGTAAGGATCTACATCGTTAGGGGATGACCTGCCACCGAACAAGGTTATTCGACCGTGACCGATTTCGCCAGATTGCGGGGTCGGTCGATATCGGTACCGCGGAGTTTGGCGACGCAATAGGCAAACAGCTGTCCGGCAACGGAGTACAAAATCGAAGCGAGCATATCGGGAACCTCGGGAATCCACAGGACATCCTCGGTGACGGTGAGGACCTCTTCCCTTCCCCGGGGGGCGAAGACCAAGATTTTTCCGCTGCGCGCTTTGATCTCCATCAGATTGCTCATCATTTTATCAAAGGTTTGGACATTGCCGCAAAGACCGATGACGGCGAGCTCTCGATCGACGAGGGCAATCGGTCCGTGTTTCATCTCGCCGGCAGGGTAGCCGTCGGCATTGAGATAGCTGATCTCCTTTAGCTTGAGAGCGGCCTCCAAGCTGGTGGGGTACATGTAGCGACGACCGATGAAGAAGAAGTGCTTGAAACGGGCATATTTTTCGGCGAAAGCCTCGATTTGAGACCCTTGGGCTAAAACCCGGGTGATCTTCGTCGGCAACAGCTTCAGCTGTTTCAAGAACCGTTGCCCCTCCTCCTTGCTCAAGTGGCGCAGTCGCGCCATGTAGAGGGTGAAAAGGGCGAGGACGGTCAGTTGGCTGGTAAAGGCTTTGGTCGAGCAGACACTGATCTCGGGTCCCGCTTTTAAGAAAAGGGAGGAATCCGCCTCGCGAACGAGGGTCGAGCGGTCGACATTGCAGATAGCGATCACCTCCGCCCCTTTGGCTTTGGCTTCGCGAACGGCGGCGATCGTATCGGCCGTTTCCCCCGACTGACTGATGGCGAGAACCAACGTATCTTCGGAGATAATCGGATTGGTGTAACGGAATTCGGAGGCGATTTCGACTTCGGTCGGAATTCTGGCAAGGTGTTCGAGCATCGGTGCGGCAATCGAGCCGGCATGCCACGAGGTGCCGCAAGCGAGGATTAAGATCCGATGAATCGATTGGAGGTGTTGAGGCGAAAGGGTCAGCTCTTCGAATTCGGCGGTGCCGAATTCCTCTTTGAAGCGACCGAGCATTGCTTGTTGAATCGTTTGGGGTTGCTCGAAGATTTCCTTGAGCATGTAGTGTTCGAAGCCGTTATTGGAGATGCAGCGGTCTTGAAAGACGACGGTCTTCAGCCGTTTTTCAACCTTTTTCCCCCGAGCATTATAAATCGTAAACGTATCGTGGTTTAAAACGATGGTTTCATCATCTTCGAGATAGAGGATCTCGAGGGTTTTGCCGTTGAAAGAGTTGGCATCCGAGGCGAGATAAGCCTCGCCGTTTTTTCGATCGATTCCGACGACCAGCGGACTTTCTCTCGAGGCTCCGATAATTTGACCGGGGTAGTCTTTATGGATCAGGGCGATTGCAAACGAGCCGTGAAGTTCGCGGAGAGCTTTTTGAACCGTCGTTTTGAGGTTGCCGTCATAATAATGGGAGATGAGTCCCGTGATCACCTCGGTATCGGTATCGGACCGGAATCCGACCCCTTTTGCGACGAGTCGTTGTCGAATCGGATGGTGATTCTCGATAATTCCGTTATGGACGATAGCAAGGGATTCGTCCTGGTTGAGATGGGGGTGGGCATTGTCTTGGTTGGGACTGCCGTGGGTTGCCCAGCGCGTATGGGCAATCGCCGCATCGAGACGGAGGTTTTCGCCGGAAACGGCTTGTTGGAGAGCTCCGATTTTTCCGGCCCGCTTGCAAGCGCGGATTTTTCCGTCGATCACTCCGGCGATTCCGGAGGAATCATAGCCGCGATATTCCAGTAGCTTCAACCCGTTGATGCAAACGTCGACCGGATCGATTTTCTTTTCCCCCTCTTCTCGAGAGCGGATGTAAGCGAATATCCCACACATAGCTCTCGATTTTAGCGAATCGTCCCTTCCAAGGCAAGGAAAAGGGGAAACTCTTCTCGCGCTCGATTCTCCATCGTTGCCCGTTTCCCGGTACTCGATTTATGGCAATGCCATTCTTCCAATCTGGTGATCGACAGACCTGCCCGAACCATCCACTCGGCATAAGCGGAGAGGGGATGGTGGTAGGAAAAGGTCTTTTCGGATTCCTCTTTTCGGCTCGGACGGATCCGAATCGGGATTTCCATCGGTGAGCGGTAGCGGTCCAGTCGACGGTATTGGAGGTTTTTTCCTTGATCGACTCCCCAACTTGACTGTCTGGCAATCCGGAAACAGGGGTGGTTTAAAACCAGAATCAGCTTTCCCCGCCGTCGGAGGTGGTCGGCTCCGTTGAGAATCGCCCTTTCTCCCCGTTGCATATTTTGGAGAGCCAGGATGATGAATACATGGCTGAAATTCCGTTGCTCGAGATGCAAAGGCTCGGTAACGTCGGCGACCATAAAGCGGTGTTTCGAGTACTTTTTTCCCCTACGAATCAGCGGTTGCGACGCATCGATTCCCAAATAGTCGATTCCCGGCGGCAGCTGCCGCGCCAGAATCCCTTGACCGCAGCCCAAATCCAAGACGGCATCGGTTTTCTTAAACGCATACCACTTTTTGAGCGCCGGAAAAATGACCCGCTCATGATAGGCGTGCCCGTTCTTCGAGACGAGCTCGTCGTACCATTTTCCTACCCGTTTCCACCCCGTATCTCTCTTCATGGCGCCTTTAAGCATAGTCTATATTGACATTTATGGGAAAAGATATAACCTTCCTCGATATGGCAGAAAAAGATTTAACACGCCCGTTGCGCGAGTTCATCGCTCCGGTCAGAACGACGATCCGCATCGAGCACACCATCGAGGAGGCGCTTTGTTACCTCAGGGATAAACGTATCACCGATGAAATTATCTATATCTACGTCGTCGATGAGAATCGGAAGTTGATCGGGGTGGTTCCGACGCGCCACCTCCTGTTGGCAGAGCCGACAACGCCTATCGCAGAGGTCATGGAGTCTCGACTCGTCAGCCTCAGAGGAGACCAAACCCTTCGGGATGCGATGGAATTTTTAGAGAGCCACCACCTGTTGGCTCTACCGGTGGTCGATGACAAAAACCACCTTCTCGGAGTGGTGGATGTGGGGCTTTATTTGGAGGAAAAGGTCGATGTCGCCACCTCCTGTCGGCGCGCCGATATCTTTCAAATGATCGGTTTGTATGTCGAGCAGGGGAAAAAAGCGACCCCTTGGAAGGACTATCGCTCGCGGATGCCTTGGATTTTTTGCAATATGTTCGGCGGATTTGCGTGCGCCGTCATCTCTCGAGTTTTTGAAATCGTTTTGGCAAAAATGCTCCTCCTTGCGATGTTTATCCCCCTTGTTTTGACCCTGTCGGAGTCTATTTCGATGCAGTCGATGACCCAGAGCATGCAGCTGTTGAAACAAAGTCAACGCAGTTGGAAATACACGCTGGGGGCTTTGTTTCGCGAATGGCATCTGGTCGCCCTGCTCGCCGTCACTTCCGGGGTAATCGTCGGCTCGGTTTCCCTCCTGTGGGGAGACGGGACGCTACCCGGGCTCGTGATCATGTTCGGGATTATGATTTCGGTCTATATAACGGCAACGATCGGTTCCGTCGTTCCGTTGATCGTTCACCGCTATAAATGGGATCCTCGCGTTGCCGCAGGACCCGTCGTTCTGATGTTTGCCGATGTTCTGACCACCCTCTTTTACCTCGCTTTGGGAACTTGGTGGCTCCTTTAACGGCGGTGAGGGGAGGTTCGAAAGGAATCGATTCCGCTGAAATTCAATCGGCGTCGCGGGCAATCGGTCGGTTCCAGCTCGGCTTTTTGAATAGCAGGATGATAAAGGGCATGGCGCAGAAGAGGACCGTTCCGCCGGAGAGGAAAAGCTCGAACGACAGCAGGTTTCCGGTCTCGACCTGATCGGGAGGGAAAAAGCCGATGACGACGGCAAAAAGAGCCCCGACGATTCCGATTCCGGCGACGAGCCACATCCCGAAATTTCCGCCGGGAATCTTGTAGACACGTCGAACGGCGGGCTGTTTATATCTTAGAACGATTCCGGCGACAAACATCAGGATGTACATGACGAGATAGAGCTGCGACGCCAAGACGAGGAGAATCCAAAACGAGCTATTGACGCTCGGCATCAGGAGAAAGACGACCGAAATAACGGTTACGATCACCCCTTGAAAAACGAGCAGGGCGACGGGCATGTCGTTTTTATTGACTTTACGGAGGATCGGGGGGAGGTCTCCTTCTTGAGCGGCTGCGAGCAGACCTTTGCTCGGACCCGCCGCCCAAGTGCTGACGCTACCGATGGCGCCGAAAGCGACCATACAAGCGATACCGGGGACGGTCCACCCTAAACGGTAACTTTGCAGGAAGAAGGATATCGCTTCGATTCCTGCCGATAAGAGGTTGATTTCCGATTGAGGGATGACGATTGCAATCGCTAACGTTCCTAAGAGCGATAGGGCGACGATCGAAACGGCTGCAACAAGGATTGCACGCGGGTAGTCCCTTTGGGGATTTTTAACATCGCGCGCATGGACGGCGGACATCTCCATTCCGGCAAATCCCAGGAGAACCCCCGTAAGGAGGGCAAGTTGTCGAGGGCTTCCCATCTCAGGAATAAAGGCGTCCCGGCTAAAATCGATCTGAGACTGTTTTCCGCTTATTATCCATAAGAGACCGAGTCCGATGATGAGAAGACCCGGAAGAACCGTTCCGACAATCACTCCCAGAAAGCTCATCCAACCCGATATTTTCATCCCCGACAGGTTGATCAGAGTTACCAGCCAAAAGATGCCGAGGATCATACAGAAGAGGTACAAGGTATCGTTTGTCAGGGCGGGGTTGAACGAGAAGGCGATCGTTCCGGCAATGAATGACAGAATCGTCGGATACCAGACGACGTTTTCTATCCATAGGAGCCAGGCGGCTAAAAAGGCTAAACGATGCCCCATCGCAGCTTTTACCCAGGCGTAAACCCCTCCTCGCTCCGGCCATCCCGTCGCCAATTCTGCCGAGACGAGGGAAACGGGGATGAAGAAAAGAGCGATGGAGACGATGAAATAAAAAAGGGAAGAAAAACCGTATTCGGCGGTAATCGACCAGTTTTTTATGCTACAGATAGCGGCGACGTTGATCATTGCGAGAAAGAAAATATTGAGCTTACGTTTCGAAGTCATGACCGTTTTTCGTTAAATGCCGTTCGAGCGTCGACTATAACACGCGGCGCATGATCTTGAAAAGAAAAAGACTCGATTTTTAGAGAAGACCGATGGCGATGACCGGTAAACAAGGGAATCGGTTACCGTCGCCTTCGGTTTAGGAAGGGGCAAGGAGCCCTCTCATAAACCGTTCGATACGGGCGCGGTCTTCATCTTTCTTATCGCTCTTCGAATAGATTTCGATCAGATAGACGGTGTCGTCTTCGGGAATATAGGAGCGGATCACTCGGATACCGCTTGTTGCCCCTTTCGATTTTAGTGTACGGCAAGCAAATTTTTTCCCCTTACGGATCGGGGGCGATTCGAAATATGACCCGTCGATGCGGACGATCCGGCCGTTGTCGATCCCTTTTTTGTGTTAAGGAATGAGTTGCGCCTTGACGAAATTGTCCGAATCCTCTTCGAGATAACGGTGTTTTTTTAGCAATTTTTTAAAATCTTTAGAAAATCGACCCCATTGTTTGAGTTCTTTACAATCACTCATCCCCATACCCTCTTCTAGCGCTGTATTCGGGGGTTCGATCAAAAACGGTTTCGTAGTCGATGATTTCGGAATCGTCCGTAACTTCCCAGGGGATATCTCGATGAGAATAGTCGCTGATTTCCGTTGCATTTTTATCCGATAAACGGCTGAGAACCTCATCGATTAGGATGATTTCCTTGGCGGATAGACGGTCAAGATTCGGCTTTCTTAAGGGCGAATATCTTTCTTGCTTCATTCCGCGGAATTCCACCATGATTTTTTCGACCTCCTTGTCTTCGATCATTGAGGATACGATCGTTTCGAACAGAGTCGGTACGGGACCGAACGGGCATTTTCGATAAAGGGCGCCGATCAGTTGCTGTTCATATTTTTCGTAGAAGTCGAAGTCGATGAAGTAGAATAATTTGAAAATAACGGTTTTACCTACGTTCCGTTTTTTCCCGACTTTATCGAGAATGTAGAGGAAGACTTCCTTAAATTTTTCGGTATTTTCCACAGGTTTGACTTTTCGGCTTAAGCCGTTTTCTTCCGCTTTGTTAACCGTATCCAGTTGAGTGTGATCCATGACTCTCTCTCGTTTTTTTAATTAAATAATTTGAATTATATGAGTGACTTAAAAAAGTGGCAAGGATGTTTTTCGACGACCTCTCATCGCGTCGCCTCGATTAAAAAAAATCAAGCCGTCGACTAAGTTGTCTTGAATCCCGGATTCGTTTATGCTCACCTCTCTCAAGTAGCATCGGATCGAGGAAACGCCATTGGAAAGACTCAAGCAACCCGCGAAAAAGACCCCGGTCGAAAAGATAGAAAAACTCAAAGCCCTCTTTCCCGAAACGGTTACCGAGGGGAAAATCGATTTCGACCTCTTAAGACGGGAACTCGGCGACTCCGTCGACACGATGGAGGAGCGCTACAGCTTCAACTGGAACGGCAAAAGAGCGGCGCGTCTACTCGCCCACACCGCCGGCAGCGGAACCCTCCGCCCCTGTCGGCAACAGTCCGCTCACTGGACGACCACCCGAAATCTGTTCATCGAAGGAGACAACCTCGAAGTCCTCAAACTCCTCCGAAAAAGCTACTACAAAAAAGTGAAGATGATCTACATCGATCCCCCCTACAATACCGGAAAAGACTTCATCTATAAAGACGACTTCAAACAAACCCTCAAACACTACAAACGGATCACCGGACAACTCGATAGCGAAGGGAAAGAGCTCTCGAGCAACCCCGAAACCGGCGGACGCTACCATACCGATTGGCTCAACATGATCTATCCCCGCCTCAAACTCGCCCGAAACCTCCTCAGAGAAGACGGGGTCATCTTCATCAGCATCGACGACAACGAGGTGCACAACCTCCGGAAAGTCTGCGATAAAATCTTCGGCGAAGAAAACTTTATTGCACAATTTATCTGGAAAAGACGGACATCATCCGCCATGGCAAGCAATAATGTATCATTAGATCAAGACTACGTCGTATGCTACCAAAAAGGAGCACTAGAAGGGTTTAAAGGATGGGAAAAAAATTTTAAGAAATACTCAAATCCTGATCATGACCCTCGAGGTCCTTGGGTTTTAGATAATCTTACGGTCGGGATGAACGCATCGATGCGACCGAATCAGTATTACGATTTGGTTGATCCGAAGACAAAAAAAGTCTATCCATGCAATCCCAATCGCGTTTGGGCTTTTATTCCCGAATCAATGGACAAAATGATAGAGGAAGGAAGAATCGTTTTCCCCGATCACCCTTCAAACAGACCCATGCAAAAGCGCTTTAAACGGGAGTTAAAGAGTAATTACAACCCTTTTTCAACATTGTTATTAGATCGGGTAGGTTTAAATATGGAAGCAACTAAACAGGTTCAACAGCTCATGGGAATAGATGCTTTCGATTACCCCAAACCATTATCATTAATGAAAATATTGATTTCGCAAGTCAGTTGTGGCAACGACATCATCCTCGACTTCTTTGCCGGTTCCGCAACGACGGCCCACGCCGTCATGAAACTCAACGCCGAACAGGGACGGAGCCGCCGTTTCATCATGGTCCAACTCCCCGAAGCGTGTGATAAGAAGTCGGAAGCGTACAAGGCAGGGTATCGAACCGTCGCCGACATCGGTAAAGAGCGGATCCGCCGAGCGGCGGAAAAAATCGGACGAGAGCATCCGGAGTATCGAGGAGATCTGGGGTTTAAAGTCTTCAAACTCGATTCCACAAACATCAAACCCTGGGAAGTGGGGATAGACCTTGATGAAGAACGGCTCGAAGCGCTGATCGACCCGATCAAGCCCTATCGCACCGACGAAGACCTCCTCTATGAAGTCCTCCTCAACTACGGACTGGAGCTCACCCTGCCGATCGACGAGCAGATCTTCGATCGACAAAAAGTGTGGAACATCGGACGAGGAGCCCTAGTCCTCACCCTATCCGATGCCGTCTCGCTCGAAGTCGTCGCCGCAATCGCACGGCTCGAAAATGTCGAGCGGGTGGTGTTCAAAGACGCCGGTTTTAAAACGGATAGCATTAAGGTCAATGCCCTTCAACTCCTGAAATCGAAAGGAATCGGCGAGGTCAAATCGATTTAGACGATGATAATGAGCAAGCCCTACGTGCCCGACCCGTTTCCGTTAGAAGATTTAGACTATAAACGGCTCTTTTCTCTTGCTAGCGATGCCAACGTCGCAGTCGGTAGATATGACGGAGCGTTGCAAGGGGTGGTTAACCCGGCGGTGATCCTGTCTCCTCTGGCGAAACAAGAAGCGGTCCTGTCGTCAAAAATCGAAGGAACACAAGCGACATTGGATGAAGTTTTAGAGCATCAAGCGGGGATGGTTAAGGAGGGGGAAAAAGAACAAGATATCCAAGAAATCATCAATTATCGTCAAGCTCTCTTTGCCGGATACCATGATTTGAAGGAGCGAGCGATGACCCTCCTTTTCGTACGGCAACTCCATAAAATTTTAATGCAGAGCGTTAGAGGAAAGGATAAAATGCCCGGGGAGTTTCGGACGGATCAAAATTGGATCGGAACACCCGGTTGCACCATCGAGAAGGCTTCGTTTATCCCCCCCGATCCGCTCCACTTAACCGAGCATTTAGAGGCTTGGCAAAAATATATCGAGTCGGATGATATCGACTTCCTTGTACAAACGGCGCTCGTCCATGCACAATTCGAGCTGATTCACCCTTTTAAAGACGGTAACGGACGGATCGGACGGATTTTGATCCCCCTTTTTCTCTATCAAAAGAAAAGACTTTTTTATCCCGCATTCTACTTAAGCGCTTACTTAGAAGCACATAGGGAGGAGTATTATTGCCGTTTGCAAAACATTTCCGAGCGACGAGATTGGAACGGATGGATCGCTTTTTTCCTGCGAGCGGTCGAGAGTCAAGCCAAAAGCGATTATGACAAAGTGCAGGCTATACTCAAGCTTTATGAAGAGATGAAAACAACCGTTCAACAGATCACCCGTTCCCGGTTTACTATCAAGGTGATCGATGCGATTTTTAACCGACCGATTTTCAATACGAACTATTTTGTGGAGCATTCCGAAATCAATAAAACGACAGCGC
>JBCDES010000005.1:0-32724 GCA_039179295.1 Chlamydiota bacterium
ATTTAAAATAAATCAATTATTCACAACGGAGTGCAAGCGACTCGAAGCGGCGATCTATCTCTTAAGCAACAATGGAGCGATGATTTCAAAAACCTTACTCCTCTATTTTCTGCAAGACGTTTTCCTCTTCATCTATCTTTTGAACAGCGATGGAGATTGTCTAAACCGGAGTGTTTAACGGTCGAGGCAATGATATCTATCAAGCATCCGGCGGACTCGACGGTTTCGGTTTCTTTCAGATCTTCAATAACAAACGAGAACGTCGAAGGGGTTTCTTCTCTCATGATCGAACGGACCGATACCCTTTCCGTCTCGAGAAAGAGATGTCTGCGATATATTTGAATAAAAGCTGAACAGCAAAGATTTCGTACCCCGCTCGATTACCGGTCGCCACAGACAAAAACCCGTTTTTGAACCGCGATCCATACCTACCGGCTAAGAAACGGGAATCACGTCTCTAACGTCTAAGCGACCTTGAACATAAGAAATGAAAAGATAGCTTTAAAAAAGTCTTGGTGTAAGAATAAAATAAACAAATTAAATAGAAATTTAGAAATCCTATCTCGGATTTATATGGAGTTTTTGTCATATGAATATTTCTCTCGCTTTTATCAGAATCTTTTTCACCATCATTTCGGTCTCCTTTATGACAACCTACATGTTGTCTCGCCCCGAAGGTCTTTTGGCAATCAATGCCCTAATAGGATTATTCATCGGATTCGTCTTCAGCCTCCTCTTGATCGGATTCGACACCCTGTTTAGAAAATTCAGCCTCCGCTCTTTCAATATAGCAGTAGTCGGTCTCTTTGTCGGTTACCTAATGGGGCAAGCTCTCGTCTTAATTTTCGATGCAATACTCGATTTAAGCTCGATTTCTCTTGCTTTCACACCTCAAACCCTCGAAATGATAAAAATTGCCGTATTCCTATTCGGGACCTACCTGGGCTCTATCATGACCTTAAGAGCTTCCGACGAACTCTACATCAGTATCCCGTTCGTAAAGTTTGTTCCGACTGCCCAAAAGAAGAAAGACTTACTGATCGATACATCGATCCTTGCCGATCCCCGTATTATCGATGTCTGCTCTACCGGGATCTTAGATCATTACCTCGTGATCCCGCGATTTATCATTAAGGAACTCTACTCTCAAACCGAAACGGGCGATGATACGGTAAAAACTCGAGCCCGTCGCTCGTTGGAAAGGATTAAGAAGCTGGAACAACTCAGAACACTGGGATTACGTTTTAATGACACCGATTTTCCCGAGGTCAAGGATACGACGAGTAAATTCATTCGTCTGGCACGGCTGCTCAACGCCAATATCCTAACCGCCGATATCAGTCGCGTTCAAACGGTATCGATCGAAGGGCTCCAAATCATCAACCTTCATTCCCTTTCCAATGCTCTAAAACCTCTGATGGAAACGGGAGAGATGATTAAAATTAAAGTTCAACGTTACGGAAAAGAGCCTTCCCAGGGTGTCGGTTACCTCGAGGACGGAACCATGGTGGTCATCAACGGTGGCGGAAGCTTCATCGGAGATGTGATCGACGGACAAGTTCTTTCCGTAAAACATACCTCCTCCGGTAGAATGATCTTCTGTAATGCTCTGGAAACAAACCTCAAAAACGGACAAGGAACGACTGAAAAACGGGACGAATACCCCGAAAGCACCGGCGATGAGGATGAAGACGAAGGATGATTAAAGGGCTCGGGAACGATATTCTGGAAATCGATCGGATTCGCAAAACGATCGAGAATCACGGTCCCCATTTTTATAAAAAATTCTTCAATCAGCAAGAGCTCGAATACTGTCTGGACCATAAAGATGCGCCGTTATTTCTGGCAGGTCGCTTTGCGGCAAAAGAAGCCATTGCCAAGGCTATGGGGACGGGCTTCGGTGACTCGATATCTTTCCTCGATATCGAGATCCTTAACGATGAACTCGGTCGCCCCGTCGCTGAGCTGTCCGATTCCTTTAATGCAACTTTCAATCATCCTCAAATCCTGATCTCCATCAGTCACTGCAAAATATTTGCAACGGCCGTTGCCCTTTGGGTCGAATAAAATCCGCATCATAAAAAAGGGGATTCGATTCGACGGTGCGCTCGCCCCTCCGATTGCAAAAACATTTCCGGTTCATCCGAAGAAATAAAGCCTTGCCCGTTTCGTTTCATATAGAATCGACTGTAAATCGATATATAACGCTCTTAGCCTGCGTCGTCCCTACTTTGCAGGGTATTTGATACGGAGGTGGCGTGCAACGGTTAAAGTTTTGATTATACTATGCTTAATGATTCCGAACTCTTCAAATGTGAGCCGGCACTCATCGAATTGCCCGTCCTCGAGCTTTTCATCGATGAGGCGATTGACAAGCTCTGCAATCGTCTCCTCGTTGACCTCTTCCAGCGAGCGTGAGGCCGCTTCGATCGTGTCGACCATCATGATAATCGCCGACTCTTTGGTCGCAGGCTTGGGACCGGGATAGCGGAAGGAAGACTCATCGACAGCACCGATATCTCCTCCCAGTTGCTCGACTTGTTTGCAAAAGAAGTAATGGACAAGGGTTGTTCCCTGATGCTCTTTGATGATATCGATGAAATGACTGGGCAAACCATGTTTTCTAGCCAAAGCTTCACCTTCAACCACATGGGCAATGATCACGTGAGCGGATTCCTGAGGGGTGAGGAGTTGATGAATATTAAAACCTCCCATTTGATTCTCGATAAAATAGTGGGGATTGAAGAGTTTTCCTATGTCATGATAGAGAGTGGAAACGCGACAGAAAAGTCCGTTCGCACCGATTGCTTGCGCAGCTGCCTCCGAAATACTTCCCACGACAAGAGAGTGCTGGTAAGTTCCCGGAGCTTCGACACTCAAACGACGAAGGAGCTCACTATTAGGATCCATATACTCCATCAGAGTCATATCGGTCATGACATGGAAGAGCGATTCTAAAATAGGGAGGAGCCCGACGACTAAAATCGAAGTAAGGGCAAGAAAAGCAAAGGTACTCGTCAAGTCGGAGAGGATGAAAATATTCCAGAATATGTTCTCTGAAAAATTGTAAAAAAAGAAAATCGGAATGCAGCAAAGCCACACCTTTCCACAAACGATAAAAACCTCTTTCCGCTTTCTCAAGTGGCGCGATGCAAGGATCGCAATCACTCCGGTTATGAGGTTAATCGTAATAAAGCGATGATGGTCGACCGCTAGAGAAAGACCTAAAACCACCGATAAGAAACAGGTTGAGAAAAGAGCGATTTCAACATTTAAAAGAACGCAAAGAAGAATCGCTGCAAGGGGGGCGAAAAGGGGATAGCGAATCACCTTTAACGACCCCGCCGTATCCTGCAACAGGAAAACCTCGGTAACCTTTGCAAGGAGAAGGATTAGGATAATAATCGTCGCATATAAAAAGAGCTTGTAAATATTGGTTATAAGCTCCCTTTGACTATGTCTAAAGTAAAATCCTCCGGTCAGAGTAATAACGGTTGCGAAAATCAAGCTACTCAAGAGGGGTAGAAGGTCCCAAATTTTTTGCTCTTCGGTCAGGACTTTTTTCATCGCCCGAACCATGGCGATCTGCCTTTGAGTCACTTTCTCTCCTTGGTCGACGATACGACTCCCGGCTTGAATCCGGCTGAGTCGTTCGGGAACGGCCGCTTCAACCATTCTCCGGAGATTCCGTTGGGTCGATATATCCTTATCGAAAGACCAATGCATCGGCTGCATATGACTCAAAATGAATGTGATCATTGCGCCGCCGTCATTTTTCTCAACTAAGCGCTTTTGCATATTTTCCCAAAAACCTTCAGGCAACGTTGCTGACCGTCCATCAAATGTCGAAGGGAGAGAGTGGTATGTAGGAGTCGATAAATCGAGTGATTCAAGTCGTTGCAGAGTTCTCATATCGGTGAAACGGAGGCTCTGCATCAGATCTTTCACCTCATCGGCTCCTTGATAGAGCTGTTCAAAGGTTATTTTCGGAAGGAGGTTGCGCCAAGCGGGATGATTGATCAAATCATTTTCAAACCGGTAACGCCACCGGTCAAGCGCTTTAGGATCCAAACGAAAAATTGTTCCGATATCACGTGCCGATTCTTGTCGAAGGATGATCGTCCCCTCTTTATCGGGAAACTCGAAATTCACCTGAGAAACGATATAATTTTTCGCATTGCTATCGAGTTCGGGCATTTCTACGCGCACTTCCTTGAAGTGAATGAAGACGGCAAGAGAGATGAGGATAACGAACCCTATAAGAAGACGCTTACCGAGGTTTCCCTCTCTTAAGTAACGTCGCCACTTAGGCTTTTCTTTCAATTCTTTAGGCATCCGGTTGAATGGGTTTGCGATCGGGGGTTTCATTCGAATCTTTCCACTGCCGTTTACCCCCTTAAAATCCGTTCCTTGTCCTCAAACATACCTCGCCTAGGTCAACCCGATTTTCGATCGATTCAGCTCTATCTATAGAGTTTTCGGTTTAAAAGTTCAAATCTAAGCCGCCCTTTCTTATCTCCACCCTCAACGCCCCTCTAGCACTCCCTTCAAGCTCCGAATCGTAATGAGAAATAAATGACTTGATTCTCTCCGAATTTTTAAAATGAGAAGACTATATCACACTTGAAATTTATGGACTATCGAGTCACAATTACGGCAAAGGGATACGTTGATCTAGGCATCGGTTCGTCTTACCCGTTCTTGGGACTTTTTTCCTTTTTCTTCCCGTTTTTCGTTTCGAAAAGATCGCCCCGATCCTATCCCGAATGCAACAAGAGGAACTATAGCTAACACTTAGGTTATAACATGAACGGATATCAAGTGATTGCAAAAAAATTCCGCCCGAAAAAATTTTCAGAGGTTTTTGAACAAGAAGCCGTCGTTCAAACCTTAAAAAATGCGATTCGTCTGGGGACAATCGGGCATGCCTATCTCTTTTGCGGCATGCGAGGAACGGGGAAAACGACTCTGGCTCGACTCTTTGCAAAAGCGATCAACTGTGAAAATTTATCTTCCGAAGGAGAACCTTGTAACCGCTGCCGTTCATGTACGGAAATCACTTCGGGATCTTCCTTGGACGTCATTGAAATCGACGGAGCATCCAACCGAGGGATCGATGATATCCGGAACTTAAACGAAACCGTCGGTTATGCGGCTTCCAATGGGAAATATAAAATTTATATTATCGATGAAGTCCATATGCTAACGAAAGAGGCTTTCAATGCTCTCCTTAAAACACTCGAAGAGCCTCCCTCTCACGTGATGTTCTGCTTTGCCACTACGGAAACCCACAAGATTCTCCCTACAATCCTCTCCCGATGTCAACGGTTCGACCTGAAACGAATCACTCCGGAAAAAATCGAAACGAAGCTTTGTTCGATCGCAAAAAAACTCGATATTGCCATTGAAGAAGGAGCCTTAAAAATTTTAGCGATGCGGGCCGAGGGATCGCTACGGGACGCAGAATCCCTTCTCGATCGGCTGATCTGTTTTGAAGAGCCTCCGATTACGCAAAGTCATGCGATGAAAGCTCTGGGTCTGATCCGAACCGACTTTTTCTTCAGACTCGATCAAGCGGCTTCAAAATACGATCTCGCCGCAGCTTTCTCAATTGCCGAAGCGCTTTTTAAAGAGGGAGCTCACCTTCAACATGTTCTTGAAAGTTTAGCCGAACATTTCCGAACCATCGCAAGGATTCAAATGGGCGAAGCCCCTCCCGTTGCAGGTTACGCCGCTGCCGCAAAAATCTATTCCAAACACCAGACCTTAGAACTCCTCGACTACCTGATCGATGTGATAGAAAAAGAGCGACGCACTCCTTTTAAACGGATCCATCTCGAAATTGTTTTTCTTCACATCATCCGAAGTATGAAAAAGATTCCTTTGGAATCTCTCGTCGAACGGCTCGAAGCCCTAAAAAATGCAGCGTCACAAGCAAGCAAGGAGGCGGCAACCCCTCCCATTCGGGAAATCAGACCCCCTTTTCTCGCTCCGAAAATAGCAGGACCTACCCGACCCGTTGAAGAAGTTCCCTTTTTTCCCGAAACGGTCGATTCCAAATCGACCATTGCAGATTCCCCCCCCTCTACCGATCGTGCCCCTTCGTTCTCGATTCGAGAAAAAATCAAACACGAGCAGGTCATGCGCTTTGCCGGTGTCGAGCTCAACGGTTCCTTGAAAAAGTAGTGTTTATCTGTTAGATTGGAGTCATCGATCAACTTTGAGGTCTGTCATGGGTAGCGGCTATTCGAAAATGAAGAAACAAGCAAAGATATTCCAAGAGCAAATGGCTAAAATGGAAGAAGATATGCAAAATCTAGCGGTCACGGGCTCTTCGGGAAACGGTCTTGTTCAAATCACCCTTTCGGGCAATAAAGAGATAAAAAAACTTTCTATCCATCCCGACTGCGTCGATCTTGAAGATATCGAAGGGCTACAAGACCTGATTATTGCGGCTTTCAACGCCGCTTCTAAAAAAGTTGAAGAAAACTCCCCCACCTCGGGAATAGGTGGGATCGACCTCAAAAACTCCCCTTTCGGACTATGACGACAACCCCCATCGCCACTTCTGAAAGTGCGGTTTTATCGATCACACCGCCGGTAGAGATACATTTGAACCGGATTCCTTTATCGGAAATATAATGTTTTCAACTCAGACCTTTCAATGCGATCGAGTAGCGTTCATCGGCGCGGATCCGGGGTAGAAAAAGACCGGCGCTCGAACAGGCGAGCAAGGGGCAGCGGTATGGAGAGCAACTATCGGATAAGCGGAATCCTCTTACAGGTGCCGGTAGCAGTGATGATCCCGTAGCGGAACCGGAATAAGGTTTCGATTGGGCAACGGATTTAAAGATCGGTTGCGGGTATAACTCTCGGAGCGGGGTTGCCGCTTTCCACGAAGGTAGTTATGGCGGAAGTCTTTCTAGCATTTGAAACCGACATAGGAAAAATCGACCATTTGAAGATTTTTTCCATTGTAAATGCTTAAATCGGAGCTCTTCAGAAAAAAATCATGCCCATAGAAAAGGGGCAGAGTTACACATCCGTCGATAAGAATTTCTTCTGCCTGCAGTAAGAGTCGATTCTTTTTTTGTTGGTTCTCTTCATTATGAGCACTTCTTATTAGAAATTGATATTGAAGGTCTTCCGAGTTCATAAAATTAATTTTTTCATTTGAATTTTTAAAGATTTCCAATATACGTACCGGGTCCCAAGCCCATGAGCTCCATCTCATGGTACCGATTTGATAATCACCCGTTTCCATCTTATAGAAAAGCTCGTTGTAATCAACGGTTAACAATAAACACTCGATACCCAATGACTCCTCGACTTGTTCCTTGAAACTACGTGCAATCTGATGAAAAGGCTCGTGATCAAAAAAAGTAACCCTGACGGAGGGAAAATCTTTTCTTGATATTCCAAGTTCCCTAAGCCCCTCCAGAAAGAACTTTCGGGCTTTTTCTTTATTTTCAATATCTAAATGCTTTATCGGAGAAAATAAGGTTTGTTGTTTGGGAAGAAGTGAGTAAGCAGGTTCATTCTTCCCTTGAATTCCTCGCAGCATTTTCTTCCGGTCGATGGAATGGAAAATAGCTTGTCGAATTTTTTTATTTGAGAGCGGGAATGATTTTACATTGAAACAACACCAGAAAACTTTCGGTATCGGTAAATAGCCTACTTTATCGGGATATTCCATAAATTCCGGTTTTGATATGCCGAAAGGAGGTCCCAGCCAGTCGAGCTCTCCACTTTTAAACATCTCCAGTGCTTTTTGCGGATGAACGTTTGAGATTGAAATTCCATCCAATTCGATCTCTTTCCCATTCCAATAATAGGGATTCGGCTCAAGCTCAAATTCATAAAAAAGGCGAGGCGACTTCAGCTTGAAAGGTCCGTTACAAACGAAGTTATCGTTTTTTCCGGAGCTCCAACCGGGATCTTTTTTATCCAAATCCGAGTTAACGGGAGAAAATAAAGGGTGAGCCAAAAGCTCCAAAAAATAAGGGGTGGGATATGCTATTCGGATTTCCAGTTCCGTTTTGCTTAGAGCTTTTATTCCGACAGCGTTAAGGGGAATATTTCCTTCCTTAGCCTTTTGTGCGTTCAAAATAAAATAAAATAGGTAAACAAAGTCGGTTTTAAAATCCGGGGACAAAATTTTCTTCCAAGCATATTCAAAATCACCGGCCGTCAACGGTTGCCCATTCGACCAATAAAGCTTTTTTAGTTGAAAAATATACGTCTTCGTATCCGGGCAAAAACGATAGGAATCGGCACATGATAAGATGATTTCCCCTTTTTTGTTTATTCGGGTCAATCCGTCAAAAAGAAGCTTATTAATCGCTATCGATTCACTCTTGCCACCAATTCTGGGATCGAAATCGAACGGAATAAACTCGTTGTTAATATGGAGGATTTTTTTGGGGACCGAGCTCTGGCTAGAGGTTTGAGTCAATCTAGCCGGAAAGCTTTTTTCATACTTTTTCAGACCTTCAATCGTCTGAAAGCTAAGAATAAACCCTGTGAATAAAAAATTTCCGTATGACCATTTTGAAGAAACGACCTTCTTATACGAGATTTCATCGCCGAGGAGTTGTTCTTCATTGCCGGAAAGCTTTTTTTCATCCCCATATTTAAATGCAATGATCAGTTTTAAATCGCAAATATCCACCAAAAAGTGAACTTTTTCATCTATGAAAAGGGTATGAAAAAGCTTAAAGAAAGCAGAGAACAATGCAATCGGGAGTGTCGCTTGCCGGTCTATGGGACGTATGGAATAAAAAAAATTTTCAAGAACTTCGGGATGATTATTTTTTACCTCGGGAAATAGTCGCTTTAACTCTTCGAGCCTCTCATACTGCTTTAAAAATATCCCTCCGTTATAGTCACGAATTTCACCCAAACCCGTTTGAAGACACTCGGCGATCCTTTTTTGCAATAAGTTATAATCGATCGAAGCGTTTTTCCTTTGAAACCTTGAAATATTCTTTAGTCGGATTTTAAAGACGTTTCCCTCGATAATACTATCTTGAGAAACATTTCCTAGAAAGTAGACATGACCGTCGATATACTCTTCATTTTCTTTGTGCGCCTTCAATAAATCCAGTACGGGAGAGTCGGTATTTTTTTTAACCCTAACCAAGAGAATAGTGAACGTGATTTCCCGATGCGTGTGATTATCATATAAAATAATGACCTGAGGGATGTCTCGAACGGAAGAGGTTTCGTTTCGAAGGATTAAAAGATTTCTCATCACCTCTTCTTCATTTCTCTGCTTAAAAAGAGGGGGCACCAGAACTTGAATACGGGTCTCGATCTGTTGGCTGAACTTTTGTTGGAAAAGAGAAAGATCGAAGGAATCGGCGACGGTTTTTTCTCGAGAACCGACTTCAAAGTAGAAGATATGAATGGAGGAACTATAAGGATTATGCTTGTAGAAGGAATCGAGCAGTTCAAGACCCATAGAGCAAGCTTCGATCGCTTCTTGAACCGCTTTCCTAGAAATCATCTCGTTACTCGAGTCCAATTGAATTCCCAATAAACAACTGAAGATCGTTCTAGAGGAAAATGGGGAAATCATCAAAGAGGTTGTAATATCGAATGTCAGATGTCTTTTCTTCGAGTTTTTAGAGATTTGCCATTCCAATGTTCGAATCAGTTTATTTGAATCGAAAATGATTTTTGCGATATGTTCGGGATAGCGTCTGATAAAGAATTCTCTTCTAAAGGTTGAAAGCCAAAAGTCAAGGTCTCTTCGAAGACTTTCATCAAGCTTTTCTTCCTCTTTACCGTAAAGACGATAAAGCTCTTGCTTGATCACTTCTTTAGGCGGAAACATCAATCGGGAGGGATATTCCGTTTTTTTCTCTTTCTGCTCAGTAAGGTTATAACTTTTCACCGATTTCACCCCGATCGATCTCTCTCTCCGTAGCGGTGAGAGCATATATGGGAGTCTCCAAGATTTTTCTTTGTTTCGGTTAATATAGTATTCCAGCCGATATTATTAAAACATCTTTCTTAAAAAAATTTAAAGCTTCTTGCATTCGACCGCGCCGTCATCGAAAATCTTGAATGATCGGGCTACGGACCTTATAAGCTTCTTTTCTACGACAAGAAAAAGATAACTTCTGCCGAAGACGGGTAGGAATCTCTAGAGAAGATCGGCTGTCGCTTCATCGGTGACGGAAGGACGTAAACCGATTTCCGGCAACTAGATCTTCCGATCAATCGGATAGCCGTTCCTTTTTTCTCGAGGCGAGGATCGATTGACTTTAATTACGCCGGAAACCTCTAACTAACCCGAGCATTGCCAGAGGTTTCTCGTAAAAACTCTTCAACTTCACGAGCCGTTTCCAAATCAAGCACCTTCTCGGTAAAACTCTTAAGTCTCTCGATAGAAAGTTCCGAAACCTGTTTTTTCACCCTCGGAATAAACCGGGATGAGCAAGAGAGCTTACGGATTCCCAACCCTAGAAGGAGAGGGATGAACTGAAGATCCGAAGCCATTTCACCGCAAAGGCTAACGGGCGTATTCTGATCATCGGCTTCTTGAACGATATGCAAAATCATGCGGAGGATACTGGGATGTGTCGGTCGATAGCAGTCATGGATTCCTTCCGTTGCTCGATCGGCTGCGAGGGTGTATTGAATCAGATCGTTCGTACCGATCGATAAAAAATCACACTCTCTGGCGATTGCATGGGCCATATAAGCGGCGGAAGGAACTTCGATCATACAACCGATAGGGATTTTATCAGCAATTTCATGTCCCTCCAAGCACAGTTGACGGGAGATTTTTCGAATCATCTCCTTCACGATATAGAGTTCATCCAAATCGGAAATCATCGGAAGAAGAATACGAAGATCTCCGTCGGGGCTCACTCGAAGAAGGGCTCGGAGTTGTTCCGTAAAAATATTGCGGTTACGCAATAAAAACCGAATTCCGCGACATCCCAGAGCAGGGTTAGGTTCTATACGGTAGTGATTGAGTTTTCCCTTATCCCCGCCCACATCGAATGTCCGGAAAACGACGGGCATTCCTTTTGATTTTTCCATAACCTGTTGATATAGGATAAATTGATCTTCTTCGGAAAACGTCCGGTTTTTATCGAAGAAGAGAAACTCGGAGCGAAAAAGACCGATTCCCTCGGCGGTGTAGGAAGCCAACAGATCTAGGTCTGAAAGATTTTCAACATTTGCTAAGACTTCGATCTTGACTTTATCGCTAGTCTCCGTTTCATGGTTTGGAGGAAGGGCTTTTCTCTCTTCTTTACCTCGATCGAAATTTTCCGGCTCTTGTTTATATTTTTCAAGGGTTGCGTTGCTCGGATTGATAACGACGATCCCCGTTTGCCCGTCGATGAGTGCTAAAGCCCCTTTTACCGGATAAAGCATATCGATTGAAATATTAGCTATATAAGGTATCCCTTTCGAGCGAGCAATCAGTGCCGCATGGGAGCTTGTTCCTCCGATTTCGGTAATAAAACCTCGAACCCGAAACTTCGATACTCGAGCGATGCTGGAAGGGATCAGCTCCTTGGTAAAAATAATGGAGTTTTCGGGACTCTCCTCGATTTCCGGCGACTTCTTCGGGTACAGATTGCGCAAAATACGCTGCGAGAGATCTTTGAAATCGGCAAGGCGTTCCCTGAAAAAAAGATTTTTACCCTTCAAAATCTTCGTTTCATAATCGGTTACGAAAGAGCGGAAAACGGTTTCGGTATTTTTCATCTGCTGCCGTATTTTCCGTTCCATAGTCGTCGTCATGAGGGGATCTTCAAGCATTTGAATATGAGCATCGATAATAGCCGATTCGGTAGAACCCTCTTGGGTCACCAAGCATTGAAGATCTTCACGGCTGGATTTGATAGCTCGACGGTATCTTCCGATTTCTTTTTCGATTTCCGAATAAGGAATGGAGAACTCGGGGATCGCTTCCTCTCGAATACCCTCGATATAGTGGAGACCGCCAACGGCAATTCCTTCGCTAATATTTGCACCTTTTAAGGTGATTTCTTCGAGAACTTCTTCTGACACAATACGTATCTCCTCGGACTTATTTATCGACAGCCGGTATTCAATCTTATACTCGTCCGTTATTGCTTGATGCTAACATCTAAATATTACTTATACCGCGCAAGTGTCGAACGACTCATCTTTATAAGTCAATGTAATTCTTACTTTTTTTTTGTATAATCTTTGCGATTTTCAAAGCGAGATAAAGCTAAAAATCTCTCCTATTTCTTAAGGCCTTGGCAAAAAGCTCCGAGTCCTTTCGGAGTCCTTTTGTCGTTATTTCTTCTAAAAAATTTCGATTGAATGTCGTCGCAAAATGACGGTCTCTCTCGCTCGAGCGATAAGAGCGAAGAGTTACTCTCTATTACAAACCTCTGATTGCCGTCCGATCTTTGATTGCGGGCGACAGATTTAAGTCGGATTTTTCTGAGCGGATGCCATAATGGATCGCTGCGATGAAAACGATGGAAAAGATCGCTTGAATAAGGATAATCTCATTTCCCTTTTCTACAAAGCGAGGGGGAGAATAACGGTTATCTTTTCATTCCCGAGTTTAAGCGACACTTCCGATTCCCCAAACCTATCAGCCTCTAGGACAAGTAGTCGTGAAGAGAAAAGCGGCGTATCACCTCTTTTGAACAAGCCGTTGCCTCATCCTCGATAAGAGGCGATCTTTTTGAGAGCGCCTTCCGTTAGTCGTAGCCGCCCCATCTTGCCCCTTAACCGTTGCAAAGAAACGACCGATAAAAGTGCGGAAAGTGAGGTGCTACGAAAAAAAAGGGGGGATTAAACCGATAATCGCGAATCGGTTCCGAACGACTCGCAGGCTCCGTATAGACTCGATTCGAACCGTTTCCTTGTGAGTCCGGCAACCTCTTTTCGAACCTCTTACCGTTCGAGGTTTGGAAATCGACTCAAAGAAACGATTTTTTCTTTTTCTAAAGTACTGTATGATCTTCCGTTGCATAATAAATCTCGGTCAGACGAAGGGAGTTGCGGCACAAAAGGATTGATACTTTTTTGCAACAATGTTGTAGATAGTTAAGTATAGGGGGAAGAACCGAATGATCTATACACGTGTTGTCGTTATCGGTGGCGGATTCGGCGGAATCAACTGCGTTCAAACACTCAAGAAAACCAATTTGGATCTTCTTCTCATCGATAAGAAGAATCACCATCTTTTTCAACCCCTTCTTTATCAAGTAGCGACTGCAGCGCTTTCTCCCGCAGATATCGCCGCACCTCTCAGGGAAATCTTTGCCAATCAAACAAATGCGACCGTGATCATGGGAACGGTCGAATCGATCGATAAGAAAAAACGTCAAATCGCTTTGGTGAACGGAGATCGGATCTCTTACGATTATCTCGTCGTTGCAATAGGGGCCAGACACTCCTACTTCGGAAATGACCGATGGGAACCGTTAGCTCCCGGTCTTAAAACCATGACCGACGCCTTGAAAATCCGAGAACGGATTCTTATCTCTTTCGAAAAAGCAGAGCGAATGGAAAATACCCGTGAAGCGGAAAAATATTTGAACTTCATCATCATCGGCGGAGGACCGACAGGTGTTGAGATGGCAGGAGCCATTGCAGAAATCGCCCATCGAACGATGTTTAAGAACTTCAGACGGATCAACCCTGAAAAATCTAAAATCTACCTTGTGGAAGGAGAATCTCGTATTCTCCCTCCTTTCCCTGAAAAACTTTCGGCAAGAGCAAAAAAAGATTTAGAGACTATGGGAGTCAGGGTCATCACCGGGGCACTTGTGACCGATATTACCGAAGAGGGTGCTCGATTAGGCAAAGATTTTATTGTAGCGCGCAATGTGATTTGGGCAGCCGGCAACCAGGTCTCTCCTTTACTGAAGACACTCGATACTCCTCTCGATCGTCAAGGACGGGCGATGGTAGAAGCCGATCTGTCGATTCCGGAGTACCCTGAAATTTTCGTTATCGGAGATGCAGCTTGCACCATTGGCAAAAATGGGAAACCTCTTCCTGCCGTTGCGCCGACCGCCATACAACAAGGACGCTATGTCGGACGAATCATTCGCAAACGAGTGGTTAAAGAAAAAAGGGAACCGTTCAAATATTTCGATAAGGGGGGAATCGCGACCATCGGGAAAAATAAAGCCGTAGGCTTTTTCCGTAAGGTCCGTTTTAAAGGGATTTTTGCCTGGCTGATTTGGGGATTTATTCATGTTTTCTATCTTGTCGGTTACCGCAACCAATTCGCCGTCATGCTCGACTGGGTTCTCCACTACGTGACGGGTCTGCGCGGAGCACGTCTTATCCATAAAAATATTGACGACGAACTCCCGAATCCGAACGAGAAAAAGAGGGAAGGGAAGGGTTCGTAACTCTCGGAAAAATTCGGGTCCCGAGCCGATCGGATAGTATCGGCTCTGTCAAAAAAAAGGCTGATGCTTCACACTTTTTTTCGATGTTATTATGGAAACGCTGCCCCGCTCTCTACGTTGCCCTTCTCACCTTGATCGGAATCGCCGGCGCTTTTTCTCTTCCCTTTCTCGCTTTCACCCTTTTTTTCAAAAAACGTCTCCTTCAACCTGTTCCCCTTGTTGTCTTTGCCTATGTCAAACTTCTCTATCCCAACCTCCCGGTAGAAGATTTCGGTCGCGCCCATTTTCATATTCAAGAGGTCGAAAAACATCTAGGTCCGGTGCAAACAACCCTGCGCTATAGCGGCACCATTAAAACCTTCGAAGGAAAAAAAGGAACCTATCGCCGCCTCGTCGCACAGCTGTATCTCTCTCCCAATCAAAAACGTGCCGTCGCAAACAAAGATTACCTCATCTCCGGAACGCTCTCAAAAATTTCAACGGGACACTATCTCTTCAAACCGTCCAAAAAAACCGGCTGGATTCCGATCGAAAAGACAACCAGCTCGGCCGAGTGGCGTTACGAAAAAAAACAACGGGTCAAAAAATGGATCCGTAGTCGCTTCAAAGATAAAAAAGTCTACCTCTTGATGTCCGCTCTGACTACGGGAAATTTAGAAAGTCGTTATCTCGCCTATCAATTCAATGCCGTCGGTCTCCAACATCTCCTCGCCGTTTCGGGATTCCATTTCGCTCTTCTCTCATTTTTCCTCACCTTTATCCTGAAACGGTTTCTACCGGAGAAAATCGTCGCTCTTTGTCTGATTGTTTTATTAAGCCTCTACTTTTTCTATATGGGAAGCGCTCCTTCTATTAGCCGCGCCTGGATAGGTATCCTGATCTACCTTATCGGCCTTCTTTTCCACTATCGCCCGAACCCTCTCAATACCCTCGGCGTTGCCTTACTTGCCGCCCTTCTTTCAAACCCTCTAATCCTCTTTCGGATCGGATTCCAATTAAGCTTCGGGGCAACTCTGGGCATCCTCCTGTTCTATTTTCCAATCGAAACCTTTCTACAACGACTCTTGCCTAAAAGGTCCTACGACCTCCTTTTAAAACTGCCTCGCATCGATCAATGGGGTTACCTCCTTTGCTCTTATCTCCGCTCCGTCTCGGCTCTTCAAGGGGCGGTCCTCACCTTCACTCTCCCTCTCCTTCTACTGCATTTTCAAACCTTCCCCCTTATTTCTTTGTTCTACAACCTCTTCTTTCCCTTCCTCTTTTCGATTCTCTTAGGGCTTTTTCTCCTTCACCTCGATTTCTTAACAGAGCCCTTTGCTTCTTTTCTCATCACCCTGATCGAGAACGCTCCTAAAAAACTCCTGTTCTCAATCACACCGCTCCAAACGTTTCTTATCCTCCTCCCCTTCCTCCTTTCGTTAGGGTTAAAAAAAAGATCCGAAATCAAGTGTCGGTTGTTTCAAGTGTTTCGGAAAATTTAGACGGCTATGGTATTTTCAATTTAAAATTCAATCGATCGGTTCACAAAACCGGTAGGATTGCCGGGATTTATTCATCAATAACCTAAGGTCCCGATTGACCGAAATCTTTTTATCGGATAAAAATATTCCCTTCTCCCGATGGCGGTCGTAGCTCAGTCGGTAGAGTGCTTGATTGTGATTCAAGATGTCGCGGGTTCAAGTCCCGTCGATCGCCCTCCTTTTTCGCAGCAAACTATTCCGAATAAGCCCCCTCTGTGGAAAAAATTCTCCTTTTCCATCGGCGAAAATTTTGCTAAACTCCTTTTAAGGCGATACTTTTTAGAAAAAACGGCTGCAGTATTGAAATCGACCTTTCCGGTAAAAGCCTTTTTTCAACCGCGTAGACGGTCGGCTCCGATTTGCAATAGCGCTGCTGTCATAGAAAACTCCGCGTCATTTCCAATCGGTTATTTTCTATAAAAGGGATAGGATGGAGAAGAACAAAAAAGGGCATCCGGAAATTAAAGGGCTACTCACCCTCATGGCAAGCGCCCTTTCGTTTTTGTCGATGATCAGCTTTATCCACGGCAATCCCCGAGCCAATTGGTTGGGGATTGTGGGGTACGGAATCGGACTGAGTTCGATTTGGCTACTCGGTCTGTCGGCTTATCTTGTCGCAGCCTATATCGGTTGGATCGGCTGGAAAATGCTAACGGGAGACGTTCCTCGGCAACTGAAAATAAAAACGGTTTATTTCTCAATCGGTATCGTCTCGTTATCGATCCTTTTAAACCTTTTAACGGGAGCGGTAGGATTTGAAAACGGCTGGATCGAACCCCACCTTTTTGCGCAAACCTACTCGACCCATTACCCGTTTCCCGATAAAATCGACCGGCTCAATTTAGGGGGGGTTCCGCTTTATTATTTGCTCCGAGATATTCCCACATTCAACCTACAACACTTACTGAGCGATGTGGGTGTCACGATTACCTTTTCACTCACCGGACTCATGTCTCTGATCCTTTTTACAAATACCCGGATCATCCCCCTTATTAACAAGGGGCGCGTTATCCTAAAAGTCAGCTCCGATTTCGTTAAAAAGGTCGTCAAAGATTTTAAACCGATTAAAACGAAATCGAGGCTAAAGGAACCTTTTCCGCCAATTCGAAAGGTCCCTCATCAACCCGAAGTACCGAAGATAACTCCGATAACCGAAGAGATAGAAGCGGGATCGGATGTCGAGATCACGACCCACCACGACAAGCGAACGGAGACGGGCAAAGTCAAAACGATGGATACCGAATCCTATTCGGGGGCTTTCAAATACTTTCGTCTACCCCCTTTAAGTTTGCTGACAAATGCCAAGAAAGTTGACAAACCCACCCTTAAAAAAGATCTGGAAAGGCAAGCCGAAATCTTGGCAGATACCCTGCGCAGTTTCGGGATTGAAGGAAGGGTCGGCACGATCAACTGCGGTCCGACGATCACCTCGTTCGAAGTGCACCCTCCGACAGGTGTCAAGGTGCAAAAGATCAAAGTTCTTGCAAACGATATCGCTTTAAATCTCCAAGCAAAATCGATCCGGATCATTGCTCCGATTCCCGGAAAAGCCGCCATCGGAGTTGAAGTTCCCTCTCCCTATCCGCAAGAAGTGGGCTTCAAAGAGATGCTTTGCGAATATCAAAAAGGGGGACAAAAACTCTCTATCCCGATCATGCTCGGGCAAACGGTTTCGGGTGATAATGTTATTTGCGACCTAACGAAAATGCCCCACTGCATCATTGCCGGGGCTACGGGTTCGGGTAAATCGGTTTCTATCAACAGTCTTGTGATGTCGATCTTGATGACGGCCCGCCCCGATGATGTCCGCCTCCTTCTGGTCGATCCCAAAAAAGTCGAACTCAGCTCCTATACTCACCTCCCCCACATGATCGCTCCGGTGATTACCGAAGCACATGGGACCGACAGGGCTTTAAAGTGGCTGGTTGCGGAGATGGGTAAGCGGTATGAACTGTTAAAGGGGCTCAAACTCCGTAATATCGATGCATTTAATCGACGGAAACATCAACCTGAAAAAGAAAACCGGCTCGAACTGGAGATTCCTCGGAAAATGCCTTATATCGTCGCGATTATCGACGAATTTGCCGATTTGATGCTCTCTTCCACTTCCGATCTGGAAACCCCGATTGCTCGGATTGCACAAATGGCGCGCGCCGTAGGGATTCATTTGATCTTGGCAACACAACGTCCCTCTCGCGAGGTCATTACCGGTTTGATCAAAGCAAACTTCCCCAGCCGTATCTCCTTTAAAGTGGCAAGTCGGGTCAATAGCCAAATTATCCTGGATGAAAACGGAGCGGAAAGTCTCCTCGGCAACGGAGACCTTCTCTTTCTCCCTCCCGGCTCTCATAACCTGATCCGTGCTCAAGGGGTTTTTGTCCGCGATGAAGATATCAACCGTGTCATTAAGCACATCGAAAACCAAGCAACCCCGCAATATCTGATTCAATCTTTCGATCAAATGCCCCCGACCGACCTCTCATCGGAGAATGATGAAATCAGCGGCAGAGACGATCTTTATTCTCAGGCCTATCAAATCATCACGGAAACGGGCACTGCATCGACCACTTTCCTCCAACGAAAGCTTAAAATCGGCTATGCAAGAGCGGCTTCCCTAATGGATGAGCTCGAAGAAAACGGGGTGATCGGTTCTCTCGACGGCAGTCGCCGACGTTCTCTCCTTAAAAAAGACTAGTCATCGATCGCCGTAACATGCGACTCGGATGAGTTATTTCGAACAGGGCTTTTCCATCAGGGGCGGAAGATCTATTCGATCGTCATTATTCTATTTTGCCAAACCGCCGCTGCTACGGCTCGAGACTCACCCGAACCCTCCTTTCCGTCCCGCACCGAATTTCGTCCAAAGATTATCATAAAGCTTCAACTCTCCAGTCTTTGAATCGATCTTTTGTTTCTTGCGCTGCCCAATCATATGCTTTGACGATCTCTGCAAGTCGTGTAGCGATCAGAGCTCCGCCTTTCTTACTGGGTTCGATCTCACAGATAAATAGTTCGGGATCCAGCGGATTAAACAGATTAGGCAGATCCAGAATCGGAATCCCGTCTTCTATAGCCTTTTTAATCATCGGCGGATAGAGGCGCTCGAGCATGGCTCCGAAGACGGCAAGACCTGCCCGTTTCCCCATAAAAATCTCTTTGGTCACCCGGATCGAAAGTCGGCGATGGCTCAGATAAAGGAAAAGCGCGGCAATAAATATCTTTGCAATACCGACGGTAGCGCTTACCCTATTTCTAGTCAGCCGATAAGCCGAATAAAAAAGTGCTCCGATCGCTAAGGTATTGATGGTAGCTGCGATGTATCCTAAAGCACCTAGGATGGTGCAAATAAAATAAGGACGAGAACAGGCATCGGTGCGATACTGGAACATAAAGATCGGTTTAATATTTCTTCCCAATTTTTGAACGTGGTCTACGATCCGGAGATACCTCTTTTGAACGTCGGGGATTTCGGCTAAAAGTTTCCAAGGTTGTGAAAGGAGGACGCGAAAATCATTTCCACCGACGCTGATGACCACGTAATGGGTTTGAAAGAAATTCGGAAGGCAATTCGGTCCGATTTTCGTTTTAAGATTGCCTATCGGTCGAGTAGAAAAAGTTTTGGATTTTCCGAATCTTTTAATTAAATAATCCCTCGGTGATGGCAAAACCGCACCGACCTTTCCTCCATTTAAAACATTTTCCGTTGTGAAACCGTCATAAGACTCATTGATGACTTCGAAATCCGATCCGAGTTGTTCGGTCAGTTGTCCTTGAATGCAATCTTTTTTAGCATCGGCGCCCAACCAATAAATGTTATCGAGAGTCGAATCTCCGACAAGAAAAACGGCACTTTTTATCCTTTCCATTACAAATCAACCCATATTCTTCTACAAGCGAGGGACGAGAACGTTGCTCTTTGTCCTCCAAAAGTCTGAAAACCAAGACCTTGGTCCAAGAGCTCGAGCTCGAAAACGACACCTTGCAAAGCTCCATTCAAGACGATTCTATCACAGTGCTGACTTTTTCTTGAAAAGCAATCGAAAGGGGGAGCTCGCGCTGCACTTTTTCCCGAACCCGCCGCATGGCAACTTCGGGATGATTACACTCGCTCGATAAATGAGCGAGATAGACATGTTTAAGACCGGGATGATCGACCTCTCGAATCAGTTCTGCGGCCGCCTCGTTAGAAAGGTGTCCTTGTCTTCCCAGAACCCTTTGTTTATAGATCATCGGACGGTTACAGGCATAGACCATCGAAGGCTCATGGTTTGCTTCGATATAGAGATAGTCACACCCTAACAGTTGAGCGCGAACCGGAGTCGAAGCAAACCCCAGATCGGTACAAATACCGAGTTTCACCCCCTCTATCCGAACGGTAAAAGCCACGGGATCGAGCGTGTCGTGTCGAACGCTAAAGGGATGAATTTCCATCTCTCCGAACTCAAACGACTCTCCCGTCGAAAAGATCTTGAAACGAGGACGACGGCGCATTTCTCGCATCATCGCTTTGGCCGTTTCACCATTGGCAAAAACGGGAATACCTAAGGTGCTCGTTGTTTTTTCGAGTCCTCGGATATGATCTCCATGTTCATGAGTCACAAGAATTGCATCGATTTCTCCGATATCGACATCGATTTGCCCAAGTCTTTCGGTCAATGCTTTACAACTGATCCCCGCATCGATCAGGATCTTCGTCTCGCTTCCTTCAACATAAATCGCATTCCCTTTGGAACCCGATGCTAATGGACAAAACCTCTTCATGACGATCTATTTTTAACAGCTGTTCAAAATTCTTTCTAGGAAAAGATGATGATCTTAACACAATTTGTTAAGACTATTTAAGCAAGCCAAGCTATGAACCACTCGTCAGCGCCTAAATTCCGGAAATTTAACAACCGGTCGTTCGAGCGTCGACATCGACGAGGTTGACAATGAGACGGTGTCTTGATCTATTTTTATCAATTTTATATCGGATAACCTCATAAGCGGCAAGGAAGATAACAAAGCCTACAGACTCAATGAGGTGAGGGTGGAGAAGGTAGTAACGATCACGAGGGAAAAGAAAAACATCTTCCGCGCCCATTTTCGGTCGCTTTTACAGTTGAGTCCTTGAATCGAAAGGATCAGCCACATCAGACCGAGCAGACTCATGACCGCAAAGTAAAGGGGACCTGCATAATCGAACAAAGCTAAAAGGGTGGAGGCTAGCATAAATGCTAAGCAATAAAAGACCATTTGAACCTTTGTGGCGAGGATTCCCCGCTTGAGAGGAAGGACCGGAATCGCTCCTTTTCGGTAGTCTTCCAACCTAAAGATTGCGATTGCGTAGAAATGGGGCATTTGCCAAAGAGCGATCATCGCAAATAGGATCATCGCTCCAAGATCTAGCCGCTCGGACACAGCGGTGTAGCCTACGATAGGAGGAATTGCACCTGCAACACTCCCGATCAGTGTCCCATAACGGGTCTTGTACTTTGAAAAGCTATAGATAAAGACATAAACCGTCAGACCTGTAAGAGCGACGATCAACGTTAGACAATCCGTATAAGAACCCAAGATAAAAGCGCCCATTGCTCCCAGTAGCAAAGCAAAAATCAGGGCAACTTTCGGCGAAATCACACCCCTGGGAAGGGGGCGGTTTCGTGTTCGCGTCATTTTCTTATCCAATTCTCGATCGATGATATTATTAAAGACACAAGCCGAAGCGATGATAAAAGCCAAACCTTCAAGCATCGCAATCCACAGCCGAAAGTCAAAATCTCCCGTTGCAGCCAAGGCAAATCCGCCGATAGCCGTTAGAGCATTTCCCATAATAATCCCCGGTTTCGTAACCGCAAGAAAGTTCTTAAGGTGATAGATCAGATTAAATTTTGCTATTTTTTCCATTTTTTCCTAAGGTGAGAAAAAAGACCTTTAACCCGAGATTGGCTCATGAAAAAGTCGTTATTCCTAGCTTTAGTTTTTGTCTGCACCGCCTGCTCCGAGGAGGAAACGGTCCCCTCAAGCCCGGGCAAGGGAGGTCCGAATTGCGTATGCACCCACACGGAGTGCCCTTGTCCGAACAGTTGCCCCGAATGTTACTGTAATCCACAGCCATAGGTGTCCATCGCCGGCATAAGGTTATAATCCAGGTTGTACATGATCCAAAGTGTCCCTAACACGACCACCAGGACAAGTACTATCGTAAATACCAATAAAAGCAAACTCCACCTCGGCTTGGGCTCCGAACCGATATGAAAGAAAAAGATCAGCTGTAAGATCGCTTGAATCGAGCCGAATCCGATGACCGTAGCGACGAGTCGCTCATGTCTAAGACCGATGTGGGCTGCAACGAGATAAACGGCTAAGGTAGAGATGAGCGAAAAAATAAAGCCGAAAACCAAAGGCTTAATACCGGTATTCCGGTCGTGGCGTGTCTCTATCATATGACTCCTAATGCATATACGAAGGTAAAAATCAAGACCCAAACAAAGTTGATAAACTGCCAAAACATTCGCAAGCAGGTGAGTCTTTTTAAGCTAACAGCCGTTATCCGCCGTTTAAAAACGGGCACGATCAAGATGATCGTCCAGAGAAGGGCAATGATCACATGAAGACCGATCATTCCGATCAAGGTAAAATAGATCGATAAAAAGGCGGTCGACTTCCAACTATATCCCGCTTCAAAAACATTAGAAAATTCACGCCCCATCAGCCGGAGAAAGATAAGACCGATCAGAAATGTCAAACCAAAAAAGAAAACCGTTTTCCCTGTCTTCTTCCTATGAAGGTAGACTCCGGCAACTCCCGAGGTAAAAGCCCCGCAGAGCAACACCAGGGTTTGAATCGTTGCACGAGAGAGGGAAAAAATATCCCGCGGCGTCAAACCGCCGAAAGTGTTTTTACACAAAACGATGTAGGCTGCAAAGATGGTTGCCAAAAACATAAAATCGGTTAAGAGATAAATCCAAAAGCCGAAGATTGTCTTGGAATAATCGTCATGGTCCGTAGCGGAATAAGGTTCATGAGTAGGACTCATACGGCTCCTCTCTTCATTTCTATTTCTTTAACCTCCTCAGCCGTGACGTAGTAGTCGGTATTTTTCTCATAGAGGCGGTAGATAACGGCTATTAGAATTCCGATAGTTGCGACAACGGCAAGCCAGAAAATATGCCAAACGAGCGCGAACCCCGCAATAAAGCTCAACACCCCGATATTAAAACCGGCAGCCGTATTACCGGGCATATGAATCTCTTTATAATCCCGTTGCACCGGTTGTTCCCCTTGTTGCTTCATTGCCCAGAAAGGATCCCTTTCACCCACTTCGGGGGTAATCGCATAGTTATAAAAAGGTGGCGGAGAAGCCGTCGTCCATTCCAATGTCGCTCCATTCCACGGATCACCCGTCGTATCGCGATAGTTTTCACGATTTTTAATACTGACATAAAGTTGAAGCAGTTGGAAACAAACACCGATGAAGATGATCGCCGCTCCGACTGCGGCAACGATAAACATCGGTTGCCACCCCGTTTCGGCCGGGTAATGGTTCATCCTTCTCGTCCCCCCCATAAATCCGACGAGATAGAGGGGAAAAAATGCGAGGAAAAATCCGATCAGCCAACACCAAAAAGCGCTCTTCCCGTAGCGCTCGTTTAACCTGAATCCGGCAAACTTCGGGAACCAATAGGTATAACCGGCAAAAAAGCCGAAAACGACGCCGCCGATAATCACCGAGTGAAAATGGGCGATCAGGAACAGACTACTATGAACTTGAAAATCGATTCCCGGAATCGCCATCATCACACCGGTCATTCCACCGGTGACAAAGAACACGACGAACCCTAAGAACCATAACATCGGCGTCGTAAATTTGACTTTTCCCCGATACATCGTGAACAGCCAGTTGAAAACCTTCACTCCGGTCGGAACGGCGATCACCATCGTCATGATCCCGAAAAAAGCGTTCACGTTAGCGCCCGCCCCCATCGTGAAGAAGTGATGGAGCCAAACGATAAAAGAGAGGAATGTAATCGAGACGATTGCCCAAACCATAGAATTGTAGCCGAAAAGTTTCTTCTGCGAGAAAACGGGCACTACTTCGGAAAAAATCCCAAAGCACGGCAGGATCAGAATATAAACTTCAGGATGTCCCCACGCCCAAATGAGGTTGATATACATCATCGGACTACCGCCGAAATCTGTCGTGAAGATCTTCGTATCTAAAAGGCGATCGGTCGTGAGCATTCCGAGGGTTGCCGTCAAAATAGGGAAAGCCATGATCACCAGAACCACTGTTGCCAAAACGCTCCAGACGAAAATAGGCATTCTTCTAAGTGTCATTCCCGGGCAGCGCATCTTTAAAATCGTCACCAAGAAATTGATTCCCGTAAGGAGACTTCCGATCCCCGATATTTGAATACTCCACAGCCAATAATCGACTCCCACTCCGGGATTATACTTCAAACCCGAAAGGGGGGGATAAGCGGTCCACCCGGTCCCGGCAAAAACCCCGATGACCAGTGAAACGAAAATATACATCCCGCCGGCGGCAAAAAGCCAAAAACTCAAGTTATTGAGAAAGGGGTAAGCGACATCTCGCGCTCCGATTTGCATCGGCATGACAAGATTGATTATTCCGAAAACAAATCCCATCCCCACGAAGAAGATCATCGTGACACCGTGAGCGGTAAAGATCTGTTGAAAGTGTTCGGCCCCCAAATAGCCCATCGAATCGCCGGCGGCAACCGCTTGCTGTGCACGCATCATCAGTCCGTCGATAAGCCCTTTTGCAAGTTGAACGGTGGAGAAGAAAATATACATGATCCCAATCTTTTTATGATCTACGGAGGTCAACCATTCTTTCCACAGCCAAGTCCATTTTTTCTTGTAGGTGATCAAACAGATAAGGGCAAAAGCCCCTAAAAACATCGATACCCCTGCGCCGTATTCAATCAAATCATGTTTTAAAGCTTCTTCGGTCAGTCTTCCTAATAACATGCCTTACTTCCTAGTCTGTAGCTTTCCGGTTCGGGGTCATATATTTCATCATAATCTTATCGAAAAGATCTCTATCCGGAAGGGTATAGTAGGATACCGGATCGTATGCGCTCGGCTCGACCAGCTTACCATATTCCTCCGCCGTTAGGCTTTTTCCCGATCCTCTTACCGATTCCACCCATTCGCAGAACTCGTGATCGGAAGTGGCTTTTGCGGTAAAAACCATCCCGGCAAAACCTTTTCCGTTAATGTTTGAAGATCGACCGTCGTAACTTCCTTCCTCGTTGGCTAAAAGATAGAGCTTCGAGCGCATCGCCGGCATCGCATAAATTTGACCTCCAAGCTGAGGAATCCAAAAGGAATTCATCGGCGCATCGGCCGTGATTTCAAACTGAATCGGGGTTTTCTCGGGAAATTGTACGAGGTTAATCGTCGCTATCCCTTGCTCGGGATAAATAAACAGCCATTTCCAATCGAGTGCCACTGCTTGTATTTCTACCGGCTTCTTATCGGTAACGATCGGTTTAAAGGGGTTGAGTTCGTGACTTGTTTTCCAAGTAATCACCGCCAAGATCACGATAATGACGAAAGGGACACCCCACCAGCACATTTCCGCGATATAATTATGCTCCCAATCGGGGGTATATTTTGATCGTTCATTTTGCTCGCGGTATTTCCATGCAAAGACAAAGGTCAAAATCAAAACGGGAATCACAACGATGAGCATCAGTAATGAACAGGTTACGATCAGATCACGCTCTTGCTCGGAGATCGGTCCTTTAGGTTCTAACATCGCAATCGTATGGGTAGAGATATAAAGTGCCGACAATGCTCCCGCACCGAGAATAAGGAGAATCGTTAAGATCGTTATGACAGTCTTTTTCATCTCGTTACTTGCCCTCTACAAGAGAAATAAACATTTTTTCACATTTACAACAAAATACCGGAAATGTCTACGGTATTTATTTTAAATCTGCCGAACGATAAAAGAGGAGCTCCGGGATTCTGCCGCTCGTCGAGAAAATCTCTATAGAGGGTTGAACCGATAAAGATCCCCTCAAGAAGCTCCGAGGGGGATGGTAAGCAACGGACCTTCTTTTTCCTGTTGCTTTGCTTGAAGGTTGTAAATCTGTTGTAACAGGACGAACGTCCTCTTGGAGCTAATATCTCTATCATCGATATAAAACCAGTAGTCCCGATAGGGAACGGCGAGATAATAGCTATCGGGGCAACGGTAACTCCAGTGAATGGCTATCAGATCGCCGATCACATCGCGCCAATCAAAAAGGGATCCGTCATCATTAAAAGTCATCGCAACGGTTTTCTTAGCAACATCTTTAGGGGGAACTTCCACACCAAGGCTAAGGTAATACATCATCCCTAAGAGTGAACGGGTCATAATTCCCAGAGAGGCTTCTTCATTAAAGGCTTGTCGCATGTTTAGGACATAACGCCCCTTACTTTGCCTGACCTGTTCCAGAAGTTCTGCTAAGCGATCCGATTCCTTGCCCGTGACCGGAAAGGAAATCTGAATGGCATTGGGTTTTTGTCGGCAGGCTTCATCTTCAGAAATTTTTTTATTTCCTCCCGGTATGAAACGGATCCCGATCTGAAGCTCTCCCAGAGATTGAAAGTGGCGTAAGAGCTCCAGACATTCGAAAAGCCTCTCGTAATGAGGAGCTCTGCCGGGGACGGGACCGGAAACGGCGCTGGCATTGGTGATATTGACCATATTTTGAACAAGAAGTCTAAACACGCGACCCACATCCCACCCCATAAAGACAAGGTCTTGAATCATTTTAAGGTCTAACGGTTGCATCATCTGAATGGCAAAATATTTTCCCCCCAGCGGCGAATATTGTATGGTCGGTTGATTAGACCAACCCAACTCCCCTCCGATAGAAGCGGGATTGTCGCTGTTAAAACCGGGAACCGTAACCGTCGAGTTGAGTTTCGATGAGAAATTAAACTGGGTTGTGATTCCGTTAAGCTCTAAAAAATAAGGGGTGTCGGCATACCTAAGACGGACGAGGTTCAGGAGGAGCTCTTGATTGGTGGTGTTTTGTGCCGCGACATTATAAGAGGTTCTGCCGCCGCTCCCATACATCGCACTGCGACTCGAAACATGGCAACCGGTGACAAACGGCGCGCTTAGGGTAAGGATGAAAAGAATGTTTCTCATCGATCGGGAAACCATCCGATACCTCTATCGACTTCAAGATCGTAGCAAAAAGATTTTTTTTCGTTAAGCACCGTTTATCGACCTCAATCGGCTAAAGGGGGTGAGAATCGCCGGCTCTGTTTTCAATGGAAAAAACGACACCTCTACGGTCATAGCCATAAAACAATCAGTAGGTGTTAGAGCTCCAGATGAGCCGATTGGTGAAGATTCCGGTAACCCAGATAATGAATCCGCCCCAGAAGGCGCCCCAAAAGGTCGAAATATGGACCCCATAGGAGAGTTCGCCGGCAAGCCAAAAGGTAAAACCGTTGATGATCAACAGAAAAAGACCGAGTGTGATAATGGTGATCGGAAGGGTAAGAAGGGTTAAAACGGGTCTGATAATCGAGTTGATAACCGCCAGCACAATCCCGAATAGGACGGCATCGAAATCGTTTTTTACCTCCAAGCCGGGTAGGAAATGGGCGCAGATGAGGATGACGATTGTCGTAACGATGACGCGGACGATAAAAAGGATCATTGCTGTTTCTCCAAGGCAATATTGATCAGTCCCCCCGCGAGAATCGAATCGCGCTCTTTTTCACTCAGGCTGAGGGTTACTCTATAACTTTCGTTTTTCGTCCTATTGAAAACCTCGAATGCATCATCCTCTTCGATATGTTTTCTCACATCCTTGATCTCGATCCTATCTTCTTGGGAAATGCGATCATGGTCTGCAGGATTGCCGAAAGTCAAAGGGAGAATCCCGAAATTACAAAGATTTTTGCGGTGAATCCGTGCATAGCTTTTCGCGATCACGGCTTTAACCCCCAGATAACGGGGCGATATGGCCGCATGTTCGCGACTCGAGCCTTGACCGTAATTATTCCCCCCGATCAAAAGAGAGCCCGTTTTTTGATATTTCATCGCTCGATCGTAATACGATTCATCGACTTGTCCGAAGGTAAACTTACTGATCTCGGAAATATTACTTCTGAAAGGGAGGACTTGTGCGCCGGCCGGTAGGATTTCATCGGTGGAGATGTTATCTCCCACCTTTAAAAGAACCGGTCCTTCGATCGAGTCTTCCAACGGGTCGAATTTGGGGAAAGGTTGAATATTGGGACCCATCATGAGGTCCATCTTTTCTCCCGGAGGAGAAAGCTCTTCTACCAGTTCGATCCGTTGCGGCTCCTCATACTTCGGATAAGGGATGGCTAAATCACGAGGGTCGGTGATCACCCCCGTGATGGCAGAGGCTACGGCGACCTCCGGACTACAAAGGTAGACTTGATCTTCTTTGGTTCCCGATCTCCCCGGAAAATTTCGAGGATTCGTTCTCAGGCTAATTTTACCCGAAGCCGGTGCTTGTCCCATTCCGATACAGCCGTTACACCCCGCTTGATGAATACGAGCTCCGGCACGGATCAGACGATTGAGGTAGCCCCCTGCCGTTAGGTTTTCAAGGATTTGCCTCGATGTCGGATTGATATCGAACGAGACTTGATCTTGCGCTTTTTTGCCATCGATGATCAAGGCCGCGATTGCAAAATCCCGCATTCCCGGGTTTGCCGAAGAACCGATCATCGATTGGAAAATCGGTTTTCCGGCAACCTCTCTAACGGGGACAACATTTCCCGGACTGCTGGGACAGGCGATTAAAGGCTCGAGCCTTGAAAGATCGATGGCATCATGTCCGTCATAGGTCGCATCGGGATCGGCCTTGATTTCCAGCCAATCTTTTTCCCTACCGTGAAGCCTCATAAAACGCTTCGTCTCTTGATCCGAAGGGAAGACACTCGTAGTGGCGCCGAGCTCCGCCCCCATATTTGCGATGACATGACGATCCATCGCGGAAAGATGATCGAGTCCGGGTCCGTAATACTCGATAATCTTTCCGACTCCCCCGGCAACGTCATGACGGCGCAGCATTTCCAGGATCACATCCTTAGCACTCACCCAATCGGGAAGCTTTCCGGTCAGCTCGACCCCCATAATTTTCGGCATTTTAATATAAAAAGGTTCCCCCGCAATGGCCAGAGCCACTTCAAGCCCGCCGGTTCCGATGGCAAGCATGCCCAGGCTTCCGGCAGCGGGCGTATGACTGTCCGAACCGACCATCGTCTTTCCGGGAATCCCCAGTTTTTCCATGTGGACGGGATGGCTAACCCCGTTGCCGGGTTTGCTATACCAAAGACCGAACTTGCGTGCCGCGCTCCACAAGAAGAGGTGGTCATCGGGGTTTTTAAAATCATTTTGGATAATATTATGGTCGACGTATTGGCATGAAACCTCCGTTTTTGCCTCCTTTAGACCCATCGCTTCGAGCTCGAGCATCACCATCGTTCCCGTTGCATCTTGGGTCAAGGTATGATCGATCTTGATCCCGATCTCTTCCCCGGGAACCATTTTTCCCTCGACTAAATGACTTGCGATTAATTGTTGCGCAACATTCCTTCCCATCACCGATATCCCTACTTTACACCTTGATTCCCGACCATATCAAATCTTTTTTTTTCCCCAAAGAATTTCGTATCCGTAGCACCCATGACCGGAACGGCGACTTAAAGCGATGCGGGGCTAGAGCGACTCCGCCAGTACCAAGGTCCGTAGCAATAGGTCAGTTGGCTCCCCTTGAGAATCGTTCGGTTTGAAAAAAGGATGATATGGGTAATCCCGTCTCTGATCATCCAACGCGAGGTGAGGTTGGGTCGGTCGCTATGATTGAGAAAACGGGTAAAATTCCCCTTTTTCCGAGCATCTATGCACCAGCGGGTTGCTTTGCCGCACAGATCATAGCTGAAAACGTAGTCGTTGAACCGATTTTTTCGATTGTTTCTCCTGGTAACAATCCCCGTATACTCTCCGATACAGGTCAGTCCCGGAATATCTTGCGCGGCAAAAACCCCATAGCCGAGATACCGATTGATCCATCTGATATAGAAGAAATGCTCCGGCGGTCGCTCGAGCTCTTTTTTATGCAAGGTAAGGGTCCAGGCGTTCATTCGGCGTAGCGGTTCTTTTTTCATTTTACGAGCGCATTTTTTGGCAACTCGATGAACGGTTTTGATCGAATCGAAAATAAGGGTATCGGTATAGGTGATCTTGAGCTTTTCTTCAAACTCGGAAATAGGGATTTTATAGATCTTCTCGGCACGATTCCGATAGATCAGGATCGATTTTTTTCGAGGTTTAACCAAGACATTCGAGCGGTTTAAGAGTTTCGTTAGGTGAGAAGGGGTGATTCCCCAAATATCCCCTCGATCTTTCGCCCCTTTTTTTAATAGCGTTTCGACTAGGGAAGATTTATCTTCGATAACGGCGAGGTGGAGGAGCGAAAGACCCCCTTTCGTTGTTCGATGAATCCCCCAGATCCCTTGCTCATAGGCTTCGAAGGGATTCATTCAGAGGTGTCCCAGAATTTTCCACCACCCGCTTCCGATGGTGAAATAGATAACGATATTGATGATGCTCACGTAAAATCCGAGCTTCCACCAGTCGATCACCTTTAAGTAGCCCGAACCGAAATAGATAGGGGCCGGACCGCAACCGTAATGGGTCAGCCCTCCCATGAGGTTGCTGAAAAATCCCAGAGTCAGGGTCGAAAGCAACGGCGGGGCTCCGAGGGCAACCGTCAAAGCCAAGAAGGTCGAATACATCGAACCGATGTGAGCCACGAGGCTGGCAAAGAAATAGTGGCTATAGAAATAGACGAGGGAAAGGATGATAAATGCCGTAAACCAGTGAAAGCCGGTCACATGCGTTCCGATGTAGTCGCTGAACCAACCGATGAGCCCCAGCTTATTGATATAGCTTGCCATCATGATAAGGATGGCAAACCACATCAATGTGTTCCAAGCGCCCTTTTCCTTAATGATATCATCCCATGTGATAACGGCCGATAACAGGAGGACCGTTAAACCGATAAGGGCCGCAACGGTAGCCGAGAGAGAGAGATGGGGACCGATGATCCATAAAGTAATCAACAGGACGAATGAGAAGATCATGATCCATTCTTGGATTCTTAACCTTCCCATTTCCTGAAGTTTTTCCATCGCCAATCTTCTCGCATCGGGGGTCTCTTTAATCTCCGGAGGATAACACTTATAGAGGAAAAGGGGGATAATCGTTAAACAGGCAATACCCGGGACGGCTGCGGCAAGTGCCCAAGAGCCCCATGTGATATCCACCCCGACCCCTCTAGCCAAGTCGGCAATCAACGGGTTGCCGGCCATTGCCGTCATAAACATCCCGCCGGTGATAATCGATGCTTGAAAGGTTGACTGCATCAGGTAAGCTCCCAAACGCCTCGGATGACTGTGGGGGTTGCTTCCGAAGGCTTTTGCAAGAGCGTTGACGATAGGGTAGATGATTCCGCCGACGCGGGCAACGGCACTCGGGATGGCGGGTGCAAGGATCAGATCGGTCAAAACCATTCCGTAGGCCATACCGAGAGTGCTCTTTCCGAGATACTTGATGATGATGTAGGCAAGTCGCTCGCCCAATCCCGTTTTAATGAATCCCCTCGAGATAAAAAAAGCGATCACGATGAGCCAAACGATGGGATGAACGAATCCGCTAAACGCCTGTTCGAATGTTAGCGTCTTGGTTGTAACGGTGAGAACGAGTCCTAAAAAAGCGAAGGTTCCGATAGGAACGGGGCGTAAGACGATACCGATCACCGTGAAGATGAAGATCGCAAACATCCGTACGGCTTGCGTCGTCACCCCCTCGGGAGGAGAAAGATTCCAAATCAACCCCCCGATCACGAGGCTTAAAGCGAACGAGATGAGTTTTTTATTCAAGACTCTGGACATATGTCGGACCGCTTCGGTATTATTTCGAAAGGCAGCGGGTTACACTTTAGGAAGAGAAAGCTATTTTACGCAAATGGAAAATACACTTTTCATCCCGGAACAAAAAACCCCTTACTTTACCCTTCCCTCCCATACGGTCAGTTGGGAGCAAGACCGTTCCCACTTAGAAAATAGCTTATCCCCGACAGAGCTCGAGACGTTTTTGAAGCTCTATGCTTTGTCGATGAAAAACCCTCGATTGGCAAGAAAGGATGTCGAAACCTTTAGAGAGAGACATCCCGCTCAGCCGGAGGTTTTAAATCTTTTAACCCACCTTTATCTCTCCTGCCGTAAAATCGGCAAAGCAAACCGTTTGATCGAGGAGAATTATAGCCGGAATCCCGACGATCTCTTTGCAAAAATCAACTTTGCCGATCTTTGTCTAAGACGGAAAAAACCTCAAAAAATTCCCGCCATATTCGACGGAAAATCGAATTTACGGCAACTCTACCCGGACAGAAAAACGTTTCATATTTCAGAATTTCGCGGTTTTACGGTCCTGATGGGATTTTATCAACTCTCCCTCGGAAATAGAGGGGCTGCCGAAGGCTACCATTACCTAGCCGAGCGTCTCGACCCCGATCATCCGGGAACCAAACTCTTGGAGAAAAAACTCTATTCCGTCCCTTTTTATAAGGCGCTTGGCCGAAAATGGCGGACGGTTGTGAGGAAAAAACCCCCAATTACCTAATGTTCAGATACATGAGCCAATAAAACCCCGAACTTTTTTTGGTTGAGCGTTCCGTTTCCCATAGAAAATCAAGGCTGTCGAGTCACTTATCAATTTAATTAAAAAAGATCATTTTTAAAAAAGTAGCAATTTAAAAACAAAAAAT
>JBCDES010000123.1:0-1474 GCA_039179295.1 Chlamydiota bacterium
GAGATCCCGCTTCTTCTTCTTTTCTTTCTTTGTTCCGTCCCCGAGTAATCGTTCCCGAGTAATCGTTTGCTTTCTTTTGCGAGCGGAAGGGCGGGCCATGATTTTCTCCTCCGAGTCATTCAAGGAAGACTCGGAAGTTATTTGAAACTGCGTTCTTAGACGTAAAAACATTTTCAGTGAGATAGCCTCTGAAATACAGAGATCTCCCCACCAATCGTTTGGAACACAAATGAATAGATATAAACGAATTAATTAAACAAATCTAGACCAAGCATTTCGCGATCTATGTTATGTTACAATCATTCAGAAATAGGAACATGATGAAAACAGTATGATATAAAAATACAGGCACTCAATGAATTGTAATTGATAATAAAGACCTCTATTGAAAAGATCATACACTTTATTCTCGCACATTCGAAGATGAACCTGCTTCGACCTTGGCGTTTCCTTTAAAACTTCCAGCGGCCTGGATTTGCTAAAAGCAGAGCTTTTAGCAACATTCATTATAAAAAAATATAATAGAAACAGTAAAAATAGAAAAAGAAAAAACAGAAACAGAAAAAATGGAAAAAGAAAAGAAAGAAAAATAGGAAAGCATAGTGCAGTCCCGGACTGATTCCCGGGGACGGTCGAGCGTTGGTAGCCCGTAGTCTTCAATGAAAAGAACCAAAGACAAAGCCCGCATTATGCAGGCTTCATCTCTGAGCAAGAAATGGAAAGTACGAAATGAGAGAGAAACATTTCGCAAGGAGCGTGGACGGGTCCGAAAAACGACGTGACCGTCGTTCAAGCCGTTAAACTAATGCGGACTGACGATGGTACGCCTATGAAACACCGCCAGTCTGGATTGATTGAATGGCTAGATCAGAGTGAGAGCAGGCAAAACGATACTGTGGGAAAGCGGGAGTGTAACGCACAAGGCACATTGCGATGAACAACTGGCGGGCGTGCTCGTCGAAGGGGGCAGTTGTGGGAGACACGAACATTTGGGGTTTTCAGATTTCATTTTCGCTGTCAAGTTATCTTTTATTTTATTTTTTTCCAGTGTGGCTATCTATATTCTAATCGGGCTGTGCCCGTGACACAAAAGTTGGATTTGTCATGGAGGGTGATCTAGATGAGGAGACGACGGGGCGGCGGGCAGGATGCGGAAGCGGCCCAGCCGCAGCGGTCAGTGCACGGCGAGCTTTCTGGGCGCACGGGCTGCAGCTCGCGGAACGTTGAGGACGAGCACGCCGTCGTCGTACGACTCGCAGGCGGCAGCTTCAGGGTCGGCGTCGCGGCCGAGTCTGAGGGTGAGGCTGTAGACGACGGCCGGGTGACGTGCGGGCTGCTCAGGTGCGGCGTCTTGGTTTTGGGGGTCGGGCGCGCCGCCGGACTGTGCGGCAGCGTCTTGGGGCTGCTGGTCCGTGGCGGGCGCGGAGGGTTCCTGGTCGGCGGCGCTCGGGGCTGCGTGCGAGGGTGAGTGGTA
>JBCDES010000056.1:0-7173 GCA_039179295.1 Chlamydiota bacterium
CAACCGCGCTGCGTCTAGAGGATGAAACACCGTCACCATACCTTCGGCAGTCGAAGTACTCCCGTCCGGTTAGCAGTCATGAGAATCGAGAACTCGAAGAGAGTCGCAGCTAACTCTTCTTCGAGTACGGATGAAAACGGCGATAAAAAGAGATCATCGAGTCTGAAATTTTCAATTGAAACCACCGTAAACGACATTGGAAACGGTTGCCGTTATTTTACAAACTCAAATGATTCGATAAAGTGGTTATAGTGCACCTCAAGGTAGTTATTTTGCTCACACTCCATCGCCAAAAGGTAGAGATTATTCTCTGCCATGATAGCTCTCCCTTTAAAATAAACCCCCTTCGAATCGATAAAGAAATCGAGCCCTTTATACCCTTGCACGTTGACAAGATCGGCAAAAATCAGTTCGTTATCGTGATTTTGGTTCACAAGCCCGTTTAAAAAACTCTCCAAACTCATCTGTGCATGGGATTCATTGATAAATGGAGGATATTGCGCAATCAACATGATATAGACGGCTTTTTTCTCATGAGGCGATACATAAACATCATAACGAAGATTGTAACCTTGCTCAGGAAAAGGCATCATCTGTTTGAGATGCTCCGGAGATTGAGGCAACGATACCGTACATTTTCCATGCACGGCATGAAACTTTTTCCAATTCGAAACGGTATCGACCCTCGCTCCTTGCTTAGTAGCAACCTTGAACGGAACTGCTCCGACACTAGCAGCTGTTAGAAAAACGGCGCCGAAAGTCGCTAGTGCTCGTTTCTTAAATAACTTCAACATAATTTCCCCTTCATTTATCCTTTAGATGATATATATAGTTAAATCGGTTTACGGTCCGGCTCTCATATCGACACCTTTCAACCACCGTCGTTAAGAAATCCGATTCCTCCCGTAAACCCATTTAGTTATAGCATCGATGCTACGCCCCAAACGCTGAGGAATAGAAAGATGAAAATAGCCGACCCCGCTAAAACGAGGTTAAGCAGCGCCATCCAAGCCGAAAATCCTTGCACTTCCCCCAACGCATGTAACAGAATCATCAGTCCCCAAATCGCAACCGCAAATTGGACGACCCCGAGTCCCATACCGATCGCGGCCGCCGTCCCGACAAGTTGCGTTTCATAGCCGGCAACGAAGAGGTTATTGCCGTGAATACCCATTAAAACAATCCAGATCAAGCAGGTTACGACCATAGGAACATTCGACCAGTAAGTCGCCGTCCGGATCCGTTTAAAACTCCCCTTCCCTTTAATAAGCTTTCCCATCCAAAAATAAAACGCACTCAATACGTTGAAGACGATGTAACCCACAGGGATGGAAAAAAGTAAAGCGAATAAGATGATAAAAAGTAGAGACATGCTCCGTCCGAGCGATAAGTAGCGAAGAATTTGAAGGATATACTGAAAACCGTAGATCGCACAAAGGGCGACCGATCGGTGATCGGTATTATATTCGACAAGCGCCCGAATCGTTTTTCTTGGATGGACCCAAATATTTATCCACGGATTGAATCCGAATACTTTGTTCATCTTAACCCCTCCCTACATTTAATTTAGACCGAAAAAATTAATTGAGCAAGGATATTTTTTAAGTTCCGACAAACCCGTTCGAAAATACATGAAAAATCGTTTTCGGAAAAAGGCACTTTTTCTAAACGAAATACTGGAAATAAAGGACGACGGTTAAAGTTAAGAATACGGGAAGCTTCACCGGCTTATAATCGAGCGTTTTACGAAAAATATTGAAAATACATAAGACAAGGAGCGATGGGTAAACGGTTTGAAGGACCGGAGCAAGGAGATGCACAATCCCGGTAAACTCCAGAGTCGAAATAAAAACCGTTATCGCTAAGATAACGACTAAAGACCATTCATAAGTAACCTTGTTCTTTAGAAGCCTTTCCTTGAAAAACTCTGCACAGACGACCGTCAATGCGATCGCCGTCGTTAAGCAAGTCAAGGCAATAGAGATGCAAACAATAAGTCCGGCATGATGTCCTAAAACGATCCGTCCGATTTTTCCCAGGAGTTGATCGACAGCCGTTCCTTCAAGAGCCAAGCTGTGGTGGGCGGCAACATAGCTGAATCCGATATAGATGACACTCAAAAGAGAGGCGCCGATCGAAGCCGCTTTAAAAATAGAGAAGAACAGACCCTTTTTTCCGTTCCCCTCTCGCTCCTTTTTAAGCCTCGTATACACAAGAGAAGAAAAGAAAAATGCCGCCAGAAGGTCCATCGTATTATAACCCTCTCTTAAACCGTAGAAAAACGGGTAAGTCACATGTGAAGATCCCACAGACTGCGAAATCGAAAAGAATACCCCTTTAATAATGATCACGACCAGGAAAAAGACGAGCAAGGGTGACAAAACATAACCGATTAAATCTAAAATTCTATTTCTCTTCCAACAGCAGAGGAAAATAATGACCGAGCCGGTCAAGCTAAAGGGTAGAAGATCAACCCCGCTGAAATAAACCTTAAGCGTCGAATAGGTTAAAGTAATACAGCGAGGAATGCCTCCGAAAGGACCGATCATACTCAAAAGAAGGATAATCGTAGCAAGACCCGGCAACCTCCCGATACGGTTAAAGAAGGCTTCATAATCTCCTTCAAAAAGAGTCATCGCAAAAAGTCCGCTAAACGGAACGAAAACGGCCGTTAAGATCAGTCCTATCAGAGCCCATAGCAATCCCCCTTCAACGGTTCGACCGATGATCAGAGGAAACGTTATATTTCCCGCTCCGAAAAACATCGAAAACATTGCCAGTCCCGTCGATAACGATGTGCTTTTTAGTCTATTCAATTCTTTTTCCTATTTTGTGTTGTCAGTAAAAAATTTATATATGAGTTGGAGAGACTGTCTACGCTTACCGGCGCACAATATTGATCGGAACGGAGCTTGGGATAATTTTTCTTAAATTTTCCATCAAGCATTAGATGATACACCGAAAACGTTTTTGAAGCAAGAAGTCAAGGTTGGCATTCAAGTCCGGCAGATTGAGGGAAAAAAGCTATAGCGCCCTTAAGAAGCTCGAGAATACATTACATCGCTGCAGACTAGACGAGATGTTCCAAGGCGCCGGAAAGATCCGGATAGAAAAAGCGGTAGCCGGTCGTATCCAGCCGTTGGGGCTTCACACGGGTGCTTGTTAAGAGCAATTCTTCCCCTTTTTGTCCCAAAATCATCCGAATCATAAATTCAGGTAAAGGAAGACCGGTCCGACGGTTCAACCTCTTTGCCAGCTTTTTTGTGAAAACATCATTGGTTACCGGCTGAGGAGAGACGACATTCACAGCCCCCTTGAGAGAGGGGGTCATCATCAGATGATAGATACTGCCCACGACATCGTCGATCGCAACCCAACTGACATATTGACGACCGCTCCCTAACCTTCCCCCCATACCCCATTTGAAAGGGGGTAACATTTTCCTAAGAGCTCCTCCGGCGGAACTGAGTACCAAACCGAAACGTGCGCGGACAACGCGCACTCCTCGATCTTCCAATCCCCTTGAAGCCCTTTCCCAACGCTTACAAACTTCGGAAATAAACAAACCTTTTCCCGGTGCCGAAGTTTCATCAAGCCACTCATTTCCACGATTCCCATAATAGCCGATCGCCGAGGCTCCAATAAATACTTCGGGAGGTTGCTCTAAGCCGTTAATGATCCGAACAAGGTTTGCCGTTCCTTGTAAGCGACTGTTTAAGATCCGCTCTTTTTTCCTCTTTGTCCATCGCCCTTTTCCAATGTTTTCTCCGGCTAAATGAACAACGATATCGAACCCTTCAAAACGGTGTGCATCGCACTCTCCCGTCTTAGGATTCCATCTAACGGTTTTTTCTGCTTGTGATTCAAAGCGAGAGAGATGCCATACATCATGACCGGCACATTCTAAAAAATACGCTAAGTTTTGTCCGATCAAGCCGTGAAAACCGGTGATTAAAATTTTTAGAGGTCTTTCAAAAAAATATTTCCCGAGCATCTCGATATCGGGCTCGATCATCTCGTATTTATCAGTCAAAATAGGCGAGAGCCTTTTCCGAACAGTCGAACGCATGAGAGGAAAAGCAACGGAATCGATGATCTCAAAAGTGCGCGCGGCTCGAGGTTCGATGACCGTTTCATAGTTAAACCCTCTCAAAAGCCCGTCCTCGGCAACCCTCTTAAAGCTCCCGTTAGGCAAGTAGCGACTACGCTCAAAATCGACGGTTGTTGAAAAAAGACCTGAAAGACATCGCTCGAACAAAAATCGTCGACCCGATTGAAGCGTCGCAGCATTCTCATAAGGGGGCATACTCGTTTCAACCGTCCGGTTTTTAAGATGCTAACTAAAGATCTCTTCTCACAAGCGAGCGATCGGTGATCTAAATCGGAACCTACTTCTTAGAAATCACGAAGACCTATCCGCCGATTTAAACGGTTTCGTGATCTTAAAGGTAACTTTGTTGCAAAAAACAACCGGGGACTCGATCATCGCACGCTATTTTCCCGTCGGAAAAAGGAGTCGCAAGCAACTCGCCGCTTGCGACTACGCCTGAAATGTATTTCCCTTATTTTTTGCAAGACCCGCAGCATAGAACTTTACACCTTCCCAGGAAGCTGAGACCCCAAAGACCCGCAAGTCCGACAATCGCATAGATGAGCCTTGCAAGCCATGTGGAGTCGCCTCCGAAAAGCCATGCGACCAAATCGAATTGGAAAAATCCCCAAAGACCCCAGTTCAGAGCACCTATAAGGATGAGTATCAGTGCGATAACATTAATAATTTTCATAGGTTTTTACCTCCTGTAATACTATAATTTCATCATAAAGTTTTTCCCTTAAAATTGTTACCCCCCTTCAAAAAAAATCTAAAAAACATTTTAATATTTAATGAGATAGCAAATAAAATTTTTATATGAGAGGAGACAATCGTTGTCGTTCTCGAAACGAAGACGATTGCCGGATTAAAGCTTGAAACGCCTCTTACCGGTCGTCGCTCGTAGCGGTATAAACGATAGAGTCGACAAACCGCAACGGTTAAACGGTGAAAAATTTTTGATCGCTTATCGAGAAACGACGGATGGTGATAAAATCATGGTCGATGCCGTTGCCGGAGTTGCCGTTGACGTCTTTCCTAGCCTGTAATTCCGTCAGCTTTTTTTGTAAACGGACAGCTCATTTTGAGCTGCGGATAAGCCGAAACAAGAGACGGAACCCGAGCGCCGTTCAAAATAAAGAGAACGAGTCCGACAATCGCTACAATAGCATCAAACCGTCTCCCTTTCGATACGGACCGACGGACAACGGAAACCGATCGCTCATGAACCGATTGCCTTACAAACAAAGCGAGGATTGACTTTTTCTTTCACCGCCATCTATTATATGGAAAGTGATTCGGCAAATCGGGAAATATTTACAAAAAACCTCCGAAACGACCCGATCATCTCGATATGAGAGAAAAAGTTGCGATAAACCCGATAGACGACACCTCCGAAACCGGGAAGGGGAAAACCTTTCTCAAAGGCGTTTCTCTCCACCGATTTTCCCTCCTTACCGGCTCGGATCCCCTAAGCGGATCCGATTCGATGACAACGGAAAAAACATTTTATTTACAAGGTAACTCTAGGAGAATTTATGTCCGGTCTAAACGAAGAATCCCTAGCCGATCTGACAAAGTTATGTCGCATCGATTGTTCGGATGAAGATCTTAAGAGACTTCTGCAAAATCTCCAATCGATCTTAGGCTATATCGATCAACTGAAAGAGGTCGACACGGAAAACGTTCCCGTTTGCAATCACGTCGGCGAAGAAGTGACAACGCTCATGAGGGAAGATGAAGCGACGGAGTCTTTGGACCGAAATGCGTTCCTGGAAAACAGCCCTTCCCATATCGGCGGAATGATCCGCGTTCCAACCGTGATACGATTCTGAGGACTCATGTACAAAAAATCGGCTTATCAGCTCCGCCAAGCTTTCATCGAAGGTCAATCGACGGCATCCGAAATCGTTGCAAACTTCCTACAACGTATCCAATCACTTGACGGCGATACCCAAGCTTTTTTAAACGTGTTTTCAGACCGTGTTTTGGAAAAAGCCGAGCAGCTCGATAGTAAACGCGCTGCCGGAGCGCCTCTCGGAAAGCTTGCGGGCATACCGGTAGCGATAAAGGATAATATCCAGATTAAAGGGGAAGTCACAACATGCGGCTCCAAATTTTTATCCAACTATACCTCCCCCTTCGATGCAACGGCAACGCGACTGATCGAAGAACAGGACGGCTTGATCATCGGAAAGACGAATCTCGATGAATTTGCCATGGGCTCCTCGACCGAGCACTCGGCCTACCAAAGAACGCGCAACCCCTGGAATTTGTCTTGCGCCCCGGGGGGATCTTCCGGAGGATCGGCGGCGGCCGTTAGCGGACGCCTCGCTCCGATTTCGCTAGGTAGCGATACGGGCGGCTCGATTCGTCAACCCGCAGCTTTCACGGGCGTTGTAGGATACAAACCGACCTATGGCAGGATTTCCCGTTACGGACTTGTCGCTTTCGGCTCTTCCCTCGATCAAATCGGTCCTTTCGCCAATACCGTTCAAGATATTGCCCTGATGATGGAAGTGATGGGGCGCCCTTGCTCACGTGATGCAACGAATGTCAAAGCAGCGCCCGAACCTTATCTCGACCATCTCGATCGTCCGATCCGAAGCAAAAAAATCGGCGTTCCTCGAAAGTTCCTGGAGGATCTGTCGGACGGCGCTCAAAAAATTTTCGATCGAAATTTAACCGTTTTCAAATCGGCCGGCGCCGAAATCGTCGAAGTCGAACTGGACCTGCTGAAATACTCCATTCCGATTTATTACATCCTTTCAACCGCCGAAGCTTCGACGAATCTCGCCCGTTTCGACGGCATTCGTTATGGCAAAAGGTCTGAAAAAGCACGCAGCCTCGATGAAATCTATGATTTATCGAGAGCGGAGGGATTCGGAGCCGAGGTGAAACAAAGAATCCTCCTCGGAACCTTCGTCCTTTCATCGGGCTATCAAGATGCTTATTATAGAAAAGTGGCCGCCGCGGGTGTCGCGCGCCTTGGCCGACGTTTCGCAAAGTGCAAGAGACGAGACGGCTCGCAGCTGCATCAGGGTGATCCGCACGCAGTTGTTGCACGCGGCATGGCATGCGTG
>JBCDES010000082.1:0-4499 GCA_039179295.1 Chlamydiota bacterium
TGGAGAACTTGCCATTCCCCGCAGGGATTTGCGATGAATTTTACCCGTCGATGTGCGCGGTAGGCGATCGACAAAACATAATAATTGAGGGACTTTAAAGTGAGGTAAATTTTGTTTGGCAAACTGATATATATTTTTCTCCAAAGCTGGAGAAGCGCGACGTTCCGGCTTGAGTCCGACATGAGCGACAATCCTCGTCAGTTGTTCGCCACCCTTCGACTCGGGTACGATCGCAACTTCGAGAATATCGGGATGCTGCAATAAAACTTCCTCAATCTCTAGGGGAGAAATCCACTGACCGTTAGCTTTAAACAGGTCTCCTTTTCGTCCCATAAACTTAAAGTAGCCTTCTTCATCGCAGATATATTTATCCCCCGTTCGCATGGTATCGCCGCATAGAGCTGCGCGAGTTTCTTCTAAGCGATTCCAATAACCGAGCATCAAACTCTCTCCTTTCACCTCTAAATTGCCGATGGTGTTGGCAGGTTGGAGTTCTCCGCTCTCGTCTACGACGCGCACTTCGTAACCGGGAACGGGACGGCCAGAAGTGCCTGGCTTGCAGGCTTCCGGTCGATTGGATAAAAAGATGTGCAAAAATTCTGTCGTGCCAATCCCTTCGCAAATTTCCAGATCGAAGGCCTCTCGCCATTGCTGCCAAACAATCGGAGGCAACTGTTCGGCAGCCGAAACGCACAGGCGCAAACTGGAAACATTGAGGGGGGCCAGCTCTCGCACGGCTAAAAGATTAGCATAAATACTGGGGATGCCAAAGAAAATAGTAGGTTGATAGCGGTCGATGTCGGCGATAATATCGAAGGCATTGCCGGCTGTTGACAAAACGGCGGCGGCACCGACAGCCATGGGCATATAAAGAGAGTTGCCCAATCCGTAAGCGAAGGCAAGGGGAGCGACGGAGTAGGTAATATCCGTTTCGGCCAGTCCCAATACCCCCTGACCGTAAGCGCGATCGCACATTACCATACTTTGCTGGCGGTGAATGACCCCTTTCGGTTTGCCCGTACTGCCGGAGGTATAGAGCCAAAAGGCGGGTTCGTCTCCGTGGGTGTCTGCGGGGAGAGGCAGATTATTCTGTTCCTCCAGGAGGGAGAGGAAAGGGCGATTGTTCAAAGTATCGGTTTCGGGATCGCCATCAATTGAGAGAGAATGACGGAGAAAAGGAGAGTCAATCTGCCCGATTCGAGCGTACCCCTCGCCATCGCTCAGTAAAACTTTGGCCCGCGAGTTGTGGAGAATGTAATGGACGTCCTCAACGCTACAACTGGGAACGATAGGAACGGGAATCGCCCCCAGCCAAATCGCTCCCCAAAAGGCAAAGGCAAATTCTGGTGTATTGCTTAGTAGAATGGCAATGCGGTTTTCCCGTTCTACTCCCAGTTCGGCGAGCAAATTGGCCGCCTGTTGGACGCGCTCGCGAGTTTGGCTGTAAGTATAGGTTGCATCCTTGGTATAAAACGCTATGTTATCTCCCTTCTCTCGGATCGAATCTCTATCCAAGAAATAGGCAGCAGCGTTAAAATTACTGGGTAAGGGGTCGAGAAAATCGTTCATGAATTGTTACTGGTTGTAGATTGATAAGCGATCGCGCGAACGAGGAGATGGTTCTGCCAAGATAACCAACTCATTTCCCAATGCTGCCATCCCAGTTCATCAGCTTTTTGGCGGGCAGAACCCGATAAAGAAGCTGATAAACGTCCCAATGGGTTGAGTCGGGCAGCAATTTCAAACCAGTGAATTCCAGCTAACCCCGTTCCGAGTGCTTTGCCGAGTGCTTCTTTACTGGCAAAACAGAGTGCCAGGTATTTGGCGGGAGCGGGGTCGCGTTGGCTGGCATCGAGTTCTTTGGCGGCAAAGATTAAAGCGAGAGTGTCGCGATCGTAACGGCGAAGAAAGCTCTCGACTCGGGAAATTTCTACCAAATCGATGCCAATCGCCGCGATCGACCCGTGTTGTCCATTGCTTTGCCGGTTTGCTCCCGAGGGGTTATACCAAACTGGAGCGTGCATCCGCAATCTCTTGACTCACTTCAGCCAGAGTTTTATCTTGACGGGTTTCTAATTTAATGGCAACTCCGAGTTGCCGTTTGAGGGCTAGAGCGATTTCCACGATCTCAGTCGAGTCGAGTTGTAGGTCGCGATAGAGCAAAGCATCGTCGTACAACAACTCTTCGGAAATACCCAAGTTTCTCAAAATGCTCTTCAAGGTGTTTTGAGTGTCAAGAGAGGAGTTCTGTTTCATGCTCGCGTTTTCACAATTCCAAATTTTCTCAATAAACTAGAAAAACAGCTTTGTTAGCTTGAGGCAGACATATCATATCAGAGGTCAGAGAGAAAAATTGACTCAAAACAGATTTTTTTTCAAACGGGATTGTCTCGTTCGGAGAAACAGAAAGTCTAGAACGACCAGTATATCCGGCTTTCTGAGAGTCAGGAAAACTATTTTTGCAAAATAGGAAAATTTTTGTTTTCTCAATTGCCTTCCAAGATAAGATTATTAGAAATTATTTTCAATAATCGGTAATCGAAATTGAAAGCTAATGGCTATAGAAGAGTCGATCTTTCCACGGCATGGGATGCAACAATGCTTTCCCAAACTGCCAGAACAAATGAATTCGCCAAATCTCCATTTTTATGATGCGGAGAAGACAGAAGCGCGACTGGAATCGTTGAAGGAAAATGGCAGAGACTCGGTTCGCTGCGCTTATTTGCGTTCGGGCTTGCAAATCTCGGTTGAAGATCGGCAAATGCAGGAGGATTCGGTGTTGCCAGACCAACACCTTCAGACCGATTTCTGGAAATTTTCTTTTCTGATTTCCGGCGAAGTGAGCGGTGTTGTAGACTGGCCGGACTCTTTTTTTGTAGTGCAGGAAGGACAGAATTGCTTGACCGCTTGTGGAGGAGACTGCGCTCAAATAAACTATTATGCCGATCGCCCCTATTTAGCCGTAACAATTTTGCTTGCTCCAGATTTTTGGGGAGCATTTCTAGAGGGAAAATCTGACTTTCCCCAGCCTTTGCTACGGGCGATCGAGCCTTCAGCCGATGCTTTTTTTCATGTAAGTCCAACCTCCCCTGCTATGCAGATCGCCCTCCATCAAATTTTGCACTGTCCCTATCAGGGCGCGATCGCGCAAATCTATATTGAGAGCAAGGCCCTCGAACTCGTTGCCCTCAAACTAGCTCAAATTGGCGAAAGTGAAAAATTACCGCCCAAAAACGCCCCCTTACAACCGAGAGACCTCGATTGCATTCATAATGCCAAGGAAATTCTCATAGATAACATAGAATCTCCCCCTTCCTTATTGGAACTGGCCAAAAAAGCGGGCATCAATGATTATAAACTCAAAATTGGCTTTCGCGAGGTCTTTGGAACCACAGTATTCGGTTACCTTCGCAATCAACGTATGGAATGGGCGCGCCAACTTCTCCTCGAACAACAGATGAATGTTTCGGAAGTCACTCAAACCGTTGGCTATGCCAGTCTCAGTCGGTTTAGTACGGCATTCAAACATCATTTTGGCACTACCCCCAAAACGTACCAAAAAAGTTCCCAATCTCATTAAATTTTTACTCACCATGTCCCAATCTCAATTACAACTGGCGGGCGTACCGCGCACTATGGTTCTTACGACTCGCGCCAGAGCTGACGAAGACCGCAATTCTAAGGGTCTTTTTGGCGATCGCCACGCCCGAGAATGGAGCGATCGTCTCGGTTGGAATTCGGAACTAGACTCTTTTTACAGTAAGTATACCCAAATCGGTTGGGCTATTCGTGCAGAGCAATTCGATCGCGTGGTACAACGTAACATTGCCCGCTGCCAGAACCCTCTTGTCATCGAGTTAGGGGCGGGTTTATCCAGTCGATACTATCGCTTGCAACACGAAAATTTATACTGGATTAATCTCGATTTGCCGGAAGTACATGACATTCGCAGCAAACTCGATCGCGAAAACGAGAACTATAAATTTATCGGGGCTTCTGCCTTAGACTTTGACTGGATGGAGCAACTGCCCCCCAGATCTCCCGAGGAGATTATTATTGTTGCCGAAGGTTTGTTGATGTACTTCGATTCGGAATCGGTTACTCAACTCATCGCACAAATGCGGAAACGTTTTCCAGGAGCAACTTTTATCTTTGATATTGTGGGAACATCCTATCGCAAGTCTGCCCAAAAACTTGAAGCCTTGGGCGCTCCCTTACAGTGGTTTGTCAAAGATATTGATGAAGTGAGCCGTATGGGAGTCGATATCCTTGAAGCTCCTTCCTTATTCCAATTACATCCCGAACGGTGGGGAATCATGCGTTTGCTGAATTGGTTGCCCTTCATTCGTTCGATGACTCTCATTCTCGAGACAAAGTTAAAGCCATAAACTTAAATTTTTTCTGGGGTTGTGTAGAGAGAGAATTATTTGTATTCTCTCTCTACACAACCTATTTTGTCATGCTCGGGAAGGATCCGGAAAAAATACGTTTTAGGAAAA
>JBCDES010000055.1:0-7237 GCA_039179295.1 Chlamydiota bacterium
CTGGCCCAACGTGTAATCTGAGCCAATAACAATGTCACTGTTTAAAATTGCTGAGGTGCATATTCAACCGATACTCAACTGTCCCGCTGGGCGAGAGCGTTTCTAAAGCTCTTTCGATTTCTTCGGGCTGGATATTTTCTCCGCCGCTAATGAAAAGGCGGTCCTTTCTTTTCCGGATTCGGAGCCCCAGCTTTTGAGAATAGGTTCCGAGATCGGATGTTTCGAAGTATCCTTCGAGGTTTAAGGGGAGATCGAGTGTCCCGTCTCTTTGAAGATACCCTTTAAATAAGACTTTTCCCTTAACCAGTAGTTCTCCATCGGCATCTATTTTTATTTCTCGGTAGGGAAGGGGGTGACCTAGTGAAAAGGGGACTTGGTCGAAATGGGTGGTGATCTGAGAGCTCATTTCCGTCATTCCGTAGGAGGGGCGGATATTGAGATTGCGATTTAAGGCTTGTTGATAAAGAGGGGAGGGAATCTGCTCTCCTCCGATGAGGATGTGCTTGTAAGGGGAGATTTTTTTTTCATCCAACAGGCGCTTAAGTTGAGTCGGAACTAATGAAAGGTGGGTGATATCTTCGACCTCTTTACCTAAAGCAACGGTCGCACCGGCTAAAAATGTTCGGAACAGAAGGGCGATACCGGCAATATGATGAACAGGGAGGGAGAGGAGGTAGCGGTCTCCTTTTTCGATAGGAAGATAAGCATTGGAACCGAGAGCGCTGTAATAGTGATTCCCTAGGGTATGGCAGGCAATTTTCGGTTTAGCCGTTGTTCCGGAAGTAAAGAGGTACGTAGCGTGTTGTTTTTTTTCTAGAAACCGTTGCCCCGAGGGTTTTCCCTTCCGAAAAATTTTAGAAAAAGGGAGAGCGATCCGGTTGATTTTCGGCAGCTTTATTTCATCCGGATAGAGTAGAAAAAGAGCCCCGAGCTCGTCTAACCTTCGAGGTAGCGTCTCTAAGGGGTGATCGGTATCGATAGGACAGGCGATTGCCCCTAATCTGAACAGGGCGAAAAAAATAAGGGGGGTTGGAAATTTTTTGCTCGATAGGATTGCTATGGGATCGGGAGCTTTAACCCCAAAGTCTTTCAGGGAAGAGCCGATCCCTTCGATGAATATTTCACAGTCTACATAACTCCATCGTTCTCCTTTAGAGATGAGGGCAAGGTCGTTCGGGGTTTTTCTGGCATAGAGAGAAAAGGGACACTCAAATATATCCATCGAGGATAACCTCTAATCTATCCATTTTTAATCTCCACTCTTTGGGAAAGTGAAGGTTTCGATCTTTATAATAGGGCTCTTGTTCAAATAGGGAGTCTTCAAAAAGATGACAAGTTCCCGGCCCCATCGGTTTTATCGGGAGTTTCAACCGGTAGGCAAGCTTTGCGACTTGATAGAGCCCTAATTTATTCTCATAGCTACTACTCAAAATAAAATCGACCCCCTTTTACTTTGTGCGGAAGGGGATATCCATCGAGCATCGGTTTAATACTATGGATTTTTATCCGAGGGTAGGGAGGGGTATCGCCGCTTCGAAGCGACTCATCGAGAGCGACCGGATGAGGAAAGGCGGAAGGGTCTTCACCGGGTTTCAAAGGCTGTTCAAAATAGTCGAGCTCGGGGCAGTACTTTCTAGGGTCAGCGCCTGTTATAATTCCCATTTTCGGTCGATATCAACCCCGGAGCAGTTCGTTTGCTCAACCTCTTTGATCGCTTCTCGCACTGTAAGATGACCGATTTTTATTTTTTCCTTGTCGAGGACGCGGATAGGGACGGCACCGATTTCTAAAGGTTTTAAAAGATCGAGCATCGCTGCAGCTCGACCCCATTGAACCGAAGGATAAGAGGAGCGGTTTCCTCGAATCAAATCCGTTATCGCTTCGCCTAAGGTTTCCCGACTAAAACCCGGCAGGGGGGAGCGACTTCGCCTCAACCCGTTTTCTGACTTTAGACGGATGAAAACCCCTTCTCGAATGCTCTGATTAAAACGGCGACAATAGTAGTAAAGGGTCCGTTTCATTTTCATGCATCTCCATCTACTTTTAAACGAGCCAACCGAGGATAAAAAGAAAGGTATATAGCGTTAGCAATCGCTGGACTTTCGGAAAAAGAGGGGCAAGATTTTTCGGGTCCTTATGATTGAAAACATCTTTCACAACAGGAATCCCGAGCCCTAATGTCGCTGTAGAAGTTAAAGACCAAGGATGTTTGCCCGTTAATCCGAACAGAATCACCGGAGTGAGGATTCCTAAGAAGACACAAAGGGCAAACTCCCACCGACCGAAACGGATTCCGAATCGGACGGGAAGAGACTTTTTATTTGCCTGTTTATCCTCTTCATAATCCCGGAGATTATTCATCACAAGAATGGCAGTCGATAAAAATCCCGGAGAAAATCCTGCAACAAGCGCGATCGAGGAGACCTCTCCCGTCATGAGATAGACGACTCCGCATATGGCAACAGGTCCGAAAAAGATCAACACAACAACATCACCCAGCCCTAAATGACCTAAGGGATAAGGTCCTCCCGTGTATAGATAACCGAGGAGGATGGCGAGAAGAGCCAACAGACCTACTTGCCATCCTCCGATCAGCGTTAAGTAGATTCCGGCAACGGCGGCAATTCCGAACACGCCGAAGGTGACTTTAGACATTTTCTCAGGCGAGACGAGTCCTGCTTGAACCAGACGACGAGGTCCTTTTCTTTTAGAGGTATCGACCCCTTTTAAGAAGTCGATATAATCATTGGCAAAATTGGTCCCGATTTGGACTGCAAGAGCAAAAATAATACAGGTTAAAAAGACTGCAATAGGAAAGCTTTGTTGCTCGAAAGCAATGGCTCCTCCGATTAAAACGGGAGAAAGGGAAGCGATAAGTGTCTTAGGACGGGTTCCTTCTATCCAAATGTTCACGGTCTTTTCGGGAATTTTGAAAAATCGGGTTGTCGTTTCTCTAAAAAGGCTCGGTGTCCTTCTCGGGCTTCATCGGACATGTAGTAGAGAAGCGTTGCATTCCCTGCAAGTTCTTGCAGACCGATTGCCCCATCACAATCGGCGTTAAGACCTGCTTTCAGGCAACGGAGAGCAAGGGGGGAATGCGCCAGCATTTTTTGACACCATTCTACAGTTGTCGTTTCGAGAGCTTCAACAGGAACGACATGGTTGACGAGCCCCATTTCCAAAGCTTCTCGAGCCTTGTATTGGCGACAGAGATACCAAATTTCGCGGGCTTTTTTTTGTCCGACAATGCGTGCAAGATAGCTTGCCCCCAGACCGCCGTCGAAAGATCCTACTTTTGGTCCTGTTTGACCGAAGAGCGCATTATCGGCGGCAATCGTTAAATCACAAACCACATGGAGAACATGTCCTCCGCCGATGGCATAGCCGGCAACCATTGCAACGATCGGTTTCGGGCAACTACGCACGGCTCTTTGGAAATCGAGAATATTGAGTCGATGGACACCTTCGTCATCCGTATATCCCGCATCGCCTCGGACGGACTGATCACCACCGGAACAAAAGGCTTTTTTTCCTGCTCCGGTTAGAATGATCACGCCGATTTCGTGGTCATTACGAGCATTCTCCAAAGCATGGAGCATCTCTTGAACCGTTAGGGGACGAAAGGCGTTGTGGATGTGAGGGCGATTGATCGTGATTTTTCCCATTCCCTCCATCTTGTGATAGAGGATATCGGTATATTCACCGGCAACCTTCCACTGAAGTTTTCCTTGAGTTGTTTGTGTCATAAGCGCTCCGACTCGTCATTTCAACGATTGTCTTGGGTATTTCGAGGTGTATCGGCATCGGAAACGACGTCCTCTCGCGATTTTCCGTAAGACATTTTCCGATCTTCTTACATTCCATATCATTTTCTCCAAATAAAAACAGTCGAGGAGATGAAAAATTTTTTAACGATGACCGTAGGTTCGGGAGTTTTGCAAGATTCAAGGTGTGTAAGACTTCGAAGAAAGACATCGGACCATGTTTTTCCCCTCTTTCAGATTCCGGTCCCGGATTCACGGTAAGGAATAATGATGGGGTCGATTCTTGCGGGGAATTTTCGGGCAAAATCGATAGCCGGGCGAGCTTTTCAGAAATGAAGCGGGTCTGAATGCCGCAACGCCTAGGAGGGGTTAACGCCGTCGTCAAAAAGTCGTTCGATATATCGGGTCGAAAGGTTCGGTTCGGTCGGAAAGGCTAAAAAACGGGGTTGCGATTTCGGAGGGGAAAGCGCGTCAAACATCTCTCGATCGCAGCCGCTCGAGTTGCAATCGATTTAGCTATATCCGGGCGGGGTTATCGCTTCCATGCGACTGAGAGTTTCTTTGATATCGGCTACAATCCGTTGATAGACTTTCTTATTGCCGTCGGTTTTGATTTCGATGATCCGACTTCCGGAGGAGGAGAGCGCTTCTTGGATGTTTTGTAGCGTCCGAGGTCTTTCGTAGTCGATTCCGAACAGGTGACCCGCAGCCTCAAGCGATAGGTTACGGGGCGTTTTGAAATAGGTTTTAAAGAGGTCTTTTCTGTCACCAATGGGAAGAAAAGAGAAGAGATCGCCTCCATTGTTATTCATAACGACGAGTTTAACGGGAAGATTTCGAATAAGGGTGAGAGAGTTGATGTCATGCAGAAAGGCTAAATCCCCGATACACGCGATTACCGCTTTTCCACTCCCCTTAGCCAGTCCGGCAGCGGTTGCAATACTGCCGTCGATACCGGAGACTCCTCGATTTCCATAGACGGTCCCGACCGGTTCTTCCGGAAAGAAAAATGCATCTCCATTGCGGATACAGATGCCGTTAGAGAAGAAAAATAGGGTCGACGGGTTTTCGTTTATCATCAAATTATGAAATAGGTACGGCTCGCTTAAAAAGGAGTGCTCTTTAAAGTAAGAAGCAACCCTTCTTTGAGATAGATAATTGACCTCTCTCCATAGCGCTAACCATTTCGATGGAGGATTTCCGGCTAAATACTTGGGGAGTTTTCCAATGAAATCTTCAGGATCGGTTGCAACTCGATGTGTGATAGAGTGAATAGGATCTTTGCGCTGTATATGAGAAGCGATATGGTAGTGGACTTTGGGTTTTTTTAGGGCAAGCCAATCGGTCAGCGTGTCGGACACGAAGCGATCGCCCAATTGCAAGACGGCATCCGGAGTCAAGTCTTCATCGGCAGCGACCGCTTTAATGATCAGATCGTAGTAGGAGACCGCGCCTAAGCCGCGACCGTGATTGCGAACGGACGATAGAATATCGGGAAAAACGGGCCACTGCAATAGGCGAGAAAGGGTATAGATTCTTCCGTAGTCTTGAAATTTTTCCGTCCCGCTTACAAGGATGATCCCTTTTTCATACCGAGAAAGTTCATCGGCAATCGGCTCGAAGGTTTGTTCATCGATTTGAGGCTTTCCTATATAAACCACCGTTTCTGCGCTATGCTTGGAGCGGTTTGACCGATCAAGAGAAAGGGGAAGCGTTTCGTCCGTTTCATGGAGGGGCTTTCGAAACATGCAATTAAAGTGAACCGGTCCTTTAGGTTCCGATAGAGCGTGACTCAATCCTTGGGCAACGGTTGTGCCGATAAAGGCTTGAAAAATCTTAGGATCGGGACAGGGAAAGTCACATTCCCAATGGATAAAATTTTGAAAAATTTTCGTTTGATCGGCGGCTTGATCGGCGCCGGTATCTCTAAGTTCGGGCGGACGGTCGACCGTGAGCAAAATTAAGGGGATATGATCGTGATAAGCTTCCATGATTGCCGGGAGTAGATTTCCTACTGCCGATCCGGAAGTGACGATAAGAGCGACCGGTCTCTCGCTCCCTTTGGCATATCCCAATCCATGAAAAGCAAGCCCTCTTTCATCGTAGTGGACGATTGCTTCTGCAAGCGGGTGATCGGCTACGGCAAGTGTCAAGGGAGTACTGCGAGAGCCCGGAGCGATGCAAAATGTTCGAACCCCATGGTGGACGAGCTCTTTAATGATTAATTTGGACCAGACTTCGTTTAACAGTCCTTCTTCTTTCATAGAGGATTCACTCCTAAAGCGTCTATATATTGTTCGATTTTATACTCTAACTCATCCCATTCCCGTGAGGCAATAGATCCCGAAACAATCCCCGTTCCGGCAAAGAGATGGAGGAGGTTTTTTGCAATGAGCGCCGACGGAAGAGCGGTTCCCATCCCTGCAACGATGCCGTCTTTCGGATAGAGATTTTGAGCTTCTAAAAAAGCGAAAATATTATCGATCTCGATAGATGTTTCGAGGCGCATGTACGGCGTTTTTTGTCCGTTGACGACCAAAGATTTCGGTCGGAAGGGGATTTTTAACAGCGCCGTTAAAATTTCATTGAGGGGAGTCATCGGTCGGTTCCGCATGGCACCTTTTCTCCGACATAGAGGGTTACCGCACCGAAGGTGAGCGGATAAGCTTTGACCCGATCAAACCCCGTTTTTTTCATTTTATCGCAAAAAGCTTCGCCGTAAGGGAAGCTTTCGATCGTTTGATTTAAATACTTATAGGCGGAGACGTTGCGACAAACCCACCCTGCAACGTAGGGGAGAATGAAGCGCAAATAGGTCAGATAAACCCCTCGAATCGGTCGATTCTTCGGCAGAGAAAATTCTAAGATCATCATACGTCCGCAGGAGGTCAAGACGCGGAAACACTCGTTTAAACATTTATCTACGTCGGTAACGTTCCGGATGCCGAAAGACATCGTGATACAATCGACGGCAGCGTCATCCAGGGAAATATCGGTTGCGTCGCCTTCCATTAAAGTGACTTGATGGGCATAGGGTTTATCGATGATTTTTCCTTGACCGATACGGATCATTTCCCTGGATAGATCGAGCCCTAAAGCGGTTTGAACCTGCTTTGCTTGTTTCATAATCGTAATGAGTTGATCACCCGTTCCCGTTGCCAAATCGAGTAGGCGGAGCGCTTTTCCTTGCGGCAGGTGGCGGATTAGTCGACGTCTCCAGTAGAGATCGGCACCGAACGAGAGGAGACGGTTGAGTCGATCGTAACGGGAGGAAATTCGATCGAACATCTTCCAGACATTTTGCCTAGATTGTTCTTTGTCATTCTTCACAACTACTCCGATATCATGATTTATTTTAATCATTTTTTTGAAAAAGACAAGAGGCAAAACCCCTAAGTCTTCGACTCTCCTTTTCGCCGATTCGAGGTTGAGAAAATACAAATATAATCTATTTATCTTAAAAGACTTAATAC
>JBCDES010000102.1:0-2458 GCA_039179295.1 Chlamydiota bacterium
GCAAATTTGAGATGCTCACGCTGGAAATGATAAAAGAGCATAATAAAGGCTTGAGCTTCACAGGTGAGATGATCCGGTTTGGTCAAACCTTGGTAATAGTTCACTTTATCCGTATCGATAGCGTCTTCTTCCCTTCTTCCCGAGAAAAAAACTTCCCGGACAAAATCGAAGATTCTCCCAAGCTCTGCTTCATAGTCAGGTTCGATTCTCAAGGTTTCCTCATCGTTCTTTCCCCTTAATAAACGCCCCTTCGCCATTAAGCAGCGAGGTAAGCGGTTGCGACGAGAACCTTCTTTTTGCCTGAAAGAATCGAGAATCGCTTCTTGAAGTTCTTTAAAGGTTCGTCCTTTCCAGTTTTTGAAAAGATCACTTTCTACCGATTGGACAAGAATCAAGAGGTTAGGATGAGCCGGTTCCAAATCTAAAATCGATTGAACGCGGTAGCCCTCTTGCTCAAACTTTGCTCCGTAATCATCCAAACGCTGATGAATTGCATAGATCACCCCCTCTGCTTGCTCTTCGGTCGCTTTTAAAAACTCTCGATAAGCGAGATCCACCGAAGACGTAGTAAAAATTGCTCCGGCATGAGGGGTCGAATGGCGAAGATGGAAGATCTGACGGCTGTCGCCACCCTCTTCACCCCCCTTAATCCATGTCTCAACCTTGCGGAGATTAGGGGGATTCTCTGTAAAATAGTTACACAAACTCACCGCCCCTTTGATTTTTGCAACTGTTGACCGAACATACGAGAGCTTCATTCGACTATCGACCGTTCTAATGATATTATTCCTCATTGCAAAGACTTGATGAAAAGATTGCGCCTTCATGTTGGTCGGGAGGACTTTATAATGGGCTGCGACAAGACTCTCTTGATACGATTGAATGCCGGGGGTCATCCGTACTACCGCAATGGCGCGGCTCCATCGAAGAATATCTCGATTATATGTCTCTTCTCTTCCTTGGTAGTCATTCATTAACTTCGTATGCGCTTGAATAAAAGCTTCATACCGCGCTTGTTGCGTAGACTTCGAGTCTTCACGGAGGAGATAGTGAAGAGCATACATTAAAGCGTGTTCTCCCGATGATCGCCAAAAATAAGAAATCGCTTCCGTTTGTAGTAGTTTTTCCATGGGAGGCTTGTCTATTTCTTGTCTTAAGAGACGGGCATATTCATCGAGGAGTGACTTATACAGTTTCTGCTTCATCCGATCGCCATTTTTTCCATGAACTTTCTCATTGTAATCGACCGCTTCAATCTTGATGGACGGCTCCGGACAAGCAGGATTGTCGATGATTACCGCAGAACAAGCTATCGAATTCCGAACCATACTTAAATCGTTACCCTTTCCATCAGCTTTGCCGTTACGATCCATAGCTTTAACCATCTCGATAGACTCGCCCAAAAAGGAACTAGCGATATGATTCGATCCGTTCCGATTTGGAACAGCGCTCCCGCCGATGATTTCCATACTTGAAGCTATAGAATTCGGTTTCGGATCGATCTGATAATATTCAACCATTTCGAAATCAGATCCAATCGAATCCTCAGGCTTGTTAACTCCTTTACTTGAAGTTGAAAGAACCGACCGATTAAGATTCTCTTGCAGATCGCTAGGTTTCCGATTCGGATCGTTACTCGAATCGATCTGATGATCAACCACTTTGCACTCAGGTTTAAACGAATCATTAGGCTCGTTAGCTCCTTTACTTGAAGTTGAAAGACCCAACCGATCAAGATTCTTTTCCGGATCGTTAGGTTTCGGATCATCTTTTTCTCGATTGTCTTTAGTGAACGGTCCGTAAAGATGGACAACGACCATGACATTAAGGACTGCAAAAAGACCCAAAGCGAGGTTTTTTCGTAGGGGGGTGATTGCCCATTTCGTATAATGTCGGACCCTTTTCATTGCGACGGCAGAAGTAGCCGTGAGAGCAACGAAGGTCGCGGCAGCTTTTATGATCGCATGATAATCAAAGCGTCTCGAAGGGGGTTTTCCAATTTCCTTCTCTATTCGGTTGCTCGATTTTTTTTGGTAACCGGAACTACTATTTTCGATTTGATCCATTAGGTTCCTCCTTTTTAGAAAAGAACCATAATTATTTCAAACAAAAAAATCAAACTATTTATAAAAAAACCAATTAAAATTTAATTTATCGGAGAGGTTAGCTTTTCCCGTCATATTCACAAGCCGGAAGCGGACAACCCTCACGGCTGAGGGAAAAAACTTCTCGAAATTCGTACCGGGCTAAAGGAGCGATCCCGAGTAAGCGGTCTTCAACGGCTGTCACAAGATCCGAAAATCACGGCGGAGTTATGTCCGCCGAAGCCGAAAGAATTGGAGATCGCCGTCGTCGCATTAAAATCTTCCGCCTCAACGCCGACAAGGTTGAACCCTTCGAGCTCTTCTTCGGGATTTTTAAGATTTCTAGTGGGGTGAAGTTTAGCCGTTTCAATGGC
>JBCDES010000110.1:0-1966 GCA_039179295.1 Chlamydiota bacterium
GGTTGAAAAGCCGGCAAGAAAAACCGTAGAGAGGGTCATAGCTGCACAAAACTCGGACCCGTCAGCCGTAAGTAGGGTATAAGGTCCGTCAAGTTAACCGTTAAGTAACGCGACTTTTTACAGACGTCATGACTCAAATATTATAACCCTTTTTTATAATCTTTCTTGTAATCATTCATAAATTTTCTTAAGTGTCTAATTATATCGCTAAAAAGGAAAGTGGAGCCTATGTTTAAAAAGTATTTCGGCATCGAAACAGCTATTGTTTATCTTGAAGATGTCAAGGTTCAAAAAAAAATCGAAGAGCGCTTTAACCGGTCATGGAAACGGTTTTATAGACAAGCCGAGCCTATTATTTCCGGTTTTAGAATTGAACGGTTTAATGCTTTTTTTCGCCAACTTGAAAGAGACGGTTCCGATGAAAGATATAATCGACGGGTAGAGATTCGTTTTATCAATCCCATAGTTGGATACGGCGTGTTTGCAAAGGAAAATATTCCTCCCTATTCCACACTCGTTCAGTATACGGGACTTCTGATGCCGGACGATGAGATCGATCCCGATCATAATAGTACCTTTTCGTTTACAGATTATAAGACTTATTCCATCGATGCAGCCAAGTACGGGAATTGGGCTCGATTCATGAATCATTGCGACGAAGGTGAAAAAGGAAACAACGCCGTTCCTTGGGAGCATTATACGGAAAAAGGTCCCAGGATTGTCTTGACTGCAGGTCCTCACGGGATCAAGAGGGGTCAACAGATCCTTTATTCCTATGGAGATGACTATTGGAACGAAAAAAAGTGCCTTAGATTATAGCGACCGGTCGTCGATTCGGAAGGTTTGATTAAAATTAACGGTTTGAAATAAGCTGGGCGACGACACCGGATCGGATTCGGGACTTTTTTTATAACCCAATCGGTTTAGGATACGGCTAAAAATGAAGATTTCGAAAGTAAAAAGAAAATCCGGAGAAGAAAGAGGGTTTCATCCCAGAATTTGGCGGGAACCTCGACCCGAGGCTCCTATCCTCCTTTTAAAAAGGGATGGCTCTCCCGAAGATAATCGAGTAGCTCGCTTAGAACCTTGTCAATCGGTTGATTGCAACAGAATTCTTTGAGACGCTTTTTCTCAGAATAGTAGTGAATAACGGGAGCCGTTTGCTTTTCATACACCGCCAACCGTTTTTTAATCACCTCCTCTTTATCATCGCTTCGCTGGATCAACGGACCTTGACAAATATCGCAGACTCCCCTTTTCTTAGGGGGAGAAAAAGTCAGGTGGTAGGGGGCGCCGCACTCCCTACACGTTAGCCTGTTGCTCAGGCGATCGACGATGATTTCATTGCCTAACGATAGATTGATCGCGACGGTTTCAACCTCTCTTCCCAGGCGCTGATCATAGGCTCTTGCTTGGGCAAGTGTTCGAGGAAAGCCGTCGAGAATATAACCTTTGCGGCAATCTTCTCGGGCAACACGGGCAAATAACATCTCGAGAATGAGGACATCGGGAACAAGTTTTCCCCGGTCCATATATCCTTCGGCAGTTTTTCCCAGCCCCGTCCCCTCTTTTATATGACCCCTTAAAAGATCTCCGGTTGAGATATGAGGCAATCGGAGGTTTTCAAAGAGCAGCCCGGCTTGAGTTCCCTTTCCCGCTCCGGGAGGACCGAGGAGGATTAACACGATCGTGTGTTTTGACTGTTGCCGCTCATTCGGAGGAGACATCGCAGGAAAGACCATAAGCAAAGTTTAACATAAATGTGTATAACATCCTAAACATAGGTTAACGAGTATACGGATTGAAGCGATTATCCGGTCCGGTAAAGAAGACTCTTTACTTAAGTGTCCCGTTTGCGGCTTTTGTTGTAGGAATTTTTTCGGGAATCCTTGAGGTTTCCCGTTCAAGTTCATGTTTTAAATCTTTTTCTCGCTCCTTTTCAAGTGTTTGTTGGAGTTTTTTTCGA
>JBCDES010000042.1:0-10739 GCA_039179295.1 Chlamydiota bacterium
ATAGAAAAAAGTTACTCAGACGGAAAGGGTATATTGGGTATATACATTCATGGATTCAAAAGCAAAAGCGGCAAAAAATCTTGCAAGGGTTGCAAACCTCTTGCTGACCTATCTTATAAAACCTACGACCCATCATCGGTATACCCACATCTTGAAGCTTATGAATGCGTTTCCGATAATATTGACAAATGGATAGAAAGTGCGACATAAGTACGTCATCACTATTACCAGTAATAGCCAAAAATATATGTTAAGCGACCAATTTTTTTCGTCCATATTAAACCCAAACCCATAACCCTCTCTACGCAAAACATCCTCTATATTTTTACGATTTAGTTCAAAAAACCATTGATTAGTCTTTTTCCGCTTCCGAAGGATGAAATCATACCATCGTCTATACAATCTTTCCGTATTTAAAAAAGATCTATCCATCCTATAAAAAGAGATAATAATTAAACTTTGTAAAATTAAATAAAAAATAGTTAATTCCCTAACCGATATTAAAGCATTAAAAGCTCCGATAGCTATTAAACAAAAATTTTTCATCTGTTGTTGTCTATCAGATAATCTGGCTATAATAGCCTGAATAAAACTTAATTCTTTTATTCTAATATCGGGATCGTGCAAATTATAATTCATTCTATCTATTTGTTAAAAAATTTATTAACATATCACTAGCATCTTAATTTTCTCTATTATGTTATATGAAACCAGCTAAATATACCTCATCTCATTTTAGGATGATTGATTGTTAAATGTACAGTATTACTCTTCATCTGTAAAAAAGAGTAATTTTCGGTGATATGGACAACCGACTCATAAAATTTCAAACCTGATCGACTACCATTAAATTCCGAATCCGGGTAGAATCGCTATCTCTTATGCCGATGTGGTGAAATGGTAGACACGGTAGATTCAAAATCTGCTTATAGCAATATAGTGCTGGTTCGAGTCCAGTCATCGGCAAGATTCGTTGCCGCGAAGCCCCTTTCGGGAGAAAAAGCGAGTTTAAAAAAACCGCCCGAAGATACGGCTAATATCGTTGAAGGTTAAATAGATAAAGAGGAAGATCAACAATGCGACGAACGGGATCACCAAACGTTGCATCGTCCTTGCCTTTAAAGGCTTTCCGCGCAATTTTTCGAGAATCGAGAAGCAAATATGCCCGCCGTCTAAAACGGGGACGGGAAGGAGATTGAGAATCCCGAGATTCAGACTGATCGCTCCCAGCCAAAAGAGGGCTTCTTTCATTCCGATGCCCCAACTTTGATGCATCACCTGCATGATAAAGAGCGGTCCTCCGAATTGCTTCGGAGAAAGAGATCCCGTAAACAGGGCGGTAAGATTGCGAGCGATTTCGTTGAAAACATCGCCGAACAGGACCATCGGATTGGGATTGTAATTGACGATCCGATCCGTCAATGCAGCGCCGAGCATCAACCTATTTCGATACGTAGCCAAATAGTCCAAAACTTGCTCTTTTTCTCCGGGATCCGAAATTTTTCGGGCTTCGGCGACTTGTCGTTCCATTTTTTCGTCGAGATCTTGCCGCTCTTTTTCCGTCATCGGAAAGTCTATGAGTCGAATCGGGGTTACCGGATTTAAGAGATGAAACTTTCCACTGGTTTTCACTCCGTTTTCATAACCGATTGTTGAAGAAATCGGCAATAAGTCATCCAAATCGGTACTCGTCATAAAGACACGGTCTTCATCCTTCCAGGAGATTTTATCCAAATTCTCTCCCCGCTTAACGATCATCTGTAGTCGCGGCGTTTGAATTTCTTTTAAAAAAGTAACGGCGGTATCGACCGGAATTCCGTCGACGGCAATGATCCGGTCGCCTCGATGTAGTAGCATCATATCGAGACGAGAGGATTTCGGCGCGGATGAGATGCGCGTCACTTTCGATTCATTATCGATGTAATCCAGTCCCCTCTCGATACGCAGATCGTACGAGAGGTTGTAAGGAATGAATCGATAGGACTCCTCTTTGCCATAAAATCCGGCTTCATATTTCCAATCGCTCATCTCGACCGTTTCTTCCGGCGACAGGCGAAGATCATCGAGAGAAATACGGGGCACTTTTCCGAGAAAGGTTTTTCCGTTTCTCTCAACGGTCAGCAAGACTTTGTCGCTATTGAGAATCTGCATCAGTTGCCGATTGGAGAAGACGATTTCTCCATTGACCCAAACGATCCGATCATGAGGCTCGATTCCGCTCCGTTCGAGGGGAAGACGGTCATAAAGTGCCGCGCGGTAAATGAGGTAGCTTGCGGGGGCTAGGATTCCGACCGTTTTCATCCCCTTGGGGGTGAGTGAGCTTTCATAGGGGGTTACGGTGTAATCGTAAGGGACTTTTTCTCGGGTAAAGTAATCGACTTTTACCCCTTCCAGATTTGCCGGGTGACCGTTTGATAGAGCGGCATAGATCAAATCTTGGTAGCCGGTAAAAGTTTTTTCATTGTATTCCGATAAGATATCTCCCGGACGGACTCCGTTTCGATACAGCTGGGAATCGGGATCGATATAACCGATGACCTGTGTGAAATCGGCGAACGATTTATCTCTCCCTCCAAGGACCCAAATAGCGGAAAAAGCGACGAGTGCGAAGACGAGATTGACAACCGGACCCGCCAGAGCGACTTTGATACGTGCCCAGGGTTTTTTGGAATAGTAACCGTCGGGAACGTCGCGGGGTTCGACATCTCCTTCCTTTTCCATTCCGGCAATCCGAACATACCCTCCGAAGAAGATGGGGCAGACTTGCCATTTAACCCCTTTGCGCATCCAACTAAGGATCGGTTTGCCGAAACCGATACTGAAGACTTCGATTTTCATTCCGCTGCGACGGGCTGAAATATAATGTCCCAGCTCATGAATAAAAACGAGGAAGTTCAGTCCGAGAACTGCGCATCCGATATAAATAATACTTTGCAAAATTTGCAAAATCACCTCGATGATTCTTGTAGGGTCGCCATTCGTCGCGCCTCTTGATCCACTTCAAGAAGCGTTTCAAAACTTTCTTGAGGAAGGACTCGATGCGTTCCCATTAGGGTTTCTAATCTTTTTCCTATCTCGATCCAACCAATCTCCCCTTTTAAAAACCGATCGACCAATACCTCGTTGGCAGCGTTCATAAAGCAGGGTAGGGTTCCCCCTCGCTTTGCCGCTTCATAAGCAAGAGCTAAACAGGGAAATTTTTCCGAATTCGGACTGGAAAACTCCAGTTTAGAATACTTCTCGAAATCGAAACAAGGGACAATTCCTTTTTCTCTCTTCGGATAGGTCAAAGCATACTGAATGGGAATCTTCATATCACGTTCTCCCAGCTGGGAAAGAAGAGATCCGTCGATGAATTCGACCAAACTATGAATAATGCTTTGAGGATGGACGATCACATCGATTTTTTCTACAGGCATGTTAAAAAGAAATTTTGCTTCGATGACCTCCAACCCTTTATTCATCAAAGTAGAAGAATCGATCGTTACTTTTTTCCCCATTTTCCAGGTCGGATGGTTGAGAGCCGCGCTCGGGGTAATGCTCTTGAGCCGCTCGAGAGAATAGTCTTTGAAAGGTCCGCCCGAAGCCGTTAGGATAAGACGGCGTACACCGGCGGGGCATTCCCCCTGCAAGCACTGAAAAATGGCGCTATGTTCGCTATCGATCGGAAGGATATCGACGCCTTGTTTTTTTGCAGAGCTCATCATCAGTTCGCCGGCAGCGATCAAAACCTCTTTATTCGCAAGTCCGATCGTCTTCCCCGCTTCAATCGCCTTAAGCGTCGGAAGGATCCCTTTTGCTCCGACGATCGATGAGATAACGGCGTCCGCCTCGGCGATAGTCGCCACTGCCGTCAACCCCTCCATCCCGGCTAAAACGCTTATTTCCGGAAGGCGTTTTTGAAGTGCAACGGCTTGCCGTTTATCGAAGATAGCGATACATTTCGGACGCCGCTCGCGCGCTTGCTTTTCGAGAAGATCGATGTTTGAGTGTGCCGCAAGGGCAACGACTTCGATTCCCAAATGCTCGCTTACCGCTAAAACGTTTCTTCCGATCGAGCCGGTGCTTCCGAGAATAGCAATCTTTTTCATCCCGCTTTCCTCACGCGATAAAGGGCTCCGCAGGCAAAACACAATCCCAAAACGGTGGTAGCCAGTCCCGATGTAGCCAAAGGGGCACCATACACGGAAAGGAAATGTCTGGAAAGGGCTACGGCAACTATCGAGGCAATCACACCGATCAATCCCGCCAGGAGGAGGAGGGTTTTAAGTCGATCGGTAAAAAAACGGGCCGTCAAAACGGGGGCGACTAAGAATGCGAGAAAGAGAAAAACCCCCACCGCTCGAAAAGCGCCGATTGCAGTCAGTCCCGTTTGGAACATCAAGAGATGGTTAAAAAAGAGCAGAGAGATTCCGAAATTCTTAGCCAGTTGAGAATCGAACGCCGCTACCTCCAACCGACGGAAAAAGAACAGGGCGATTGCGCTATTGAAAAGGAATAGATAAAACAGCTGCTTCACATTATCGGGATGGAGAGCGTCGACATTCCCCATAATCGCTTCGATTCCCAGGTGGCTGTTGCGAAAAAGGGTGTTGACCAAAACAACCCCTAAAGCGAAGAAGGCGGTAAAAATCAGTCCGATACTCGCATCTTCTTGAAGCCGGAGTTTCTTATGGAGAAATTCGGTACCGAACGTTGTGCAAAAAGCGGTGATCAGAGCTCCGATCGCCAGAGAAGGAATCTGCAGGGTATAAAGACCTCTATCTTGCGAAAAGAGATACTTCCCGACGAAAAAGGCTCCGACGATCCCCAGTAGAATCGTATGGGAAAGGGCGTTGGCAAGCATTGTCATCTTCTTTAACACCAGAAAAGTCCCGACTAAAGCGGATGAAAGGGCGGTCAAGGTCAAAACTAAGAGTTGGACCTCATCCGGGGCAACGGCGCTCCGCTCTCCCGTTAAGAATAGAAAAATGCGGTGGAAAAGAACCCCGAAAAAGGTGAAAAAAGATTGACCCGCATAAGGGTTCATCGGAATTCTCCTTCCGGAATCGGTTTTTGATGGGGATCTTTTTTCGGATGGTTGAGAAGCTTACTGAGCCTTGCTTCAAGGTCGGGGGTCAAAATATGCTCCATTTCTTCGGCGCTGTAGTGAACCCTCTCTTCATCGACCTTTAAGCACGACACTAAATAAAGCTCCCATAACCGGTGGAGTCGCACGAGACGCTCGGCCCGCCCGATTCCGTCGGCAGTGAGTAAAACTTTCCCCTGCGCAGCGGTATCGATCCACCCTTCTCTTTTCAACCGGAAAAGGACCCTCGTAAACCGGAGCCTATTCATCCGATTCCATTGCAAGATTTTTGCCGGAGAATGGGACGCTTCTTTCCCCTCTTTCCATAGGGTTTTTAAAACGTTCTCCGATTGGCAGCGACGGCGAAAACGAGAGATCCGAACAAGTCTGGAAACCGCCCCTCTTTTCAATGCAAAGAGGAGCGATAAAAGGGTGATCGAAACTGCAAAGAGGAGAATCATCGGACCCGTCGGATAGACGAGTCCTTGCGCCGACAGTTTAACCGATAGGTAGTTTCCTCCAAAACCGCTTAGGAGACCGAACAGTCCCGACAAAACGAGAAAGTGAGACAGACGATCGGTGAAGCTCCGAGCGGCGGCGGCGGGTGCGATTAACATTCCCGCCATTAAAACGACCCCGACACTTCGAATCCCCACGATAATCGATAAAATCAGCAGTAAAGAGACTCCCCTAAACGAGCGTTGAACGTTCAAGCCGATAGTTGTTCCGAAAAGGGTATCGAAGAAGACCAGTTCCATTTCTCGAAAACGATACAGGACAAACAAAACGACGGTGAGCGACAAGACTCCGTAAATCAAGATATGGATATCGGTCATCGTAGCCGCTTGACCGTAAATAAACACTTGCGATTGTTGGTACCGAAGAGGGTCGGTAAATTGGATACGACTCGCACAAACAACCCCCAACCCTAACGAGACGGATAGGACAAGACAGAGAACCGCATCGAAATGGAGACGAAAGCGAACCTTTAAACGTTCGATCACCTCCAGTCCGAAGTAGGCGAAAAGAAAAGCTCCTCCCAACACAACCGCAATCGATAACGGCGAAGCGGGGTCAAAAAAGAGAGCTCCCGCGAGCGCCCCGAACATCACTCCCGGATACGTCGCGTGAGAGAGCGTTTCCCCTAAAAGGCTCCCCCTTTTCACAAACATCAAAGCTCCCATAAGCGCCGCAGACAGACACATCAACATCGAACCGATAAAAGGGGCCCGATAGAGGGGATCGGTAAAGAAATCGAAAAGGGTCATGTCGTAAGACCCGCTTTTTCAGCGGTCGACAGACGTGTCGCTTCCCCCAAAAGTTCCCCTTTTTGTCCGTAAGCGCGAGCGAGGTTGTCGACCGATAGCGCGTCCTCTACCTTGCCGCTGGAAACGAGGGCGGTATTGATCAGAAGTGCCCGATCGAAATAATCGCGGGCCGTTTTTAAATCATGATGGACGACTAGAATCGTTTTTCCTCTATCCCTGAGATCTTTAAGGATGTGAATAACGATCTCTTCCGTTGCTTTATCGACGGCTGCAAAGGGTTCGTCGAGTAGAAGGACATCGGCTTCTTGAAGGAGCGCCCTAGCGATAAATAGACGTTGTTGTTGCCCGCCCGAAAGGGCGCCGATCTGCCGATCTGCGAGAAAACCCATCTCCAAACGGTCTAAAATCTTTCCGGCAGCCTCTTTATCGGCTTTTTTGTACCACTTCAAGCCCTTGAGCTTGAGATACCGTCCCATTAAAACACCGTCGAAAACGGTGATCGGAAAGTCCCAATCAATCGTCTCTTTCTGAGGGATATAAGCAATCCGATCCCTGACCTCGGCAAAAGGTCTTCCGAAAAAATAGACGCTCCCCGACAACGGGGTAACGAGTCCGAGGAGGGCTTTTAGAAGCGTACTCTTTCCCGCACCGTTAGGACCGACGATCCCTACAAGGTTACCGCCGGGAATCGAAACGTCGATATCCCAAAGGGCGGAGGTTTTCTCATAGTTTACGGTCAACTGGCGGATGTCGACGGCATGCTTCATGAACGTATCTCTCTTTAAGATAAATCATCCTTTTGAAAGTTGATCGGTAAGGGTATTGACGTTATGTTCGATCATGTCGAGATAGGTATCGGCGCCCGTCCCTTTCACTCCCATCGTATCTCCGTACAGCGGAGTCGTCGCCATTCTAACACGGAGCCCCTTTTCTCGACAGATGAGAACGATTTTTTTCAAAGCATCGCGGTTAATATTTGTTTCGGGGAAAACAACGGCGATTCGATGCTTGCAAAGAAATTCGCTCACTTCCCGGATATCGCGCACGCTCATCTGACCGTCGGGTGCAAGCCCTTCCGGCGCCGTAACCCTTTCCTCCCAATTCTCTTCCTGCGGCTTTGCTAAATATTTTCTAGCAAAATAAAAAAATGCATCGTGACTCGAAACCAAATAACGTTTTTCGGGAGGAATTTTTTGAATCTTTTCAAAAAGAGCCCGATCTTTTTCAAGCATTTTAGCCCTTAAGTTTTCTCCCCTCTCTCTATAAAGAGTTGCATGAGCCGGATCCTTCTCGGAAAGAGCGCTAACGATCGGGGTAATGGATCGGGAAAAAAGGGCGATGTCCATCCAGAAGTGAGGGTCTAATTGATCATCGATCACAACGAAAGCTTCTCGATCTTCCCGAATCAAAAGATCTCCCAGCCCGATTGCAGCCGGATGTTTTTCCAGGTGCTCGTGAAGACTCGCTCCGTGCTCCAGCCCCAAACCGTTATAGAAGATCAAATCGGCTCGAAAAAGCTTCTCGTCATCCCCTTTAACCAGTTCGTAGCTGTGAGGGTCCAGGTTGCCGACGATTAAACAGCTATGATCGATCTCTTCGCCCCCTATTTCACCGACCAAGTCATCGATCATCGCCGTTGTAGAGAGGACCTTCACCTTGCCGTTTTCAGACATAAACGGGTTTTGCGATCTTTTGCCGCAACCGATCGCGATACAAGAACTGAGGAGTATGATGATCCATCTCTTCATCGGTCTAATCTTCTTAAATATGAAAATGGGTAAATTCCTTTGGAGCAACCTTTGGAGAAACGGAATCGAACCCCGTAGTTTCCTATCGGGTCGATCGCGAGTCCTTCGACATCGACCAACCGTGTCTCTTTTTTCATTCTACACGCGCTGCAAGGACACCTTTCCTGCACGGCGCCGAATCGGTATAGACTTTTTTTACCGTCCGACCATTCGATAGAGAAATGATAACGATCCACCCCCTTTATTTCACACCCCTTTTCTCGATCCGTCCCGTCGATAACCGTTTTTCCCAGTTCTTGAAACAGAGGGGCGGAAATCTTTTCGACGCTTTGTCGGTTCAGCCCTCGATCAATCGGTATTTCACCGATCAAAGGGACACCGAATGCTTCGGCCAACGATTTCCCCCCACCTCTTCCGAATAGATAGTGACGGGTTTCGTCTCCCGAAGCAAGGTAATAGCTCATATTCTCCAGCACTCCCAAAATCGGAACCCCCATTTGTAGGCACATGTCCATCGACTTCTGCACATCTAACAGGGAAAGCCCCTCCGGCGTGGTGACGACGATCGCACCGGTGAAAAAAAGTCTTTGCATCAAGGTGATTTGAATGTCGCCGGTTCCGGGCGGAAAATCGACGACAAGAAAATCGATCGCGCCCCATTCGACCTCCTCGATAAACTGGGCGATGATTTGGTTGGCTATCGGGGCTCGTACCCCGACCGGTCCCCCCCTTTTCGGGAAATAGGCCGATGAGATTACCGCAATCCCTTGAGAAATGGCGGGAAGGACTTTTTCCCCTACGGCTTTGGGAGGGGTATCTTCGGGGAGAAGATGACGGATGGAAGGACCGTAGATATCTCCGTCCAGAACCCCGACCTTATAGCCTTTTTGACGTAGAACCAGGGCAAGCTCGACCGTGATCGTCGACTTTCCAACCCCCCCTTTCCCGGCTAAAATCCCTATAACATCGGGTGCGGGATTCGATTTTTTTCCGTTTAAAGTAGAACCGTCCGTCGGCGATTGACTCCGAGACATTAAACCCTATTCTTTATCTAAGCCTTAAATGAAGAGGTTATTAACTTAAGGAATTCCTATGCAACAATTAATTCTTGCCCAAAAGGGGTTCATTTACTAAAGTTAATCGGAAAACGGAATGATTTCTATATACATCGCGATTCAAAAATTTGTAGCGCGTGAAAAGCGACGACTTTGAATCTTACCCGGACACGAACAAAAACCGATTTTAAACCGGGACGTGTATACAACGGAGCTATTCATTTTGAAACGTTAATCTTTAATCCACCAAAGAAAAGGGATGACTATGAGCTTTACCGAACAAGAAACTATTAAAACGAAAAAGCTTGAACAGCTTAAAAGCGTGATCGAGAGAGCAATAAAAAAAGTGAGGGGAACGAAAGAAAACGATCTGTGTAAATACATTCCTATGACCTCGGGGGGATACATGCACCATTTTACACTCCGTAAAATGAAGTACAAAAACCCCGGCGAACTCTCGTCGATGATCGAGAAATTTATTATCCAAACGGACAGACCTCTCGTTGTCCCGCCTAAGCAAAGAGCCGTCCGAGGATCGCGAAAAAAGAAAGATCAACCGGCTTTCTCAAAGCTCCAACTGGAGAGACTTCTCAACATGGCACGACTGTCCGGCGATAAAGAAATGATCGCCCTCCTCAGCCCGAAAAAATCTCTCGCACAATCCAAACGGGAGCTGGTTCAAAGCATTCGAAACGGTCGCGTAGATCATGAGCTTTGGACCGCGTATGTCGAGGCGGTTAACGCTCGGCAAGCGGTGATTGCGGCAGGACTGGAAATACTGGGCGAAAAGTAAAGTTTTCCATCTCCCCTACCGGACGATTCGATTCCGAACGGATACCGATCGGTACTCATCGTCCGTTTGTCAATCCGCCTATTTTTTCCTTGCTCTCTAACGAGGAAACTTTTATAGTGAGTTTGCTTGAAAATAAAGTATTCTCTAAAGTTTTTAAAGATAATCTATAAAAGTTTTAGCGAATATTTCAAAAAAAGAATTTTAAAAGGAACGAAATATGGCATCAACCGCGCAAGAATTCGGTAAGTGGAGATCACGTCTTTGGCCGATCCATCACTTCGAGCTGAAAAAGCTAGTACCGATGGTTCTCCTCTTCTTCTTCATTCTTTTCAACTATACGATCCTAAGAGACACCAAAGATACCCTTGTCGTAACCGCAGCCAAGGGATCTCAGGTCATCCCGTTCTTAAAACTGTGGGTGGTATTGCCCTGTGCCATCCTCTTTATGTTGATCTATGCCAAACTCAGCAATAAACTCAGTAAACCGGTCCTCTTTTACGCCACGGTAATCCCTTTCATCGCATTCTTCGGTCTCTTCGGCACCGTCCTCGGTATGATCGAGGCGTTCCAGCAGTTGGAAGCGGCCGGAAATCAGGTCAATCCATCAATTCTCTCGGGCGGTATATGGGAAGCGCTCCTGACAACCGCCGTTGGCCTCGCCGTGGCCATTCCGACCGTCGCCATCCTGAGTTGGTTGGAGCGCACGGTGGATCGCCTGGCGCACCATATGGAAGACGCAGTGACCCGAGTCTTCACTCAAGACCTCTCTCCCTCCCCTCACGAGACCGATAGCTATGCACTCGGCAG
>JBCDES010000014.1:0-22564 GCA_039179295.1 Chlamydiota bacterium
CACAATTAAAGGTATTAAAAAAAGACCCGGGTGTATAGGACGTTGGACTAGAAAGCTAATTTACGAGCAATTACCACCGGGGGTATTAGAAAAATTAGAAGCAAGTATACCAAAAAATGATAAGGGTAATAAAACTGCAAGATACCATCAGTTACTAACAGAAGATGTGGGTAATCCTCATTTAACGGCTCAAATATACAAAACAATAACCTTATTTCAGTTATCAGACAGTATGGGAGATGTATGGAAGCAATTTGACAAAATGAAAAGGAGAGAAAAAGGTGAGAAATGAGACTTCATATTTTTTTAACCAAATAGCGTAAACTCATCTATGATTACTAAGATTCGACGATCACTCTTCCGGTCTCATCATCGGGAAGTAGATGACGTCGCGGATGGAAAAGGCATCGGTGAAGAGCATCACGAGGCGGTCGATTCCGATCCCGAGCCCTCCGGTCGGAGGCATCCCTTGACAGATCGCTTCGATAAACGCTTCATCCATAGGGTCGGCTCCGTCATCGCCCCCTTGTCGCCGTTGCCGTTGGAGCAGTTGCCGTTGCAATTCGGGGTCGTTCAGCTCCGAATAGGCATTGCAGAGCTCACAGCCGAGGATAAAGGTTTCAAAGCGCTCGACCAACCCTTCCCGTCGCAGTTCGGGGTCGCGGTGGAGTTTGCAAAGAGGGGTGGTTTCAATCGGGTGATCGATAATGTGATGGGGTTGAATCAGGTGATGTTCGACATAGGCTTCGAACAGATAGGCGATCAGTTTTCCCCTAGGGGCACCGTTTAATTTTTCCGCCTCGATTTTCCCGTTGAGTTCGGAGCGGATCGCCTGATCGTCAACCGCGTCGGGATCGATCGGTCCGTATTGACGGATGGCATCTTTCATCGATAGACGTTTCCAAGGGGTTTTTAAGTCGATTAGATGTTTCTTTCCCCCTTTATCGCGCCGCGGTCCTATTACGGTCGTGCCGTAGAGCTCTTTAGCGAGATAGGCGAACAGATTTTCGGTAAAGGTCATGACGGCGTTGTAGTCCCAATAAGCGGCGTATGATTCGAGCATGGTGAACTCGGGATTGTGGGTCCGATCGAGCCCTTCATTTCTATATACCTTGCCGATTTCAAAAATCCGGGACAGACCTCCCACGATCAGTTTTTTAAGAGAGATCTCGATGGCAATCCGGAGGTACATCGTTTGATGGAGAGCGTTGAGCTCGGAAATGAAGGGCTCCGCTTCGGCGCCGCCATAGATAGGTTGAAGAACGGGGGTTTCGACCTCCATAAAGCCTTGCCGTTCGAAATAGTTGCGGATTTTAGAGATCAGAAAACTGCGCGTTTTTAGACGCTCCGCCGATTCGGGGTTCGTGATCAGATCGAGCCAGCGCTTCCGGTAGCGGATCCCTTTATCGGCAAGACCGCCGTGTTTATCGGGCAAAGGGAGGAGGGTTTTACACAGGAGGGTTACCTCTGTTGCAAAGATAGTGAGCTCTCCTTTTCGGGTGCGGAACAGGTGTCCTTCGACTCCGACGATATCTCCGAGATCGAGCTTTTTTTCGATAAACTTGATGGGACGGATACCGCTATCCTCCGGCAAGCCGCTGACTTCGGTCCGATCGCGATTGAACATGATCTGAATCCGCCCCGTCTCATCTTGCACCTGACCGAAAGCATTTTTTCCCATGGCGCGGAAAAGGATTAACCGCCCCGCAACCCGAACGCCGGTCGTTTTCCCCGCGCCGGCCTCTTCATCGGTGCCGATGATCAAATCGTCGCGGCGATGCCCGAAGGCCCCCAGCTGATGGGTAGGCTCGTAGCGATGGGGGTAGGGTTCGATGCCGAGTGCACGGATCTGTTGGAGTTTTGCCGTCCGATTCCGAAATTCTTCATAGCCGTGATAATCGGGACATTCCATTTTTTTAGCCCTTTTTGATGTTGCTCGTTAATGTCGTAAGCAACCACCATAACAGATAGCCCTTTTCCGTGATCGAAATAAAACGAAGTTGAAGGATGAAAATACCGAGCGGATATAAAAACTGTGTCGTCTTTATTGCAAAGTTGCTGTGACCAAGATCGGGATGGGTATCGTTTCGGGGTCCCCAACGGCTTGTTTCAAGCAAAGGTTGAGATCGGGTCGATATCGATCAGGAGTCCGATCGAGCGCGGTAGGGGTGAAGCGATCCGCGTTTCTTGGACGGCTTCGGACAGAAACAGGGGATTTTTCCCCTTGATCAGAAGCTTAAAGCGAAATTTATCCCGGATTTTGGGATAGCCGGAGGGGATGACCGGATAGAGGGTGTAGGAAGAGGGGAGCTTTTCGAGTAGGGCTCTATAGAAGACTTCGGCCCACCGTTTGACGTCCCCTTCCCGTTTGCCGGAAAAGGTCAGTTTGGCAAGGCGATTGAACGGCGGGAAGGCAAAAAGGGCGCGCGCTTCGATTTCTTCCCGGTAAAAGGTCGGGTAATCTTCGGCGGACGCATGGTGAAAGATGGGGTGGTCGTTCAGCGAGGTTTGAATGATCACCGTTCCCTTAAGGTTGCCGCGGCCGGCGCGACCGGCGACTTGAGTTAAAAGTTGAAACAGATGCTCCGAGGCGCGGAAATCGGGAAGATTCAGCGCTCCGTCGGAGTTTAAAACGCCGACGAGCGTCACTGCGGGAAAGTGCAACCCTTTGGCGATCATCTGCGTTCCGATCAAGACATCGGCTTTCCCCGATTTGAATCGTTTGAACAGGAGGTCATGGCTCCCTTTATGGCGCGTCGTGTCGGCATCCATCCGGAGGGTGCGGATATCGGGGAATAGGGCATGAAGGGTCCGTTCGACCTGTTCGGTTCCCACCCCTTTGAAGTTCAGGGTTGCCCCTTGTTTACAGGTCGGACAGTGAATCGGGGGGGGGGTTAGGACATAGGAACAGAGGTGGCAAGCGAGGTGGTCGGTTTTTCGATGAAAGGTGAGGCTGAGCGAGCAGTGGGGACACTTGATACTTTCGCCGCAACGGGCGCACCTTTGAAAGGTATGATAGCCCCGCCTATTTAAGAACAGCAGGACCTGTTCTCCTTTTTTAAAGCGGTCTTTGATGCCGTCGATAAGAGCGGAACAAAATAGAGTAAATCCTCCGCAGCGGCTATATTCTCTCTGCATATCGATGATTTTGACTATAGGAAGATCGGCATCGGTAGCGCGCGTTTTCAGGGTACTGAGGAAATACTTTCCCCTTTTGGCATTGGCATAACTTTCGACCGAGGGGGTCGCGCTTCCCAGCACGACGGTTGCTCGTTCCAGTTTCCCCCGCATGATCGCCACATCTCGAGCATGGTAACAGGGTTGTCGATCGGTTTGTTTATAAGAAGATTCGTGCTCTTCATCGACGATGATCAAGCCGAGGTTGTCAACGGGGCTAAAGATAGCCGAGCGCGCTCCGACGACGATTTTCATCTCCCCTTTGCGAATCCCGTGCCAGATATCGAATCTCTCTCCGGCGCTTAAACGGTGGTGAAAAATCCCTATCTTTTCCGAGAAGCGGGATTTAAGCCGTTCGATTGTTTGAGAAGTCAGGGCAATTTCCGGCACGAGAAGGATGACCCCTAAATCGAGCTTGCGCGCAGCGCGGATCGCTTGCAGGTAGATCTCCGTTTTGCCGCTGCCGGTAACCCCGTGAATCAGATGGGTTTTAAACAGTGCCAAATCGGAAACGATTCTATCGAGAGCCTCCCGCTGCTCTTTTTTTAAGACTTTGGGTTTTGTCGGAAAAAATTCCATCTCTTCGAGAGGAGAGCGGTCGATTTGAACCGGCTCGACGATCAAGACTTGCTTTTTTTCCAGGCTTGAAACGGGGCTTTTCGAGGTTCCCGACAGCTCTAAGAGTTCCGTTAGGAGGAGTCCGTTGGGTTTTTTTATGAGGATATCGAGGACTTTGGCTTGCGACGGCTGTCGATGTCTGAGGGTAACGGCGAGGGCGCCGATTTGTTTCGGCGACAGGAGGCGTCGGACGAAGAGTTGCTTTTTTTCTCGGGTCTCTTTGCGAACGGTTGCCGGCAGAAGAGCGGTTAAAACCTTTCTAAAAGAGGTGCAGTAGTAACGAGACATCCACTCGGCTAACCTAAAAAGTGTGGGGCTAATCGGACTTTCTTCCGATAGGATCTCTTCGATCGACCGGACTTCGGAAACCGAAGCCTTTGCTTTAACGGCGACGACGGTTCCCTTTCGTAGAGAGTTTTGAACCGGGACTAAAACGCGCACACCGATAGCAATCGGGCTCCGAATCCCGTAATCTAACGGTTGATCGAACCCTTGATCTAAGATGACGGCAGCGAATCGATCGTATCGCATATCATATTCCACAGTGAGCGCTTCAGATAGGGGTCTTGATAGTAGAGACTCAAATCGGGTAGGAGGAGGAGGGGAATCTTTCCCAGGGTCCGCTTTTTTTGTTGGGGGGTTTCTTGATAAAAGGAGAGGAGCGTTTTATTGTCGAAAATGAGGCGATCGGGAGCGATGATCAACCGAAGGTTTTTTGATTCTAGAAAGAGGTCCCACTTTTTCTGCGGGGTGATCTCGACCGGCTGCGAAGAGCCGTAGACGGTATCGACGGCTTTTGCAATTTTTTGCACAAAACCTCTAAAGCGCATCCCTTGAAAAAGAATCGGGACGGCGGGGGTTGACCGTTTTTCTTTCCAAGCTTCTTTGATCCGCTTTGCTTTACAGTCGGCGGGAATCTTGGTGTGAAAATGGAGATCGGGAGCGATTTCTTTAAATACTTTTTGCATCTCTCCTATCGGTTGAAGGGAGGGGCCGTTAGGCATTTCCAATTCGATGAAGGCTTTTTTTCCCTCTTTTTTTTCCCGATCCGGGATCGGAGTCGGGGAGGAGGCGATAAACGGTTTAGGTCGAAAAGCTTCGGGCTTTATTTCCGATGGGGTTTTGTCGGGGTCGCGGTTCAAACGGCGGTTTTTGCCTCCGTCGACGTCGGGCTCGAGACGGTTGTTTCCGCCGACCCTTTCCCCCTCGGCAGGGGGCGCCTGTTCCGAACCGACTTTTTGAGAGGTCCGTTGATCCGTTCTCGCCGTTCGAGCCGTAGCGGGTGGCGGTCGAAACTTAACGGCGGTTTCTCGTGGGGGAAGAAGTCGTTGTATATAGGTCAGGCTATCGTCAATCAGTGAGCGGTAGTCGGCACTTTTCATGCTGCTCATTTAACCATAAAAGGGATTAGGAGAAAAGGGCATCGATGTAAGGCTGTGGAGAGAAGGGGAGAAAATCGTCCCCCTTTTCACCGATACCGATATAGCGGACGGCGATTCCCATTTGATGGTAGATCGGTAGAAGGATCCCCCCTTTAGCCGAGCCGTCAAGCTTGGTCAGGATCAGACCGGTGAGGGGAGTGAATCGATTGAAGGTTTCGGCTTGATCTAGAGCATTTTGTCCGGTAGTCGCATCCAAGACGAGATAGATTTCATGGGGGGCATCGGCGACGACTTTTTCCGTCACCCGTTTGATTTTGGCCAGCTCATGCATCAGATCGGTTTTTGAATGGAGACGGCCGGCGGTATCTGCGATGACGACGTCATGACCTCGAGCCGTTGCAGCCGTCAGGGCATCGAAGATAACGGCCGCGGGATCGCCGCCGGCGGTTCCTTTAATGCAATCGAGCTTGAGCTGCTCGGACCAAGTCGTCAGTTGCTCGATTGCAGCTGCTCGAAAGGTATCGCCGGCAGCGAGCATCACCTTTTTCCCTCGCTCTTTATAGAAATGTCCGAGTTTTGCGCAGGATGTCGTCTTTCCGCTTCCGTTGACCCCTACCATAAGGATCACCTTCGGCGATTTTAGGGGAGTTTTTCCTTCGATCCGCGGCGGCCGATCGAGGATAGCTGCGGCATGAGCCTTCATCGCTTCGATCGGGTGATCGTATTTCTTCCCATGATTCCTGACATGGTCGACGAACTCGATCGCAAGGGTCGATCCGAGGTCGGCTTCAAACAGGATTTGCTCCAGCCGGTCTAAGGTCTCTTCATCGAGAGGACCGGCTAGAAGGGGGCGGATCTTTTTACCTAGAACGGCGCCCGTTTTCGAAAAAGCCTTTCCGATTTTGTTAAGCCCTGACTTTAAGAAGCCGAACACTTCTACCTCTGATTTTTCATTGATCGATAATCGATCGTACCACATATAGGAATTATGGACCTGCATGAGTATCAAGCTAAGGAAATTTTGAAAAGGTATGGGCTCCCCATCCCCGCATTCGGGGTAGCGACATCGCCCATAGAAGCAAAGCGAGTTGTTCGAGAACTCGGGCTTGAGGAAGCGGTTGTAAAAATTCAAGTCCATGCCGGCGGCCGGGGAAAAGCTGGAGGGGTCAAATTCGCCAAGTCAAAAGATGAGATTGTCGCAACGGCAGAGAAGCTCATCGGGATGAAAATGGTGAATCATCAAACGGGCCCCCAAGGCGTTATTGCTCATAAAGTCTTGATTACAAAGCCTGTCGATATTGCTAAGGAATACTATTTAGGGGCAATTATCGATCGAGAACGGGCGCTCCCGATTCTCATCGCTTCACCGGAAGGGGGGATGGAAATCGAGATGATAGCGGCAAAAACTCCGGAAAAAATTTTGAAGCTGCCCATGGGTTTGGACGGAACTGTCAGACCCTATCATCTCCTTAGATTAGCGAATTTTATGGGATGGAAGGGGGCAACGGCAACAGAGGGGATGAAGGTTGCCGCAAGTGTTGCTCAAGCCTTTATCGAAACCGATAGTTCTCTGCTCGAAATCAATCCCCTTGTTGAAACCGATAGGGGCGATATCCGGGCAATCGATGCGAAACTAAGTATCGATGACAATGCTTTATTCAGACAAAAAGAAATCGCGGTTTATTACGACCCGTCCCAAGTATCTCCTAATGAAGTGGTAGCGAAAGAGCATCACCTTGCCTATATTTCATTAGCGGGAAATATAGGCTGTATGGTCAATGGAGCGGGGCTTGCGATGTCGACGATGGATATCATCAAGTATTATGGAGGAGCGCCTGCAAATTTTCTCGATGTCGGAGGAGGGGCAACTAAGGAAAAGGTAACGGCAGGGTTTAAAATCATCGTTGCCGATGAAAATGTGCAAGCGATTCTGGTCAATATTTTCGGGGGGATTATGAATTGTGCAACCATCGCCGAAGGGGTGATCGCCGCATCGAAAGAACTGCGCATTAAAATCCCTGTTGTAGTTCGTTTGGAAGGGACGAATGTGGAGGAGGGAAGACGTTTACTGCGACAATCGGGAATCGAAATTATCGCTGCCGAAGGGATGGCGGATGCCGCTAAAAAAGGGGTCGATGCCGCTAAGGGAGGATAAGGGATGACAATCCTTGTAAACGAAAAGACGAAAGTGATCACTCAAGGAATCACCGGCAATGCGGGGCGATTTCATACGGAGCAGTGTATGCGGTACGGTTCAAAGTTTGTCGGAGGAGTGACACCGGGAAAAGGGGGGGAGTCGATCTTCGGTCTTCCGATTTTCGATACGGTGTATGAAGCAAAAAAAGCGGTTGATCCCGATGCGACGATCATTTTTGTTCCGCCTCCGTTTGCCGCAGCTGCAATTCTGGAGGCTGAAGATGCGGCGATTCCCCTCATCGTCTGTATCACTGAAGGGATTCCCATACGCGATATGTTAGAGGTTTCACAGGTGATGAGAAGCTCGACGACCTCGAGATTAATCGGTCCCAATTGCCCGGGAGTGATCAGTCCTGAAGCGTGTATGATCGGGATCATGCCGGGCTATATTCACAAGAAGGGGAAAATAGGGATCGTGTCTCGTTCCGGGACGCTCACCTATGAAGCCGTATGGCAAACCACACGCAATGGTTTGGGACAGTCGAGTTGTGTCGGGATCGGAGGAGATCCACTCAATGGAACGAATTTTATCGATGTTTTGGAGCTGTTTGAAAAAGACCCCGACACAGACGGCATTTTACTTCTCGGAGAAATCGGCGGAAATGCGGAAGAGGAAGCTGCCGATTGGATTAAAGTCCGGTGTAGTAAGCCTGTTGGAGGGTTTATCGCCGGCGTTACCGCTCCGGTCGGTAGAAGAATGGGTCATGCCGGTGCGATCGTATCCGGCGGCAGAGGGACGGCAGAGGGTAAGATAGAAGCTCTTAAAGCGGCAGGGGTTTGTATGACGAGCTCGCCGGCCGCTATCGGTGATACGATCTTGAAAGCCCTGGATCTATCGCATTAAACCCGTTGCCTAAAATCGCCCCGTTTTAGCCGTTGCGGGTTCGAGAATTTGATCGATCGGGATAGCTCGACGTTTTAAAGATTTCTTATTTTCCCGAAATCGAGGAGCGGCGAAAAATGGGAGAAAACCTTTTGAAGGAGGGCAATTCTATTCGAGCGGATGCGCGGTTCCTCGGCAAGAATTTTTACCTCGTCAAACAGCGAACTTAGAGGAGACCGGAGCCGGGCGAGATGCTCGAATGCCCTTTTGTAGTCTCTTGCGATGAGAGCGTCTTTAAAGGGAGCCTCTAGTGAAGAGAGAGAGGCATAGAGATTTTTCTCGGCGGTTTCTTGAAGCAGCTTCGGTTGAAGGCTGCGTGTTTTTTCGGAGCCGATCTGACCCTTCGCCCTTTTATAAACCTCGTAGAGCCCCTCGAAATCGGCTGTAGCCCGAAATAAGTGGAGAGCTTCGATCTTGGCGTATTGGTCGTAGGGATTATAACGGCGATCTTGAACCGAGGCTTCGATTTCATCTTTTCGGAAGCCGTAGTCCTTTAAAACACCCTTTGCCCGATTTGTGATAAAATCAACGACCTCTTGATCTTCGATGAACAGGCTAAGGTCGAGGTTCAATCGATTTTCAATTAAGATTTTGATGATACCGATTGCTTGACGTCTAAGGGCGTGGGGATCGCTCGATCCGGTCGGTTTAATCCCCACCTTAAAGTAAGAGATCAGATTATCCAGCTTGTCGGCAAGGCTGAGAATCGTTCCCGTCGGAGAGGTCGGAAGGGGTCCCTCTTCCGATTTGGGGAGCCAATGCTCTTCGATTGCGCTTGCGACTTCCTCGTCCTCGTTTTGATGCAGCGCATAGTATTTTCCGACGGTTCCCTGAAGATCGGGAAATTCTTGAACGAGCTCCGAAGCGATATCGGCTTTACAAAGCTCTGCCGCACGCTTCAGAAGTTTTCGATTGCCGAGATGTAAAGTGCGGCTCAGAGTCATCGCCAAACGTTTGAGTCGGTCAACCTTTGCAGCCATCGTTCCAAGCTCTTTTTGGAAGATGATCGACTCCAGCTTTTTGGCAAACAGCTCGAGAGAGGTTTTAAGGTCTTGTTCATAGAGAAAAACGCCGTCGGTGAGGCGCGCCGATAGGACGTTTTGATTCCCTTTTCTGATCAAAGCGTTCGGGGTATTATCGGCCGTGATCACGAATAGGGGAGCTAAAGATCCCGTCCGGTAGGTTAAAGGGAAATACTTTTGGTGCTCGACCATTTCGGATATCAGGACTTCTTCCGGAATTTTCAAAAATGTTTCGTCGAAGGAAGCGAAGTCGAGAAGGGGCCGCTCGGACAAATAAAGGACATCTTTAAAGACCTTATCTTTTTCAGCGGCGATCATGCCGGTTTTATTTTCTATTCCGGTTAATTGTTCTTCGATCGAGCGTCTCCTTTCGATCGGATCGACCATCACCTGATGTTTTTTAAGGGATTTTAAGTAATCCGAAGCCGTTCGGATCGGAAATGTTCGATCGCATAATTGAGAATGACCGAAGGAGGTATGCCCCGAAACGACCCGAGCGATTTCAAACGGAACGACCGTCTCGCCGTGGAGCGCCACGATCCATTTCAGAGGGCGCGGGTAAGAAATATCGAGGTCGGACCAGCGCATTTTTTTAGGAAAGGGGAGATTGGCGATCAGTTCGGGAAGTGCCGTGCTCAAAAGCTTGACCGTCGAGACCCCTTTATCGAGGCAATCCGCCATCAGATAGTCTTTTCCTTTCAGCCGTCGGATATGGAGGAAAGGGTGGTTGGGAATTTCTGCAAGGTTAGGGGGGGAGTCGATGTCGAGAGAGTTAAAAAACCCCCGTCCTTGTTCGGTAATCGTTCCCCTTTCATCGTAGACCGTTGTAATCAGGGGACCTTTTCGCTCGATCTCTTTATCTTTAGTGCCGTGAGCCAGAGATTCGATTAGAAGAGCGAGGCGTCGAGGCGTTCCGAACGCTTGGATCGATTGATAGGAGAGTCGGGCTTTTTTTAACAGCGTTTCCAGCCCCTCTTTTAGGTTCTTCATCCCGATAGGGACAAAGGTTGCGGGGAGTTCTTCGGATCCGATCTCCAACAGGAAATCGCTTTGCCCGTCCGGATTCGATCCTTCGATCAGGGGGGGAATAAAGACCCGTTTCTCTTTTTTTTCCAACCGTTTCAGCAGAGGGAAACCGAGCTTTTGACGCGAGGCTAAGTATTCGGTTGCCGTCAGTTTTGCAAGGTCTCGAACGCGGCTGATGTAGCCCGTTCTCTCGGTGACGGATAAAATGCCGCGGGCTTCTAACATATTAAAGGCGTGAGATGCCTTCAAGACAAAGTCGTAGGCGGGGATGGGGAGGTTTTCTTCGATCAGGTATTTCGCTTCTTTTTCATAATCTTCGAAGTGGCGTAGCCACATCTCGGTAGAAGCTTTGTAGAAATGATAACGGCTCCATTCCACTTCACCTTGATGATGGATATCGCCGTAGGTAAACCGGTCGTCGTACTCGATGTCGAAGAGATTTTGTTGTTTCTGAATCATCATCGAGAGGCGCTCTAACCCGTAGGTGATTTCCACACTCACCGGTTTTAGAGAAAAACCGGCAACCGACTGGAAATAGGTCAATTGGGTGATTTCCATCCCGTCGAGCCATACTTCCCAGCCCAGCCCCCAGGCGCCCAGTGTAGGCGATTCCCAATCATCATGGACAAATCGAATGTCATGCTCTTTCAGATCGAAACCGAGACATGTAAGCGATTCGAGGTAGAGATTTTGAATAGCGAGAGGAGAGGGCTTCACGATGACTTGAAGCTGGTGAAAGAGTTGCGTTCGGTTGGGATTTTGTCCGAAGCGTCCGTCTTGAGGTCGACGAGAGGGTTCGACATAAACGGCACGATAGGGTTCCGGACCCAGGGAGCGGAGAAATGTTGCGGGGTTGAAGGTTCCGGCGCCCACCTCGATATCATAACCTTGTTGGATCAGGCACCCTTTTTCCGCCCAGAAATCGGACAGTTTATTGATAATCTCTTGAAAAGTCATCCGTTTGGAAACATTTGCTTACTAGATAAAACTTCCCGATTTTAAATCGATTTAGCTATAATATCGCTCAGATAGGAGATAATATGCGAGAATTTTGTACTTCCCATGAAAAAAACTCTTTAGAAATTGATGAAAAATCGGTATAAGGGGCGGAAAATGCCCCCCTTACGTTTATATTGGTATGAGAGTTGCAAGTAAAGTATCGGTAGAGAGAGGAAATGTATCGTTGAAGCTCCCCTTAATTCTAACGATCAGCCGGATTTTCATCAGTCCGATCTTTCTAATCTTTTATCTGAACTATCGGCAGCTCGGAATTTCGCTGCATGCCCTGCCGTTCATCCTCATTTTTTCACTCCTCCTTTCCGAACTGTCCGACTTCTTCGACGGCTACCTGGCGCGCAGGTTTAACCTCGTAACCGAGCTCGGGAAAATTTTAGATCCGATGGCAGATAGCATTACCCGCCTCACCATCCTGCTGACCTTTACCCAGGGATTTATCAGACTTCCCCTCCTTCTCGTCTTCGTCTTTGTCTATCGCGATGCCATGATCAGTACCCTGCGAACCGTTTGCGCCTTTCGAGGGGTTACTCTCGCTGCCAGAACGAGCGGTAAGGTCAAGGCCGTTTTGCAGGCGGTCTCGATCTTTGCCATTCTTATCCTGATGATTCCCTATGCCTGGGGCGCTCTTTCCCTCATCCGACTGCAAGCGATTAGCTTGACGATTATTTCGGCTGCGGCGATCTATACCGTATTTGCGGGAACCGAATACATTTGGGCCAACCGCAGCTATATCAAACAGGCATGGAAAAGTTAAGACCGATAACCGCTCCGAACCGCCAATTTTTTCGTGATCGGGTCAATTGACGAAAAACGGCGTCTTACCGGCGCAAGAAAATAAGTTTGAGACGGAGAAAGGGGATGAGAGGCGCCTTTTAGGATTTAGGAGAGACTCGATCCTTTAGCAGGAGGAATGATCGAGCGATAAAGTTCCAGATATTTTCCGGCAGGGACTCTCCAACTCCAATCTCTTGCAAACCCGTTTCTTTGCATGGTGCGCCATTTCTTTCGGTCGTTTTTATGATCCTCGAAGACTCGATCGATCGACCGGCGCAGGCTGTCGACGGCAGGAAAATCAAAGGTATAGCCGTTTCTTTTCTCGAGGGGGAATTCCTCACGATCGATATCGAATACCGTATCGCTTAGCCCCCCGACCTTGTGAACGACGGGAACGGTTCCGTAACGAAGAGCGATCATCTGAGTCAGACCGCAAGGCTCGAAAAGGGAAGGGACTAAAATGCAATCGGCAGCAGCATAGGTCAAATGGGCCAGCCGTTCATCAAATAGAAAATGAAAGTGCACATCGGGGTGATCTCGATACTTTTCGGCAACGGAATGAAACTCTCTTTTTAATTTGGGTTCGGGGCTCGAACCCAGAAGAATAAATTTTCCTCCTCGCTTTAAGACATATTCCATTCCGAATCGGATCAGTTCCGGTCCTTTTTGCCGCACAATCCGTGAGATACAGATAAAAAGAGGGGTCGGACCGTCAACCATTTGTAGTTTCGAATAGAGAGCTAGCCGATTCTCGAGCTTCGCCGTTTCGACCTCGTTGAGATCATTACCGTCGGTCGGATAATTTTTTTCTATAAAAGGGTCTGTTTCGGGGTTCCAGTAGTCCGTATCGATACCGTTGAGAATCCCTTGAAGTTTCTCCCGTCGCCGTTTTAAGACGGATCCCAGTCCGAAACCCTCGCTCCCTTGAATTTCTTTAGCATATGTCGGTGAGACGGTTGTTAGATAATCGGAGTAGACAAGACCCCCTTTTAAGAGATTCAGTTTTTCAGGCTTTGAGCGGTCTTGGAGTTTGTCCGGTTTCAAAAGATGACGGGCATGAGGCCCTAGAAGGTCTAACTTTTCTATTGAACAGACCCCCTGGTGTTTGATGTTATGAATCGTTGTAACGAGCCCTCCGATTTTCAAACCTTCCGCTCGATATGTTTCATAGTAAAGGGGAGCGGCAAGGGTTGTCAGCCAATCATGGAGGTTTAAGATATCGGGTCGTTTCTGCCGTTTTAAAAGGTATTCCAGCGCCGTTTTAGTAAAATAGCTAAAGCGGAGAAGATCATCTTCCTCGCCGTAGATCACCCCTCTTTTAAAGTAACCGGCGTCTCCGTGGGATTCGATCAGCAGCAGGGGAGTTCCTTCATAATCGGCAGACCAGATCGTATTGTTACAGGGTTTCATAGACTCATAAGAGATTAGCCCCTCCATATCGACTTTTAATCGATTCAACTTTTTTCGAGGAATGTGGTCATAAAAGGGGAGGATCACTTCAATTTTTTCCCCCCGTTGTTTCAATGCCGTCGAAAGTCCTGCTATCACATCTCCAAGACCTCCGACCTTAGCAATCGGGGCGATTTCCGTTGTCAAATGGATGATATACATAAACAATTGATTTAAAATAATCGGTCGGCGAAGTCAACCGTCGGTCTATGGAAATGATCGAGCCGCTGCAAACGGCTTGAAAAGAATCCTACCGGTTTCATAGAATGGAGGTTTGACAATCTTGGGGTGTAGCCAAGCGGTAAGGCACCGGTTTTTGGCATCGGCACGCGGAGGTTCGAATCCTCCCACCCCAATAGTTTATGAGCCTTTCCACGGTCGGATCGGAACCTCTTGAAAGAGGGTCGCAAGTAGATTCGGGAGTGTGCATCGGAAAGACTCGGTTAGAATTTTATCCCCTGACGGCGAGATAGGCACTCGAATTTTGGAGAATGTCCGCGTTCGGAGCTCTTTCATCGTGCAAACCGTTGTACGAAAAAGCTCCGTCTCTATCTCATAGAGCGTCCGATTTTAATCGATGCTCTTATCAAGGGTCTCTGTATAATCGATCGATGTTACTATCGTTCGTCATCGATATACGGGGAAGGAAATGTAGTTCTCGTCGACGATAGACGTTCGATGAGATCGATGCTAAAAAGTGTCGGAAGCAACGAAAAAGTGGCGGTCTCGACGTCGATTACCCCCTCGTTATCGACCGGGGGATTCAAAGGTTCGAGTCGATGCCGTTTCCGTTGCCGTTTCCGTTGCCCAAAGAGATAGACCATTCCCCGATCGAAACCTTTTCCGCAGCCGGGACGGTTGGAAAAACCATCGGTTTTCCCTTTCGTCCCCCTATCTCATCACAGCGGGTATTTTGTATCAATCGGTTAATATAAATCTGGAGTGTTTATGAAACTCACGGTGTCCGAACGGACCGGAAAAACAAAAAGTGAGCTGACAAAGCTTAGGTATCGGGGTGATATTCCGGCTGCGGTTTACTCACAAGGTAAGCCTTGCAACAAAATCACCGTCAAAGGAAGCGAATTCGAAGCCGTTTTAAGGAAACTCCCCAAGGGGTATCTTCCGACAACCGTTTTCGAACTCGACATCGACGGACGGACAAAGAAAGCCGTCGTTAAAGATATTCAATACCATCCGACGACTTATCGTATTCTTCACTTGGACTTTTTAATTCTTGAACCTCAAGTTACCGTCGGCGTCAAGGTCCCGATCAATTGTGTTGGGGAAGCCGATTGCGTAGGGGTAAAACTCGGCGGATTTGTCAGACCCATAAAGCGGCATGTCGACGTCCGGTGCTTACCCGACGATATTCCGACCGACTTCAGGATCGATATTAAGGGTCTCGAAATCGGTCAGTCGAAACGGGTTGCCGACATCGAAGTCGCCGAAACGGTACGCCTTTTGGCCAAGCCGAAAGAAATCCTCGTCGTGATTGCAAAGCGGTAGACGATGGATAGCGAACGGCAAAAAGTGCTGATTACCGGTCTTGGAAATCCGGGAACGAACTACGAGCGTACCCGACATAACCTGGGTCGGACGGTCCTTTTTTCTTTTGCCGGAAAGCATGCCCTTGCTTTCAGGAAAGCAAGGGAATTGAAAGGAGAGATTGCAACGGGAAATTGGCAAGACGGAAAGGTTTTTCTCCTTTTTCCGACAACCTATATGAACCTTTCCGGACAAGCGGTTAGAAAAACGATGAGGTTCTACAAGATAACGATCGATGCCGTTTTAATCCTTTCCGATGATATAGCCCTTCCCTTCGGAACGCTCCGTTTTAGAACGAAGGGGAGTGCGGGGGGGCACAACGGTCTCAAGAGCATTGAGGAGTGTATCGGAACGAATCAATACCAACGGCTGAAACTCGGAATCGGAGAGCCGTCCGCGGACTCTCTTGAAGATTACGTTTTAAAACCCTTTACGAAGGAAGAACAAGAAAAAATCCCCGAAATCGCCGCTCGAGGAATCAAGTTTATTGAAGAGTGGCTAGTTCGAGAAATAAAGGAACATGCATGAGTAAAAAAGAGCTGAGACTCTATGAAGGGATGTACATCCTAAATACATCCCTTAGTGAAGAGGCGCTTAAAAAAGCTTTGGAGCGCATCACTAAAACCATCGAAGAAAACGGTGGAGAGATCCATAAGATTCATGAGATGGGGCGCAGAAAACTTGCTTATGAAATCGATAGACATAAGCAAGGTCACTATTTTCTCCTCTACTTCTCCGTTTACCCGAACCTGATTGAAGAGATGTGGAAAGAGTATCAATTGAATGAAGATCTGATCCGTTATGTCACGATGCGTGCGGAAACGGTCGTTGAAAAACTCGAATTTAAACCGTTAGTAGAAGTTTAAGGAGTCTTAAGATGATGAAAAAACGTCCGAGTTTCGGATTTAGAAAGAGAAAATCGTGCCCTTTTAAAGCTACGGGAGTCCGGGCAATCGATTACAAAGATGTTGAAACTTTAGAAAAGTTTATCACCGAGCGTGGAAAAATCCTTCCTCGCCGGATTACCGGGGTATCTCATCACTATCAACAATTGCTCAAAAAGGCGATCAAACGAGCTAGACACATGGCATTATTGCCCTTTGTAGCGGAGGATTAATCGATGGTTCGAAAGAAAAGGACAAAGACGAAGCTCCTCCTTCTCGAGGATGTCGTAAATTTAGGAAAGAAAGGTGAACTCGCCGTAGCCAAGCCCGGTTTCAGTCGTAACTTTCTCCTGCCGGAGAAAAAGGCGGTCATTGCCGACAAGCGGACGATCCGGATGCAGGAACGGCTAAGAAAAGAGCGGGAAATTCAAGCGGTTCAAGATAAAAAAGATGCTCAAGCCCTTGCCGCTCGTCTGAAAGGGAAGACTTTAACGATCAAGGCTAAAAATGATCTTCAAGGACATCTCTACGGGTCCGTGAATAGCCTCGACATCGTTAAAATCTTGCATCGGCAAGAGGGGATTGCAATCGAACGAAAGGATCTGATTCTTCCCAAACCGATCAAAACGGTCGGCATCTACGGCATCGAGCTGAAACTAAAGGAAAGCGTTGTCGCAACTTTTACGCTAAAAGTTGAAGGTGAAACCGAAATCCGAGAGGTGAAAACCCGAGTCGAAGTTATCGAAGAAGGAGCGGAAGAGGGCGAACGAGAAGAGAACAAGGTTTCCGAAGAAGCAATGGAAGATCTGCCGCTGAGGAGCGAGCGTCAAAAAGAGATGAAACGAGAGCTCGAAGAGCGGTCAAAAGAGTGAAGCTATTTTCACCGGCTAAACTGAATCTCTTTTTTCGTGTTTTAGATAAACGTCGGGACGGCTTGCATCAGATTGCAAGTCTGATGCAAGCGGTTTCCCTCGGCGACACCCTCCGTTTCGAACCGAGTGATCGAGATCGTTTAACATGTAGTGATCCCGCTATCCCGGTCAATGAAAAGAATTTTATCCATCAAGCGCGAGCCCTTTTTCGCAAAAAAACCGGCTTCAATACCCCCATCGCCATTGATGTTGAAAAAAGGATTCCGGCGGAAGGAGGTTTCGGAGGGGGAAGTGGAAATATTGCAACGACTCTCTGGGCATTCAACCGGATGAGTCGGATGAATATCGATGAAAAGACGCTCCGTATCTGGGCCGGTGAAATCTCTTCCGATGCTCCCTTCTTTTTTTCAACCGGGACGGCTTACACGACCGGATATGGAGAGAAAGTCGTTGCGCTACCCCCTCTGGACAAGAAGGATCTTTACCTTGCCAAGCCGAAAGGAGGGCTTTCGACACCGCTCGTCTATCGATATTGCGTTCCCAACATCCATGACATCGACCCGAAAATCCTTCTTGAAAACGCAATCGGCGGAAGCTTGGAAGGGGTGAACGATTTGGAATACGCAGCTTTTTCCCTTCGTCCCGATCTTTGGGAACTAAAAGAGGGGTTGATCAACCTCGGCTTTGAAACGGTCGTGATGACGGGGAGCGGAACCGCCTTCTATTGTATCGGACCGATCAAAAATCCCTCACTTCCCGGAATTCGTTTTTGGAAAACATCGTACCTTTCGCGTCGAGAGCGGTGGTACCCGTTTCCTTGAAGTAAGGGTTTTCATAAAAAATTCCTCTTCCCTGCAATCGGGTCTCGGACCTTTCGATTCCGATTCACAAATGCCTCAGCCGTTTCCGCTAAAAAAATCGGGCTTGAGAGATCTCGAGCGATCGTATCCCTTTTTACCGAGCCTTCAACGTGTAGAACTTCATCACATCCACTTGGCGCACAAGGAGGAGAATCCGTTGCCCGGACTTCACATTTTTAAGGGCATCATTGAATTCGGTCACATTCGTTACCTTTTGATGATTCACCGCCATGATAAGAAAGCCGGGTTTGATTCCTACCGAATCTGCCGGCGTCCCTTGTTCTACCGAGACGATTACGACCCCTTTATCGTCTTGACTAAAACCGAACAGCTGGATGTTTTCATTGGTCAGGTTATCGACGGAAAACCCCAGATAGCGAGAAGACGTTGTTGAGGAGACGAGGGTATTGGCGCCGAATTCACCGAGGGTTACGGAAATGTTGATCATCTTTCCGCTCCGGTTAACGGTCAATTCCACTTTAGTCCCCGGAGGAAGAAGGACGACGTCATTGCGAAGTTGTCCGGGACTTTTGATAGTATAACCGTTCATTTTTACGACGATATCTCCTTGTTTAAGTCCTCCTTTTTCCGCAGGAGAACCCGTTATAACATCGACGATCAGGGCTCCTTGCGTGCTATCGGAGCTGAAAGCTTCGGCTAGGTCGGGGTCGATCGGTTGGAGAGAAACCCCGAGAAATCCTCGGGTTACAACCCCGTTTTCGACGAGTTGGTTTTTGATATTGATTAAGATATTGCTGGGTATTGCAAAACCGATCCCCATGTATCCGCCCGATTGCGAAACGATGGCGGTATTCATCCCCACAACTTTCCTATCGAGGTCGATCAGAGGACCGCCGGAATTTCCGGGGTTAATCGCCGCATCGGTTTGAATAAAGTCTTCATAATCGGTGATCTGCAATCCCTGGCGTCCTTTCGCGCTAATGATTCCCGCCGAAACGCTCGCTTCCAGGGAGAAAGGATTTCCGATAGCGACAACCCATTCTCCGACCTCGAGATTATCGGAGTCCCCCAGCTCTAAATAGGGGAAGTGATTGCCATAGGAGTCATCGATTTTAATGACGGCGATATCGGTTCGCGGATCACCGCCCACATAGGTTGCCGGGACTTGACGATTCGAACCGTCTTGTAGATGAACGGTAAGTTTTTTAGCCCCTCGAACGACATGAAGGTTGGTCATGATATGACCTTCTTTAGAAACGATGAAACCGGAGCCTTGACTCAGTTGGGGTTTGGGGGAACGACGGGGACCTCCGAAGAAGTATCGGAAAAAGTCGTCGTTGAACATGTCGTTGGGATCATAGCTCCGTTCCGTCCCCCCTTCCGCACGGATAAAAACGACGGCCGGCGTACAACTCTCTGCGAGATCGATAAACGGTCTTGAAAAAGCTTTTCCCGGAGTGTGCTGACGAGTGAGATACCGTTTTCCGTAGGCGAGATCATCGTCGAAAAACGGTTTTTCTTTTCCGACGAGCGGCGAGGCTAAAAGTGTCGTCGATAGGAAAATTCCGGTAAAAAGATATTGCATGGTTTCTCCTTTGTTTCGGATTTTTATCTTAGTCGAACGGGAGATTTAACGCAGGATTTTTTTTTAAATGGAAGAGACGATAAGATCGCTGCTTTCATTATGAATGAGACTTTCTCCGGCAAAGGTTACCTTTGTTCCGATGTTTCCTGTCAGACATTTTTCAACGGCTTTTCTTATCTCCTCTTTCGTCATATCGAGAAGATTTTCCCGAAATTTTTGGCGGCGATTTTTTGTATAGCCCTCCCGCAAATAGGTGTAGGCCAGATTGGCCCGAACTCCCGGAGAGACCGGTGCATCCAGATCTTGAATCAGACCGAGCTTTGCTTCGATCAAGTCCCGTTCCGAAAACTTACCCCCGGCCAGTTCTCCTATCCCCTCTTCAAAGGCGTTGTAAGTAACGGCGATATGGGGATCGCGATAGGAATAGAGATAGTAGTTACCGGAAAGAGGATCGTAACTTGCTCCGGAGCCGTAAGCTCCCCCTTGCTCTCTTATCTTCTTATGGAGGAACGTATTTTCTAACAGATCTGTGGAGAGGCTTAGCGCCGGAGAAGCGATATCGCCGATAGAGCTTGTCTTGATTCCGTAACAACAAAAGGCAACGGGGGACGAAATGGCGAACGCTTCGGCCGTGGCGATGCGGGGAAGGATGAGGGGTTCCCATCGAGTAAAAGGTTTGGCTAAAAGTTTATTGAGATCGAAAAAGCCTTCCGTCGTCACGACTCGGTATTGTTGAGCATCACAGCTTAAGACGAGATGAGGTGAAGTCGAATAAAACAGGGTTGCAACGAGGATGTTAAACTTTTCAATCACTTCGGGAAGTCTTCGGTCGATAGCCGTTGCCAAATCTCGGATAAAACGGAAATAGGAAAGACCTCTTAAATGCTCTTTGATGAATCCGCTTTGCGTGTATGTAGAAATAGAGCGCTGAACGGCATAGGACATGGCGCTGGGATTCAGTCGATTTTCAAGCGAGGTATGGATTTGAAGGATCAATTCTTTAATCCGCGCACGGTCACTTAAATCGATCGTCGTGCAAACATCGATAAAAAGTTTAAACAGTTTATCGCTACTTCGGTCGAGAGCTTTTCCCGTTAAGCTAAAAGCAGGACTTAAAAAGTCGGGATTACCCACTTGCGGGTAGAGGTTAACGATCGCACTAAAATCACCGAGGTAAGCGTTGATGTATTCGAGGTTTTGTCGGTAGTTTCTCGTTCCCGTCCCCAGCTCCGGCAGAATCGTTGTGAAGAGTTGCAAATAGGGTAGATCTTCTCGCTCTATTTTAGGTAGATCGAAGAGGAGCTTTGCATAGGTGATATGATTCGTAAAACATTCGTGATGAAAGATGGTGAGAGGAGCCTTTTGCTCCCGTCGGAGAGGATAGTCCGGGGCTTCTTCGGGGACTTCGGTCAGACCGATTTTCGGTAAGCACTCAATCGATTGATTTTCTACCGTCGCTTGAAATTTTGCCAATCGGGTCGTTTGTTTCCGGATTGCGGTTTTTTGCGCTGCGGTTAGAGAACGCTCGATCTTCCGAAGGCGCTCTTTTTCTTGTCGAGCTTCTTTTTTTTCTAACGTCTTATCGGCCGAGAAGACGTAGGTTAAAAAATGGGGATTTTCGAGAAAGTGTCTACGGATCAATCCCGGTAGATAATCGGGGTTTTTGACGAGCCGTTGCAGTTTTTTAAATTGAGAATAAACCGATAGCGAATGCTGAGGAGAGCAACCATGTTGCATCGCAAGGACCGATCGCATGAATAGGGTCAGTCCGAAAGGACCGTCGTCTCTTGTAATCTCAAGGTGGGAGAATTCGAGTTGATGGATAGCCGCTTCGATTAGCTGTTGAGAAATCCCCCGATTGCAGATATCGTCGAAAGTCTTGAAAATAATTTTTTCGATCGCTCCGCTACTTTTTTTCTCACAACCTCGGCAGATGATCATGTAAGGGACTTCGGACATTTCGGTATTTAGATAGCCGTCAGCCTGTGTGCAAAGACCCGATTTTAATAAGAGATGCTTTAATGGAGAGGCGTCGGTTTCCATTAAAACGGAGTCGAGGATTGCAAGCGCCAGAACCTCTTCTTGATTGTCAATCGAAGTTGTCAGCCAGGAAAAAGAGACAAAATCCTTTCCTTCGGTTGCGGGATAATAGCCTTGTTTAACAACGGGTTTTTCAAACCGTTTTTGTTTGGGAATTTTTTCAAGGGGAGGAAGTTTTTCGACACCTTTTAAGGCATGTTCGCGGATGAAATCGAGATGCTTTTCCAAAGGGAGGTTTCCATAGAAGAAGAAAATACAACGACCGGGATGGTAATAGGTTGTATGGAAATCTTTGAGTCCTCGATAGGTTAGTTTGGGAATGTCAACCGGGTCTCCTCCGGAATTGAAGGCGTAGACCAAGTCGGGAGTCAGATGTCTCATCATTCCGTGCCAAAGGCGGGTTTCGGGATTCGATAGACTTCCCTTCATTTCATTGTAAACAACACCTTTGTACATCAATTCATGATCGAATTCCAAACGGTGTCCTTCTTGAAGAAAGCTCATTTCTTTGAGCTCGGGGTAAAAGACGGCATCGAGATAAACCTCGAGTAAATTATAGAAGTCTCGTTCGACTTGAGAGGCTGCGGGGTAAAAGGTACAGTCCGCCCCCGTCATGGCGTTCATAAAGGTGTTTAAACTTCTCCTTGCCATCGAGAAAAAGGGGTCTTTTATCGGGAATTTTTCCGAACCGCAGAGGACGGTATGTTCCAATATATGGGCGACACCCGTCGAATCGGTCGGAAGGGTTTGCAGGGAAAGGCAAAAGAGATTTTCCGGATCGTCTCCTTCCAGATGAACGACCCGAGCACCCGTCGGTCGATGCTTCAGTTCATAAAAGACCATCCGGAGTTCTTCGATCGGAAGAGCTTTTATAAAGATAAAGTCGCGGTAGGTCTCTTCTACCTTATGCTTCGGACTTAAGGTCATAAGATTTGATGTTAAATGATTTGAAACTAAAGAGAAAGAGATATTTTTTCGAGTCCGTTCGGGCGGGAACGATCGGTGGCGTTAGCTCAAAAGAAACATCTCCAAAGCCGTATAATCAACCTCTTAAAAAAATCGATAATCAAAGTATCCAGTTCCTCATCATAGTAGTCTACCAACTCCTTTGTATTAGTTAAATAAATATGTCCATGGTTATCTAGTCTTGGATCATATCTCATTTGTCCTTCACGAGTAGCTACCTTGGCTAGTAGGCCATTATTTACCAGTGTTTCTAACGTTTTATATACTGTTCCCAATGAAATACTAGGGTTGTTTGCTTTGATCGAGC
>JBCDES010000118.1:0-1663 GCA_039179295.1 Chlamydiota bacterium
CTCCGAATAACCGTCAGTATTGGTAAAGGGAATCGGCATATGGCAAGTAAGACTTTCGTCCTCGATACAAATGTTTTATTGCATGATCCCGATGCCTTAAAAAGATTCGAAGGCAACGGCGTCGTCATGCCGCTCGTGGTGCTGGAAAAGTTGGATAAGTTAAAGCGCTTTAGCGATGAACTCGGAAAAAATGCGCGCCATGTCATCCGATTCATCGATCAACTCAAAGGAAATATTTTTAAAGGGATTAAGCTCGATAACGGAGCGACCTTTTCGGTCTTCGTCGAAGACCAAACGATGTCGAAGCAAGGATTTTCCCTACCGATCGATAGCAATAAACATCGAGTCCTGTTTGCAGCCTATCGATTAAAACAAATAGGACGAGAGGAGGTGATTTTGATCTCGAAAGATTTTATCCTCCGCATCAAGGCAGAATCGATGGGGATCGAAGCTCGAGACTATGAAAACCTTAAAAACTCCTATGAAAGCCTTTATAAGGGATTGAGAAAATTAGACCTTCCCAAGCAACAGATCGATACCTTTTTAACAACGGGGTTGACGCACCTTCCCGGCGAGGAGCTTGTAGCCAATGAGTACGTCCGTTTTTCCTGTCCCGAGAAATCAACCGCTTTCGGTCGTTTTAACGGAAAAAGGGGGAGGATTGAAAGGGTTGAAGGGCTTTCGTCGGAAGTTTGGGGGATTAAGCCTCTCAATGATGAGCAGGAGTGCGCCATGCACATGCTGATGGATGACGATATCAAGCTGATTACGATGCTCGGTCAAGCGGGGACGGGAAAAACTCTGATGGCTCTGACTTGCGGTCTTTGGAAGGTTTTCGATCAAGGGGTTTATCATCGGATCCTTATCTCGAGACCGATCATGCCGTTGGGTAAAGATATCGGCTATCTTCCCGGGACGAAAGAGGAAAAAATGGTCCACTGGATGCAACCGATTTACGATAACCTCGAATATATCTGCGAAACGACGTCGGGTTCGGGTAACGGCGCCGACACGAAACAGTGGATTATGGAAAGCGAAAAGATAGAGATGGAAGCGGTTACCTTTATTAGGGGACGCTCTTTAGCCCACAGCTACATCATTATCGATGAAGCGCAAAATCTGACACCCCATGAGGTTAAAACAATCGTATCCAGAGCCGGAAAAGGGACCAAAGTCATCCTGACGGGCGACCCGACACAGATCGATAATCCTTATTTGGACAAGAATTCCAATGCTTTGACCTATGTGGTGAATAAATTTAAAGACCGACCGATTTACGGTCATGTCATGTTTCAAAAAACCGAGCGGTCGGAGCTGGCAGCCATTGCGACTCGGATTCTGTAGCACGCAGCCCTCAATCACAAAGCACCGAATACCTCAATCGCCCCAAACCCTACTAACCCTGTCTTGGATTTTCTGCATGTAAATCCCAATCAGTCTCTTATTACTCTCAACAAGACTTTTTTCTTCAATGATTTCTTCATAAAGGGTATGTTGGACACTTGTGCTGGGATTCGGGATTTCAATTTCGGAAATAAAACTAAACTTTGTTCGTGGAAGCTGTGCGCCTGAAATCCCTCTCATAACCTCCTGATTGAACCATCGAGATAGGAAAATGGAGTGATAGAAACCTGCTGACACAGACTCTCTCATCCTCAAAACC
>JBCDES010000012.1:0-26874 GCA_039179295.1 Chlamydiota bacterium
ATCATGTTCGATAACTCAATAAAAGTCCTGAATCGCCTGCTACATATTGCGGTTTGAAAATCGGATTGCTTTGTCTCCTTCTTTTCACCGACCTTTGTCTCTTTTTCTTCTTCGTCCGATGGACGGCGGTTCCGATTTTAAGCGGGCGAAGTCGCTCGAAAACGTTTCGCTTGAATCGGTCCGGTTGTCAACCGATCGAGCCGTATATTTTGGGGTAGGCGGGTTTGACCTCGGTTATGCCGGGCTTAATTTTTTACGGATGGTTTGAGTGAGGATTGCACCGGGGCGTTTGTATAAGACTTTCAATTGTATTAACTTTTTTTAATCATCATCTAGTGATTGTAGAAAATAATCATTTGATTTGCAATCATAAGCTCCATGAATCGAACAATTCTTTTTATTGCAAGGGGATGTTTTAGTCTCATCTTCATTTTTACCGGGTTGGGTAAACTGATGAATTGGCAGGAAACCACCGATCGTTTAGTTCAGACTTTTTCACAGTGGCATCTATCTTTTGAAGGGAGCTTTATAACAACCGATATCCATGAACCGTTTATTTCAAGCGGTTATACCGTTTTAGGCATTGCTACTTTCCTTGAAATAGTCGGAGCCCTTCTAATCCTTACGGGATTTAAAGTGCGCATAGGAGCTTTTCTCCTATTGATCCTCATGATTCCCGTAACGCTTATCATGCACCCCTTTTGGTTCGACATCGAAGGTGAATTGTCGCAAAAACTTTTTATTTTTTTTAATAAGCTCTCATTGATCGGGGCGCTTCTTTACTTCTTAGTCGGACCGCAGCCACAGCAGACTTCAAAATGATCTCACCGCCCTTATTTGCCGTTAGCTTGTTGATCGTAGCCTTTGGACAACCCCATATCAGTCCCCTTCTCTCCGTGGTAGCAAGTAGCTGCGGCTTTGCCCTTTTTTGGACGATCCTTGTTAAAATTTCCGGGAAAAAAAAGCGCTTTTTCTATGCTACGGCTTGGTTTTTCGCTGTTCAACTGATTCAACTTTCTTGGCTTGCATCGCCTAGCTATCAAGGAATTTACATCTACTTCGTTTATCTGGGATTAGCTGGATGGCTCGGTATCCAGTTCGGAACCTTATCCGTTTTCCTTCCGAAAACCCCTCCGATTCCTTTTCTTCGGATTTTAGGAGTTGCGGCTCTTTGGACCCTTATGGAATGGAGTCGCCTCCGTATCTTGTGCGGTTTTGCCTGGAATCCCATAGGTCTTTCTATGACAGCGGTTTCTTTGGGGGGGCAGCTTGCCGCAGTTGTCGGGATTTTCGGTCTTTCCTTTTTTGTGACGGTCGTCAATCTTTTGGGATTCAATTTGTTTCGAACGAGAAGAAAAAAAGCTCTTGCTCTTTACGGAGGATTTCTCCTTTTTCCCTACCTTTTTGGGGCAGTGCATCTGGGATATCATGACCGTCGGCAAAGGAATCGGGACCTCTATCATGTCGTACTTGTCCAAACCGGAATCCTCCCGGATGAAAAACAACCTTTTTTTGGAAAAGAAGAAAGGTATGTCCACCCCTTTATTCAATGGTATCGAGTTCTGGACTCCATGAAAGAACATGCTTCTAAAGATTTGGATCTGATCGTTTTGCCGGAATATGCTCTCCCCTTCAGCTCTCATGCTACCGTTTATCCCTTGAATCGAATAAAAGAAATAATGGGGGACGGTTTAGGGGATTTAGACTCATTATTAAATGAAAAGCTTGCAGAAAAAAAGGAGGGCGAATGGTTTGTGAGCAATGCCTTTCTCGTCCAAGCTTTAGCCGATCGCTACGGAGCAGAGGTTGTCATCGGGCTTGAGGGAAAAGAGGGGGAGAAAAACTTCAATGCGGCGTTTCATTTTATTCCGAAAGGAAAAGAAATTCTCCGCTATGAAAAAAGAGTTCTTCTGCCATTAGCGGAATACCTTCCCTTCCCTTTCTTAAGACCCCTTGTCGCCCGTTACGGAATTTTAGATTTTTTTACACATGGGAAAGAGGCAAAGATCACAAAAGGAAAGCAACCGATGAGCCTTTCCGTTTGCTATGAAGAGTGTTTTCCTCATATCATGCGTCAAGGAAGAGAAAAGGGGGCACGGCTTTTTGTGAACGTGACCAATGACGGCTGGTATCCTCATTCTCGACTTCCGGAGCAACATTTCATTCACGGAAGGGTCCGTGCGGTTGAAAATGGCGTTCCGCTTCTTCGTGCATGCAATACGGGGGTAACTGCCGGAGTAGACGGCCTCGGGAGAACGGTTGCCCGTTTTGAAAATGGCGCAGGAGATTTCGAATCGGAAAAAGGCGCTCTATATATACCCCTTCGTCTCTATACATTTGCTACTCTTTACACCTTTTGGGGAGATGCTTTAATCTTGACTTTATCTCTCGGATCGTTGCTCTTCTTGAGAGAAAGAAAATTCCCTTGATGAAAAACGGTCATCGACTTAAGCTGGATTGAAAATCATTTTCCACCGACTCCAATCGGTCAAACCGGGCTCCGTATGTCTCCAATCGATAAATCTTCGACCTCCAGAAAGCACCAACGCTCGCTTAAAAATACCGTTTCCCTTTCCGGAACGGGACTTTTCACCGGGATGAAGTCGGAGGTGAAGCTCCGCCCCGCTCCCGAAGGGACGGGGATCGTTTTTCAGCGAACGGATCTTCCCGATAAACCGAAACTTCCCGCCCTCGTCGAACATGTTCGTGAGACTCCGCGTTGTACCATACTGGGATTGGCATCCGGAAATTTTCAAATCCAAACGGTCGAACACATTCTTTCCGCAATCAAAGGATATGAAATCGACAACATTTTCGTTGAAATCGAAGGGTCGGAGATTCCGAGTTGTGACGGAAGTTCAATGCCTTTCGTAGAACTCATTGAAAGGGGGGGGGTTGTCACACAGAGCCAAACGAAAAAAATCCACCACCTTGAAACCCCGATCTTTTGGTCAAGAGGAGACGTTCACTTAGTCGCTCTTCCCTCGGAAGAATTTCGGATCAGCTATACCCTGAACTATCCGAACAGCGACCTTTTAAAATCTCAGTTTTACACCATTCGTGTCGATGAAGAAACCTATAAAACCGAGATCGCTCTCGCTCGAACCTTCTCCCTATATGAAGAGATCGTTCCCTTGATTGAAAAAGGAAATATTAAGGGGGGACGCCTCGATAATGCCGTGATTATTAAAGGGGATTCGATTTTAAATCCGGAAGGGGTTCGTTATAAAGATGAGATGGTTCGCCATAAGATTTTGGATCTGATTGGAGATCTTTGCCTAGTAGGGCAGTCTTTTATCGCTCATATCATCGCTATTCGCTCGGGTCACTTCTCAAATACGTCATTTGCTAAAGAGCTTGTCAGTAATTTCACGATGGAGACCGTGAATGTCAACGGATAGTTTGAAAAAAAAAATCATTTTAAACACCAAGCAGATCCGAAATATTCTCCCGCACCGCTATCCTTTTTTATTGGTGGATCGTGTGATCGAACTCGATCTGGAAACCGATACCATCGTTGCAACAAAATGTGTTACGATTAACGAAGAATTTTTCCAAGGACATTTCCCCCAAGCACCGATTATGCCGGGCGTTCTTATTTTAGAAGCGTTGGCGCAAACCGGCGGAATCTTGATTCATGAAAAAGGATTCGTCGATAAAACGGCAGTGCTGTTGAGTGTCAATAACGCCAAGTTTCGCTGTCCCGCCTTCCCCGGCGACGTCCTCGTCATGCATGTCCATGGTGTCCATCTCAGTTCGAAAGGGGGGAAAGTCCGAGCAAAGGCGATGATCGACGGTAAACCGGCGGCGGAAGCCGTTATCGGTTTTGCTCTTAGGGGATTCGAACAGATTTAGGAAGCATTGAATGTCTAATATTCATACCGCAGCGATTATTGAAGATGGGGCTAAGCTCGGAAAAAACGTCACGATTGAGCCGTACGCGATTATCAAAAAAAATGTTACCCTTGGAGACAATGTAACGATTAAGTCGCATGCTTATATCGACGGCTATACCACGATCGGTGACGGAACGATCGTTTACCCTTCTGCAACTATCGGCACAAAAACCCAAGCCAAACATTATCATGGGGAGCAAACCTTCGTTAAAATCGGAAACCGTTGCGAAATCCGTGAATTCGTGACCATCAATTCTTCATGCGGAGAAGGGTCAACGGTTGAAATCGGCGAGGGGTCGTTAATCATGGCTTGTTGTCATATCGCTCATCACTGCAAAATCGGAAACCATGTCATTATGGCGAACGGAGTGATGTTGGCAGGACATGTTGAAATCGAAGATCATGCCAATATCGGCGGAATGACCCCTATCCATCAATTCGTCCGGATCGGGGCCCACTCAATGGTCGGAGGGTTAAGTCGGATTACCAATGATGTTCCTCCTTATACGTTGGGAGCGGGAATCCCCTACCGAGTTGCGGGGTTGAATCTTATCGGTCTCAAACGGCACAGTTTTTCCCTCGAGCTCCGTAAGTCTCTGACAAAAGCGTTTAAATTAACCTATCGTTCACAAATAACGGTTACGGAAGCTCTCGAGCGTGTAGAGAGGGAAGTTGAGCAAAGCCCGGTCATCAGTCATTGGATAGACTTTTGTAAAACCTCGAAAAGAGGACTTATAGATCTCCAACCTTTCGGAGCCTCCGATCGGTTTCCCGCCACTAAAGATCCTTTTGAACAATGAGAATCGTTTATTTCGGAACGCCGTTTTTCGCTGCCGAAGTTTTGAAGTTTTTAATCGGCAGCGGCGTCGAAGTCGTGGCAATCGTTACAAAGCCCGATCGTCCCCGAGGGAGGAGTGGAAAACCCGCTTTTTCCGCTGTTAAGGAATTGGCGACAAAAAACTATCCCGATATTCCCCTCTATCAACCCGATAGAGTTTCCACCTCCTCTTTCGAACAAGAGCTTCGTCGCTTCGATCCCGATCTCTTCGTCGTCGTTGCCTATGGAGAAATCGTCAAGCAACACCTCCTCGATTTACCGAGAAAAGGGTGTATCAACCTTCATGCCTCTCTTCTGCCGAAATATCGTGGCGCCGCCCCGATTCAATTCGCCCTTCTCGACGGAGCAAAAGAGACGGGGATCACCGTGATCGAAATGGTTGCTAAAATGGATGCGGGAGATATCCTTGCACAGGAAAAAATTCCCATACCGATAGAGATGAATCGGATAGAACTCGAAGAAAAGCTTTGCGCTTTGGGACAAGAGACCCTCTTACGCGTTATTCGAAACTTTTCTCACTATTATGCTCAAAGAAAACCCCAAGACCCCAAACAGGTAACTTATGTTCAAAAAATCGACTCTATCATGGCAAGGATCGATTGGAATCGGGATGCCGAAACCATTCACAATCAAATCCGTGCTTTTAGTCCGTCGCCGGGAGCTTGGGCGGAAGTCGAAGTCGACGGGCGATTAAAGAGGGTTAAGATTTTTAGAAGTAAAGTTGTCGGCGGTGCGGTCAAAGTAGGGACCCCTCTTTCTTTTTCAAAGAAAGAATGGGTCGTTGCCTGCGGTGCTCAAGCTCTTTCGATTATTGAAATTCAACTTGAAGGAAAGAAGCGATTGCCGTTTAAAGATTTCGTTTTAGGTTTCGATCGGCCGTTACGATTAAAATGATGATTTAACTTGCGCCGATTGTCTTTTTTCGCTATACGTTTGTCTCTTTAAAGCAAGTCCAAGGAGAATAAGATGAGTTCCAGAGTCATGACCGCCCCTAAAAATCAACCCGTTGAAACCGACAACGGTCCTTCATTCCCTAATGTCAGAGCGACTTATACCTACTTCACGGAGATGCCGAATCTTCTCTTCACTGCCGGAACGGTGTGTTTCCTTGGAAAGCATCTCGTCTCTCTTCTAGGAAAAAACCACGAGAACTTTCCGGGTCTCGAAAAAATCGCTTCAACCGCGGACAACTGTCTGATCGCTTATCAATTTTCCTCTCTAGTGAGTTCCGCTTATTCCCTTAATTCCGATCTGAGATTGAAAAACCGTTCCTATGGTCTAACCTGCAAGGGGACCGCATCTCTTTTCAAAACGGTATCAGCAGTCCTCCTCGTTTATAAGTCTTTCAAGGAATTCGGTATCTTTGGTGATAAGAGCGTCAGCGCTACCGTTACGATTGCAGGCTCGGGGCTCGGAGTCTTATCGTCCGCTATCGCTATCATCGATACCGGCGATCGATCCGAAGGAGGTAAGGGTGAGATCCAAGAACCTCTACATGAGGAAAACCCGGCTGAAAATGAAGATAGTCGGAAAAAAAGGACCGAGATATTTCTTGAAAGGGTATCCAAGGTTATCGACATTGCGATCGGAATAACGGCAATGTCTTTAGCTTATCACACCGTTAGCGGTACCGGTTTTACCACCGGTAAATTTTCTCGTATCATATCCCTGCATTCGGCAAATATTTTGGGATCGCTCTACACCGCGCTGAACGTTATAGGGTTCGTACAACATGTCCGAAAACCGGTCAAGCGTAAGCAACCGGAAAGGGAAGGATATGGTCTACTTGCCGGTATGTTAGCTATTCAGAAAAAGCTCTTTAACAAACTGGATTATATATTTACAAAATTGCCGGAAACAAGTGAGTGGTTCGGTCTGATTAGCGGCTCGGTCGACGCCCTCGACGAGTTTGACATCTCCACCCTATTCGGAGTCAAGACGAGACCGCTCGGAGACCTTGCAAAGGTAACCGTTAGCACCTTTTGTGTAAAGAGAACGATAGAAAGCATCGGTAATATCGTTAGTTCCGTGCAAAAATTTTATAACGAAGCCACTAAAGAAAATTTCTTCGACACTTTCAACGGAACCGTTAGGCTTACGGCTAACACATTGCGTACGTTCAACTGGTTTGGGAAATACGGAGAGGTTACGATCTTGTCTCGCCATACCGAGTTTTTCGGCTTCGTTGCGAAAGTATGTTCGCTCTATACGGCCACTATTAACACCATTACACATATCAGAGCGATAAGCGCCGCTTACGGGGAGCGGAGTAAGAGCGATGCAAAAGAAGAAATGGCTCATAAAGATATTGTAATGGAAAAGGTGTCGAAGGTTAAGGCTAGTGTAAAAGGAGAAGTGTTAAGAAGAGCGGGATTGGTTTATATCTCCGCTTCTGCCGTTTGGCTCAACGGAACGGGGCTTTTAAGTCCCTATATCGTTGGTATGGAGAACACCCTTGTCGGAAAGGTTTTAGCCCGTCCCGCCCCTTTGACCGCTACCTCCGTGAATATTCTCGGTAATTTAGTAATGATTTCAATAAACTTTGCAAAGGCTTAAAGACTTAGTAGGAAAGAAACCTATTATTTAGATCGGAAACCGTTTAGGGAAGGTTTTGTAAAGGAGCGATGACGTCAGGGGGGCAAGAAAAAAAACAGACCATGCTTTGTGTATGAACCGATTCGGAATTAAAGTCAGCTCTTATTCGAGTCTTTTCGGTTGCCTCTCCCTTTTACGCTCGAAATCTCTAAATCAAACAAATCTTTTGGTTTTCAATAGGCTCGTCACTTATTCTACGCCGTCCGTCATCCGATGATGACCCATAACAGAACGACTTATCGTCAAAAAAATACTCGGGATACCTTTAGTTTCGTCTTCGACTCGGTCGCTTCGGATGACGAGAAAACGAGTCCCCGGATTCAAAGAACGTTAAAAGAGCTTGCTCCTCAGAGGAGAATTCATTGCTTTTAATGAGAGAGCGACTAACCGTTACACTCTTTATCACCATCCTCGGATTGTTGATCGTCGTTGCATGGATCACACGGGAAAAAATCGACCCCGAAGTAGAAAGTGTCGTTGTTGAAAGAGAAAAGTAAGCTTGCAGAAGTTTTCATTGTAAAAAATATCCGCTTTTTGATAACTTCATCGCTTTAGCTATAAACGGAGTCGAATCAAAGTTGACGATTCTCACCCCTTCCAAAAAGGTAAAAACGAGCGCAAATCGAATAGCGATAAATAAGGAAGATATATGTCATTAAAGTTGATGGCAAAAAAGAAAGGAATGACCCGTATCTATGACGAAAAAGGGAACTTGATCGTCTGCACGGCAATTGCTACGGAGCCCAATGTCATCGTTCAAATAAAAAACAACGACAAGGACGGCTATCGAGCGGTCCAGCTTGGAGCGATCAAGATTCCCGAAAGTAAAAAAAAGAACCTTTCCAAGCCTTTGGTCGGTCACTTTGCAAAAGCAAAAGTCGAACCGAGGCGTCGTTTGCTGGAATCTCGTATTGAAAACACCGAAGGGTTTCAAGTCGGACAAGAAGTGGGGATCGATTATTTCGCCGAAACCGATTTTGTAGATGTTTGCGGTACTTCGAAAGGAAAGGGGTTTCAAGGAGTGATCAAGCGTCATAATTTCGGCGGCGGACCGGGATCGCACGGCTCCGGTTTCCATAGAACGGCAGGATCTACCGGGATGCGTAGTACTCCGGGGCGTAGTTTGCCGGGAGTGAAAAAAGCCGGACACATGGGATCACGGAAAGTTACGACCGAGAATCTGAAAGTGATGCGTGTCGATACCGAAAAGCAGGTCCTTCTAGTCAAGGGATCCGTCCCCGGTCCGAAGAACGGCTTCCTTTATATCCGAAAATCGGTAAAGAAATCCCCTTTAGAAAAATAGGAAATGACCGCTTTGAAACTGAAAAAATATGATTTAGAAGGGAAAGAGCTCGAGGAAGTCAAGGTCGACGAAAAGCTCCTCAAGACCGCCGTCAACCATCAGCTGATCAAAGATTATATCGTCGCTATGCGGAAAAATGGACGCCAGTGGAGTGCCAATACCAGAGGTCGTTCCGAAATTGCTCTATCGAACAGCAAGCCTCATCCTCAAAAAGGGACGGGTCGTGCAAGACAAGGATGTATAAAGACATCGCAGTATCGAAAAGGTGCGGTCGTTTTCGGACCGAAGCCGAAATTCGATCAACATGTCAAAATTAACCGAAAGGAACGTCGCGCGGCCATTCGATATCTCCTTGCGCAGAAAATAACCGACCGACATATTCGTTTATTGAAGCTTAAACCCCTGAAAGAACCTAAAACGAAATCGGTCTGCAAGTTTTTGGATGCTGCGGGATTAAAGGATAGTAAGGTCCTTTTCCTTTGTGATAACGGGGAGAAAACACGGCAAGAACGTCTTACCTTCTATCTGAGTATGCGTAACATCCCTAGAGTAAGATTTAGGTCGATCGGTAACGTCAACGGGTATGATCTAATGCGTGCCCAAGAAGTTGTGGTCCTCGATTCGGCTCAAGAAGAGCTGATGCAAACCGTGGAGGTTAAACAATGAAAGTTAAAACCCCGTTTCACTCGATAAAATCACGACACGTTACGGAAAAATCGACAGTCCTGGAAGGGCTCCAACATAGCAAGAGTAACAAGTGCACGACGAAGTGTTCCGGTCCCAAGTACGTCTTTATCGTAGACAAAGGGGTAAACAAGTTAGAAATTGCTCGGGCTCTCGAGTCGATTTATGCTGAAAAAAAAATTAAAGTAAAAGCGGTAAACACCCTCAACATAAAACCCAAAAAACGGCGTGTACGCGGTTATAAAGGATTCCGCCCGGCACTTAAAAAAGCAATCGTGACCCTTGAAAGGGGCGATTCGATTGATGAACCGATTTAGGAAAAATAATGACTAAGAAGTTTCGACCGATAACACCCGGACAGAGAAAGCTCGTTCTTCCGAGCTTTGCCCAGTTAACGCGCATCGCTGAAAAGCGCCGAACGATAAAGCCGACAAAATCACTTCTCGTCTCCAAGAAAAGAACAAACGGAAGAAACCACCACGGTCATATCACTTGCCGTCACCGCGGTGGCGGACATAAGCGATTTTACCGGTTCATCGATTTCAGAAGGGACAAAGACGGAATTGAAGCAAAGGTCGTTTCAATCGAGTATGATCCTAACCGTTCGGCTCATATAGCCCTTCTAAGTTATCGTGACGGAGAGAAGCGTTATATTCTTGCTCCGGAAGGAATTGAGAAGGGAGATCTTTTATCTTCCGGTGATAAATCTCCATTTAAACCCGGTTGTGCGATGGAACTGAAAGCGATGCCTTTGGGTTCTACGGTTCACAATATTGAAATATATCCCGGTCGTGGCGGAAAGCTTGCTAGAAGTGCGGGACTTTCGGCTCGGCTTATGGCAAGAAGCGGCGGCTATGCCACGGTCAAAATGCCGTCGGGCGAGGTCCGAATGGTTAGAGAAACCTGTCGTGCAACCTTCGGTGTCGTTTCAAATGGTGAAAACGCCATTCGAATAGAGGGAAAAGCGGGAAGAATGCGTTGGAGAGGTTTTCGTCCGACGGTTCGCGGAACGGCAATGAACCCCGTCGATCACCCTCACGGCGGCGGTGAAGGGCGTCATAACGGCTATATTCCTCAAACCCCGTGGGGAATGCAGACTAAGGGACTTCGTACGCGCTCGAAGAAGAAATCGAATAAACTGATCGTCAAAGACCGAAGGAAGAAATAATGAGCAGAAGTTTACGTAAGGGTCCGTTTGTAGATCACCACCTATTGAAAAAAATATTAAAGCAAAACGAAGAAGGTTCGAAGAAACCGATAAAAACCTGGTCGAGAAGGTCGATGATCATTCCGGAAATGATCGGACATACCTTTGAAGTCCACAACGGAAAAAAGTTCATCTCGGTATTTATCTCCGAGAATATGGTCGGGCATCGTTTAGGAGAATTTTCTCCAACGCGTTTATTTAAAAGTCACCCGTTTAAGAAATAAAGGAAAATAATCATGCGAGAAGCGATAGCTAAAGCGAAATATATCCGGATCAGCCCCAGGAAAGCCCGCCTTGCCGCCGATTTAATCCGTGGTAAAGGTGTTGAAGAGGCTCTCTTACAGCTCCTTTATAGCAATCTGAAGGGAGGACGCCTTTTAAAGAAGACTCTAGACAGCGCGATTGCAAATGCAGAGACGCTTCATAGCGTTCAAAGACGAGACCTTAAGGTTAAAGAAGTGCGTATCGATGTAGGTCCTACGATGAAACGGTCGAAATCGAAGAGCCGAGGCGGTCGGGTACCTATCTTAAAACGGGCGTCTCATTTCACGGTCGTAGTCGGAACGAAAAGTTAAGAGGAAACATGGGACAAAAAACATCGCCTGTCGGATTCAGACTAGCCTTAAAGAAAAACTGGAAATCCCTATGGTTTGCAAATAAGAAAGAATTCGGAGAACATCTTTTTCAAGATAAGCTGATTCGCGATTTTCTACAGAAAAAGCCCTGCTCCGTCGGGACTGCAGAGATCGTTATCAAGAAGATGAGTGAAAAAATTGAAGTGACACTCCACACAGCCCGTCCGGGGCTCGTTATCGGGAAAAAAGGTGCTGAAATTGAAATCATTAAGCAAGAGCTTAAAAAGTTAACGGGCAAGAATGTTTGGATCGAAGTTGCCGAAATCAAACGCCCCGATCTCGATGCAAAGCTTGTCGCCGAAGCGATTGCAAAGCAACTGGAAAGACGTATCGCCTTCAGACGGGTCCTTAAAAAATCCATTCAAACGACAATGGATGCCGGTGCAGCCGGAGTTAAAGTCCAGATTGCAGGTCGCATCGGCGGTGTGGAAATTGCGCGAACCGAGTGGTACAAAGAGGGGCAAATCTCTCTCCATACCCTTCGTGCAAATATTCAGTATGCAACGGCGCGTGCCGAAACAACTTACGGTTCAATCGGGGTTAAGGTTTGGATCAATAAAGGCGAACAGCACGGATAAGAAATGAGGAGAAACGCACAATGGCATTGATACCGGCTCGTCCTAAGCATCGAAAGCAGATGAAAGGCTCGATGAGCGGAAAAGCCACGGGAGGGCAGTTCGTCGAATTCGGCGACTACGGAATCCAAATTCTGGATCGGGGTTGGATTACGAGTCAACAGATTGAAGCATGTCGCGTAGCAATCACCCGTTATTTTAGTCGTAAAGGTAAGGTTTGGATTCGAATCTTCCCCGACAAGCCGGTAACGAAAAAACCCGCCGAAACCCGTATGGGTAAAGGAAAGGGTGGAACCGACCACTGGGTTGCCGTAGTGAGACCGGGAAGAATCCTGTTCGAAGTCGCGAACATTTCCAAAGACGAAGCGAAAAAAGCCCTGTTAAAGGCTGCTGCAAAGCTTCCTTACGGAACGCGATTTGTCGAACGTGTTGAAAAGGTTTAAGGAGATATGAGATGTTGAAAGCAAGCGAGTTGATCGATCAGTCGAATGAAGAGCTTAAAGCGCGATATAAAGATATCTGCCGTGATATTTTCGAACTGAGGAATCGACTTCTCGTTTCGAGAAAGCTTGAGAAACCTCATGAGCTGAAAGAGAAGAAGAAAGATCGGGCGCGTATCCTAACGATTTTGCGTCAAAAGGAAAGTAATGGAAGCAAAAGGTAAAAAAAAAGTTAAGGAAGGAACCGTTGTTGCGGCAAAGATGGACAAAACAGCGGTTATCGGTGTTGAAACGACGATTCTTCACCGACGCTACAAGAAAGTTGTTAAGCATAGCAAAAAGTACTATGCCCATCATGAACAAGCCGACTTAAAAAAAGGTCAACGCGTTCGGATTGAGGAAACGCGTCCTCTTTCCAAATTAAAGCGCTGGATTATAGTGGACGTCCTTTCCTAGAACAACACATTAAGAGTTAAAAGACAATGATCCAACAAGAAACAGAACTGGAAGTAGCCGATAATAGCGGAGCCAAACGCGTCAAGTGTTTCAAAGTCCTGCGCGGAACGCGCAGACGGTATGCATATGTCGGCGATATTGTCGTCTGTTCGGTAAAAGAAGCAGATCCGAAATCAAGTGTTAAAAAGGGGGCGGTCATCAAAGCCGTTATCGTGAGAACGAAAAGTTACATCCGCAGAAAAGACGGTTCCATGATCCGCTTTTACGATAACAGCTGCGTCGTTATCGACGATAAACAAAGCCCTAGAGGAACAAGAATTTTCGGTCCCGTGGCTAGGGAAGTTCGAGATAAGGGATTTATTAAAATCAGTTCGCTTGCTCCGGAAGTGATCTAAAGGGGAAATGATAGATGAAACAGAAATGGATCAAAAAAGGTGATAAAGTCCTCGTTATCAGTGGAAATGATCGAGGAAAAGTGGGCGAGGTCATCGCTAAGAAAGGTTTGCGAATTCTCGTACAAGGGATCAATGTTCGCAAAAAACACATGAAAGCACAGCAACAAGGGGAGAGATCGGAAATCGTTAGTATGGAAAAGCCGATCCATATTTCGAATGTCGCTCTATGTAACGGTGACGGGACGAGGCTTAAGCTCAAAGTGAAGCTTGAGAAGGACGGATCTAAAGACCTCATATACCTCGATAACGACAAAGAAGTCGGTTATCGAAATTTAAGGAAATCGGTTAAGTCGTAAGGACGAAAAAAGTATGTCTAGATTAAAGAAGAGATACCAAGGAGAGATTAAAAAGGAGCTCTTGAAGAAGTTTTCCTATTCGAATCCGATGAAAATTCCCAAGCTGAATAAAGTCGTGATTAGCATGGGAGTTGCGGAAGCGGTCAAGGATAAAAATGTCATCGATGATTGCGTGCAAGAACTTGCTCTAATTTCCGGACAAAAGCCCCTTATCACTCGAGCTAAAAAGTCGGTTGCCAACTTCAAACTTAGGGAAGGACAAGCCATAGGGCTAAAGGTAACGCTTCGTGGAAAAAGGATGTATGATTTTTTCGATAGGTTCTGTAACATCGTCTGCCCAAGGATCCGAGATTTTCGCGGATTCGATAAAGGTGGCGACAAGAGAGGGAATTACTCTCTGGGACTCACGGAACAACAAGTATTTCCGGAGCTCAACCTCGACGAAGTGAAGAGAGAGCAGGGAATGAACATCACATTTGTGACATCGGCAGAAAATGATGAAGAAAGCTTAGAACTATTAACGGAGCTCGGTCTTCCATTTAAGCGTTAAACGAAAGTAAAGGACAAAATGGCAACTAGCGATACGGTAGCGGAGCTACTCACAAGAATTAGAAACGCAAAAGATGCAAAACACAAATATGTCGACGTCAGGCTCTCCAAGCTTAGTCAATCCATCATCGATGTTCTCAAAGAAAAGGGATATGTCAGGAATTTTTTAGTGAACGAAAAAAAATGGCAAATCCGTGTTTTTTTAAGGTATATTAAAAACTCGAGAGAGAGCATCATCCACGGATTGAAAAGGGTCTCCAAACCCGGGCTTAGAAGTTATATCGGCTATCAAGACATTCCTAGAGTATTTAGCGGTCTTGGCATTGCAATCCTATCGACATCTGCAGGCGTTATTGAAGGAGAGAAAGCGAGGGAATCGAAGACGGGTGGAGAACTCCTTTGTTTAATTTGGTAAAATTAGGAAAATAAAGAATGTCACGATTAGGTAAAGCACCCATTTTTCTTCCTAAAGAGGCGGAGGTCAAAGGATCTAAAGGAGAGATTGAAATCCGGGGACCTAAAGGGGTTATTAAAAGACATTTCCCCGAAGAGATATCCGTAAAGGTTCAAGCATCGCAGGTAACGGTTGGGTTCGATGAGGACTCCGGGATTAAAAAACCGCTGTTCGGTCTTTACCGTTCGCTACTTAACAATGCGATCACCGGTGTTACTACGGGATTTACAAAGCGGTTAAGCCTGATCGGAGTAGGATATAGAGCGACCGTAAAGGGGAATATTCTCGATCTACAGCTCGGGTTTTCCCATCCTTCACAGTTAGCTATTCCCGGTGACATTCAAGTAGCGGTTGAAAAAAGCACTTTGATTACGATCAGTGGGATCGATAAGCAAATCGTCGGACAATTTGCCGCCGATGTTCGCGCACTTCGCCCTCCCGAACCTTATAAAGGGAAAGGGATTCGATATGTCGGTGAATATGTCCGGAAGAAAGCGGGTAAATCGGCTAAAGGGAAATAAGAGATGGACAGAAATTTAGCGAAGAGAAATAAAATTCGAAAAACAAGGATTATGCGTATCCGAAAAAAACTTCGAGGCAACGCCGAAAAACCCCGCTTATCGGTTTTTAAGTCGCTCAAACATATCGGCGTTCAATTGATCGATGATGACAAAGGATCGACCGTTGCAAGTTTCGGTACTTTGTCAAAAGAGATGAAGGGAAATAAAGTATCGAAGGAAAGCGCAAGGTTAATCGGCGCTAAGATTGCAGAACTTGCTAAAAAGAAGAAAATCGACCGGATCGTTTTCGATCGCGGTCGATATAAATATCATGGGATTATCGCCGAAGTGGCTAACGGCGCTCGCGATAACGGAATTAAATTTTAGGAAAATTCATGGCTAGGAAAAGGACAAAGCAAGAAGATTTTGAAACCGAGTTTGAAGAAAAAGTCCTCTATATCAATCGTTGTTCAAAAGTAGTGAAGGGAGGGCGTAAGTTCAGTTTTTCCGCTCTGGTTATTATCGGAGACGGAACCGGTCGAATCGGTATCGGTTTTGCAAAAGCTAACGAAGTTGCAGATGCTATTCGAAAGGGTGGTGAGTCGGCTAGAAAGAATATCCTGACATTCGAGCTTGAAGGGACGACGATCCCTCATGAAATTATTTCGGATTGGGATGGGGCACGTGTGATGTTAAAGCCGGCTAAAGAGGGAACCGGAATTATTGCCGGCTCAAAACCTCGGGCCGTTCTCGAAGTCAGCGGGATTAAAGATGTCATTGTCAAGAGTCTGGGTTCAAACAACCCGCTGAATCAAGTACGTGCAACGTTTAAGGCTCTCGCTGATCTTAGAAATAGGCAAGCAACGCTTGATGCGAGAGGAGCGATCGGATGAAATTATCGGAATTGAAAAACACACAACTTAAAAAGACGACGAAGAGGGTTGGAAGGGGACCCGGATCGAAAATGGGGAAAACTTCCGGTCGCGGTCATAAAGGTAATAAGTCTCGCTCCGGTTATAAGAGACGTGGTGGAAAAGAGGGTGGACAATTACCGCTTTTCCAAAAACTGCCCCACCGCGGATTTTCCAATGAGCGTTTTAAGATTCCTTTCTACGAGATCAATCTGGGAAGGCTCAATGAACACTTCGATGATGGAGAAACCGTCAATAAAGAAACACTGATGCGAAAAGGATTCCCAATGCGTCGTATGAGAGGCGGATTTAAGGTTCTTGCGAACGGCGAACTGACAAAGAGAGTGGTTATCGAAGCCCATCGTTTTTCTAAAAATGCAATTGTCAAGCTGGAGAAGCAAGGAATTGAATTTAAAACGGTCTAGGTTATATGTTCCAGCCACTTAAAAGGGTATTCTCGATCGATGAAATCAAGGAAAAGGTTTTCTTCACCCTCTCGATGCTCTTGATCTGTCGCATCGGAGCTTACATACCGGTTCCCGGAATCAACGGAGATGCCGTCGTTCAAGTGTTTCGTCAACTCACCGGAGGCTCTCAAAATCTGTTTCAACTCGTCGATATTTTTTCAGGCGGTGCTTTTGCTCAAATGACGGTGATCGCACTCGGGGTTATGCCTTATATTTCCGCTTCGATCATTATGCAAATCCTTGTTGCCGTAGTTCCCTCGCTACAAAAAGAGATCAGAGAAAACGGAGATGCCGGTAAGAGAAAAATGGGTAAAGGTATTCGGATATTAACGATAGTATTGGCCTTATTTCAATCGACCCTTCTCGCCAAATATGCCTTCAGCCTGAACCTTTCACATTCGGGAATGATTTCCGATCGGATTCTCTCGCCGCAAGTTTTTGGATTGCCGTGGCTTTTCTATCTTATCGTTATGATAACGATGAGCACCGGAACCCTTTTTTTGATGTGGATCGGCGAACAGATCACCGAGAGAGGGATCGGGAACGGTATTAGTTTAATCATTTCGATTGGAATCCTATCGTCACTCCCGAGTACGATGGGAACCATCGTAAAGCAATTGAACCTTGATTCTCAGGAAATCGGTCAAATAACGTTTTCCTCCGTCGTTATTCTATCCATCGTCTTCGTACTGATCATTTTAGGAACGATTACGATCATCCAAGGTACAAGAAAAATTCCCTTGCAGTATGCAAGACGGATCGTGGGACGCAGAGAGAGTCAGGGAGGGACCTCCCATATTCCGCTCAAAATCAATTATGCCGGTGTGATTCCGGTCATTTTTGCCTCATCCCTTTTGATGTTTCCGGCAACCATCGCTCAGTTCTTAAGCAAGGGAACATGGCTGGCATCCGCCGTCCAATGGCTCTCGCCCGGCAGTTGGGTTTATACCGCTCTATTTATCGTTCTGATCCTTTTCTTTACCTATTTTTGGACGGCAACACAGTTTCATCCGGAGCAAATCGCTTCGGATATGAAAAAAAACGGCGCTTTCATTCCGGGAATCCGGCAAGGTCGTCCTACTCAAGAATTTTTAGAGTCAACCATGAATCGGATTACCTTGGTAGGAGCGATTTTTTTAGCGCTGATCGCCGTTTTGCCGACGTTGGTCGGTAAAATTTTAAGTGTAGACGCTTCGATCAGTCACTTTTTCGGCGGAACCTCTCTTCTCATTTTAGTAGGGGTTGTTCTAGATACGACGAAGCAGATCGAATCGCACCTTCTTATGAAGCGTTATGACGGCTTTATGAAAAAGGGACGAATGACAAGTAGAATATAAAAAGCGTTGAACCGATATTCCAACTATGTTAACTTTTTGTCCGAATCCAATGAGTTAAAGAAGGAACTCAACCTATGCCTCGTATAATCGGAATCGATATTCCCGGAAACAAACGTCTGGTAATCAGTCTTACCTACATCTATGGAATCGGAAAAACCGTGTCTCAACAAGTGATCGAAAAACTGGGGCTCGATCCTCATATGCGCGCTCACAACCTCTCCGATGAAGATGTCTCGAAGCTGAATGCGACCCTCACATCCGACTATGTCGTTGAAGGTGATCTGAGGCGACAGGTACAAAACAATATTAAAAGACTGATCTCTACAAGTTCTTACCGTGGAATGAGGCACCGTTTGGGTTTGCCAACCCGCGGACAAAGAACCCGTACGAATGCCCGCACTCGAAAGGGAAAGAAAAAAACCGTTGCGGGAAAGAAAAAAGCCGTTTAAACGAGTACGATTGAAATAGGAGTAAAAAATTGGCTAATCAGGAAAAAGTCACTAAAAAGACGGCTGCAAGAGGCAAAAAGAAAACCGATAGAACCGTTCCCAGCGGGATCGCGCATGTAAAAGCAACCTTTAATAACACGATAGTTTCGATTACCGATCCTTCGGGAAATCTGGTTGCATGGGCAAGTGCCGGGAAAACAAATTTTTCCGGCTCAAGAAAATCTTCGGCATTTGCCGCTTCCGTCGTTGCAAAAAATGCCGGCGAACTTGCAATGAACCGCGGAATGAAAGAGATTGAAGTCTATTTAAAAGGACCGGGAGCGGGACGAGAGTCGGCCGTTCGAGGATTTCAAAGTGCAGGACTGATCATTACACTGATTAAAGACAAGACTCCTATCCCCCACAATGGGTGTCGTCCTAGAAAAAGACGTCGCGTATAAGGAGATGAATAACGCATGACTGTTAGGTATGGTAAATTCGAACTTCCGACAAATATCAAGGTTGAAGAAGCAACCAAAACAAAAATGTATTCACGCTTCATTGCAGAAGCCTTTGAAAGGGGGTTCGGACATACGGTCGGGAATGCTCTCAGGCGTATTATGCTCAACTCCCTTGAGTCCCCCGCTCTCATCTCCGTAAAGATTGAAGGAATTCCCCATGAATACATCGCTATCGAGGGGATCATCGAGGACATGACCCATATTATCCTAAACTTTAAAGGGGCTCTTCTCAGAAAACTCCCTCTTGAAGAAAATCGCGACACCCGCGGTTCAAAGGTGATTTCCAAAATCCTCGAAGTTACTCAAGACATGTTGGACGGAGGTAGCGGACAATACTTCGTTACACTCAAAGATGTGATGGGTGAGTCCGAATTTGAAATAGTCAATCCCGACCACCATCTATTCACGGTTACGAAGCCGATGAAAAAACGGATCGATCTTAAAATTGCGATCGGAAGAGGGTATGTCCCTTCCGAGCGTCATAACATTCAAGATAAAGTTATCGATGAAATCGTTATCGATTCGGCTTTTTCACCCGTACGCCTGGTTAATTATTTCGTCGAGAACACCCGTATCGGACAAGATACCGATTACGATCGCCTCATCCTTGAAGTGACAACGGACGGCAGGGTAACGCCTCAAGAAGCTTTAACGTTTGCCACACAGATCGGTGTCCTTCACCTTGGTGTTTTCGATACCCTTAAATACCAAGATCTTTCATTCGATCATGAGGAAATGGAATCCGATAGCGATCGTGACGAACTTCTTGGAAAATTGTCTCTCCATATCGATGAAATCGAGCTTTCGGTTCGTTCGACAAACTGTTTGGTACAAGCAAATATCAACACTATTGCCGAACTCGTCATTATGCCCGAGCCGGAGATGTTGAAGTTCCGAAACTTCGGTAAGAAATCTCTTAATGAGATTAAAGAGAAATTAGAAGATATGAGGCTCCATCTTGGAATGGATCTGTCCCGCTACGGAATCACACGGGATAATATTCGTCAAATCGTCGATGAATATTTAGAAGAAAAATCGGGACAAGAAATGCCATGAGACATCGGAAACGGATCGTAAAATTGAATCGAGACTCTTCCCATCGAAGAGCCTTGGTGGCAAACATGCTAAAAGCCCTAGTGGAACACGAGCGTATCGAAACCACCGTTTCCAAGGCGAAAGAGCTTAGGAGGCACGCCGATCGCCTTATTACCCTTGCTAAAAAAAATACATTAGCAAGTCGTCGTGCAGCGATTGCAAAAATGATGATCCGTTACAATACCCTTTCTCCCAAAGAGGCTCGCCGTGCAAAGAAAGGTGATACGTCGTCTCACAATACCGATAGAAAAGTGATCGGAAAGCTCTTCGATCGGCTTGGCGGACGTTATGCCGTTCGTAATGGAGGATACACACGTATCGTTCGCAAGGAAAACCGTCAAGGCGACGGTTGTCCGCTTTGCATCATTGAATATATCCGCTAAGTAAACATCGATTGCGATCGTCAACGACGGTTATCGATTCATAAACTATCGACTCTTCCGTTTTGAAATCGATCCGCACGGTGAGAACGAATCGGTTTTCCGGTAATACCGTTCACATTCATTTCGCAAAAACTTTTGATCAGCCGTCCGAAACTATTGTAAGGCATTATGAAATTTCAGAGGCGGGACTCAATCGGTGGCAAGAAAACCCGAAGATCATTTCAAACCTATTCTGCGCAAGTCAGCCCTCTCCATCGAACTATAGTTTTATTCATCCAATCGTTGCTCTTTAGATCTTCATCGATTATGATCGCAAGAAATATCACAAAAGGATGGATAATGGGAATACGTGTCGGTATCAACGGCCTCGGTCGTATCGGTCGCTCTGTATTGAGACTTGCTTTTGAGAAATTCGACGATGTTGAAATCGTAGCGGTGAACGACCTCGTTCCCGCTCCCAACCTTGCCTATTTGGTCAAATATGACTCTATTCACGGCCGTTTTTCTTTGCCGATTCAATCGGATGATCAAGCATTGATTATTGACGGTAAACACATCGTTCAAGTTTTTGCCGAAAAAGATCCTACAAAGCTACCATGGAAAAAACTCAACGTTGATTATGTGATCGAATCGACCGGTCTTTTTACAGAGAAGAACGGAGCGGAAAAACATCTCGAGGCAGGAGCTAAGAGAGTGATCATTTCGGCTCCGGCAAAAGGAGCCGTTCCGACCTATGTCATGGGAGTCAATCATAAAAAATATAATCCGGAAACGGATACGATTATTTCAAATGCTTCCTGTACTACAAATTGTTTAGCACCGATTACAAAAGTTCTTCTCGATCATTTCGGAATCGAAGAAGGGCTTATGACAACTATCCACGCTTTAACCTCCACACAACCCGTTCACGACGGTCCTTCAAAAAAAGATTTTCGAGGAGGGCGCTCAAGCCCCTACAATATCGTTCCCGCTTCAACGGGAGCTGCAAAAGCCGTCAGTCTATGCCTCCCTGAAATCCGAGGAAAACTGACAGGGATGGCTTTTAGAGTTCCCGTTGCCGATGTTTCCGTCGTCGATTTAACCGTAAAGCTGACGAAATCGACCGATTATGATACACTGTGTGCGAAAATGAAGGCGGAAGCAAATGGAAATTTAAAAGGAATACTTGGATTTACCGATGAAGCTGTGGTTTCGTCGGACTTCATCGGCGATACTCGCTCATCGATTTTCGATGTTCATGCCGGGATTGCCCTAAACGACAATTTTTTTAAGCTCATCTCCTGGTATGATAACGAAATAGGCTATTCCTGCCGTTTGATCGATCTCGCCTTATACATAGCAACTAAAGAAACGTGAAACCGAACTCACGTGAAAGAAAAACCCTTAACCCGGAATAGATCAGTGGATTTTACACGACAACCGTTAGTCGAAACAGTGATTACCCCTAAGGAAGGATTCAAACTCATCATCCGTGCAATAAATAGCACGACTCAAGAAGAATATGCGGTCGGAGCTATAGAGGTCGTCTCTTTTGGCAACTGTTATTTTTTCCGTTCTTTAGAAAAGCCTAAGGTTTTTCTCCTTCCGATGACCGGATACGAGGTGGTTGAATCTCGTGAGACGCAAGCCGTTCTTAAAAAGCCTCAAATCGAGAAGTCTATAAAAATTAGTGGGAGCAAAAAAACGATCGGTAAAAAAGATGAGAGCAAAGAAGAGAAAGAGGAAGCTCCTAAAAAGCATGAGAAAAAACGGCTACGGAAAAAACGTTCTTCTAAGGACGAAAAAGTTGAAGCTTCGGGAAATGAGGAACGAGTCCTTAATGAAAAAATTAAGGAAGAGGTTCTGCAGCAAAGACGGGTTCTTCTCCCTCCTCCGACAAGCCTAATTTCGGATCAAATCGATCGTTATAAGAATTACCTTGTTGAGCAAGGGGCACTCCTCCCGGAGGAAATGGAAGATATAGAAGATAAGGCTGAAGAAATTCCGCAAGTAGAAGAGAGTAGCTCTTCCTCGAAAGAGAACGGATCGGATGAAAAAGTTACCGATTTCAATCAAGAAGTACACGCTCCGTTTGAAGGTAAGGAATCTTGATTCTTAACCAAAGAACGGGATATAGTCTGCCTTTTCTCCATTTTCATAGGCTCGGGTGGTGGAATCGGTAGACACAAGGGACTTAAAATCCCTTGGACCTCGGTCCGTGCGGGTTCGAGTCCCGCTCCGAGCAAATTTGTATATCGGGGTTAATTTTTTAAGTCGCCCGACTAAAAATTCACCACAAAAGATTCGGGTGTCGGTGTTTTGATCGATGGAAAGATTCGATTTCTCTTTTGTATCGAGTCGGATTCTATGACAGTTTCAATCATCGATCAGGCTTCAACATCGATAGCGGTTTGTTGGACGTGCTATTGCCGGGGTTAAATGACTCTGTCATTTAATAGATGTCTTTTTCGCAGTTTTGGCAAATGGGATAGTTTTCAAGATTGTTGGAGAGGTGAGCTTTGATAAAATCCTTGTAGGCAGGACTACTAAAAATGTCTTCGAGGGTTTGTGTGCGAAGGTCTCCGAACGGAATTGTTGCATCGTAGTCATAGCAACAAGGAATGACTTTTAAATCCCAAGTAATTTGAAGGATTGCTCGTCGCATATCTTTAACCACCGGACATAAGCGATCTTCAGGTTTATTATAGGTGCGACCGTCTCCATAGTTATGTAGACGTCGCTCGGGCGTAAAGGAAAAGCCTAGGGATTCGATCCATTCCTTAAACTCGGTGCGACGATCTTTGTCGGCTCCTAAAGTGATTAACATCTTATCGCCGGCGGGAATGATTTCTAACTTAAGAGAACTATCGATGAAAAGTCGAGCTTTGGAAATGATTTCGAGATTTCTTTTCACGATATGAAACGCATCCGTTCCATGAATTGCTCTATAGGTTTCGGGTGTATATCCGTAACAACTGACCAGAATGACATCGATTCCGGAATCGACTAAATCGAAGAAATAGTTTTCTTTAAACGGAACGCCAAGGGTTGTATAGTTTCCCACAACGGCTTTAGGCATTCTTTTTTTTGCGATACGTACTTTTTTCGGGAGTCCTTTATCCAAAAGTGCTTCTCCGAATCCGTGAAGGTGAAGCTCTCCTTTAAAGGAGCCGACCCGATCAAGTGCCAGATTAAAATCTTCAATCGGCATAATCCCTTGCTGCCGTTTGTGTTTATCTCTAGGACACATGACACATTTGTAACCGCAACGGTTGGTATTTTCAATACGAATTTGCTCGAAGTAGGGGACGATGCTTTCTTTTTTCATAAGATTTCAGAGTAGAGGATGCGGCTATTTACCCCAAGTGAATCCTTCGGGTTTTCATCGAGTATCTATACTTATAGAAAATTCAAAAGCTTTTTCCTCCGTTGTCTCGATCCAGACCTTTTTCGGGATAGGTGCACCGAAAAATAATCGGAGCTTTCTATCGCTATTTCAAGAAGGGAATGATCGCTCGGGTTTATATGCCCCAAGCAATTAAAGTATATTGCAACGCCGCTTCCATCGCCGATCCATCGAATGGTTTTACCTCGGATCTCGGAACCGAACGGTATAGCCGCCGATTTGATAGCTGATGGGTAAGGTAGACGGCAATACGATTAGCATTCGCATCCGTTGAGGCAAAGTCTGAGAAACCTTCTCGAGTGATAAAGCCCATTAGGGTTTGCCCTCCGATCGAGACTTACAACCACTTTATTTTTTTCGCGATCCGGAGAAGCTTGAAAGAAATGGGTCACATTTTTAAGTACCTTATCAAGCGATTGAAAAAAGGGGATTTTCTTAAAAATACGGTCGAAAAAGTGGGTAGTTTTAGAAATAATCCATCTATTGAGAATGTATCCGATAAAGAATCGAACGATAACAGCCGTGACAATCCCCATCCCGGGGATGTATTTGCCGATGAGCATTTTGATTGGAGGACCGGCGAGATGTTCCGGAAAGGGAAATAGCCGGTAGATGATTCCGACGGTTAGAGCAAGGAGCGATTGCGGTAACGGTCTTGCGTCCAAAATTTTTTCGTGATTTTCAGCCGATTAAATAAGGAAGCGGAATTCAATCGGGTGCAAGATTTCTCTATCTGAAAAGTGTTTTATGACATTGCCCGCAGCGTTGTCGGAGAAATTTTCGGTCTGATTTTTACCCTGAAAAACCTTGGCACAACATACAAAATCAAATGATGATAGACAAAAAGATGACTAGATGTTATAACGGTATCTAAGTGAAGGTTGAGATAGAAAATATCTTTTACCGACAAAAAACTTCCCCCTTCTTTTTCCAGACTATAAAGTCTGGTCCCCGGTCGTTGTGTGAAAGCACGACGACCTTTTTTTTCTTGGGATTTAGGAACCGTCGATCCGATCTTTCCATAACAATTTTTATCACTTTCTTACTTCAAAACCCTGTCTCGGCAGTCTCTTCCTCGCCGCAATTGCCTTGGTTATTGTTAAAACCTTTGCTCTAGTGCAGTGGGAGTCTCCAGATCAAAGATAGTGATAAGGGTGTATTTATAAACTAGGTGGTGGAAGTCGTTTTAGGGTGTTTGAAAAAAACTTTCAGCTTGTCCAGAAAGGATTTCCTTTGTGGAGAATTCTCCTCGCTTTCCGTTGATTGAAAGTCCTCGAGCAAAGATTTTTGCTTGCCGGAAAGATTGATCGGTATCTCGACATTGACATGAATGAGCAGGTCTCCTTTTCCATTGCCGTGGACATTTTTTAAACCCTCTCCTTTCACACGGAGAACTTTTCCCGTTTGAGTTCCGGGAGGGATTGTAAGACGGACCGGTTTTTTTGATAGCAGGCAGGGAAGATCTTTTTTGCAACCGAGGGCGGCTTCGGTGATACTGATCGGGAGGTTGATGATTAGGTCATCGTCTCTACGGGTAAACATCTCATGAGGTTTGACCTTGATGTAAACATAAAGGTCTCCGGGGGGACCTCCGTTATCACCGGCATCGCCGTAGCCGGTCATCCTTAGCCGCATTCCGTCATCGATTCCGGCCGGAATGGGAACTTTAACCCGTTCTTTTTTCTTAACCTTTCCGACACCGGAACATTCGACACAGGGTTTGGTTATTGTTTTACCCGAGCCGTGACAATGGGGACAGGTACTGGACATGCTAAAAAATCCGCGAGATTGATGTAGGTGCCCGGTGCCGCGACATGTGATGCAAGCCTTGATATCGGAAGGAAGGCGCGCGCCGTTTCCTTTGCACTTCCCACATTCGGCGTAGTTCGCTACCGCGATTTCTTTTTCGATTCCTTTAGCGGCATCTTCGAAACTCACCGAAAGTTCCACTTTTTTACTGGTACCTTGCCGCGCCAACTCTTGGGTTTCACCGCCGAAACCGCCGCCGAAAAGCGAGCCGAAAATAGTGCCGTCTCCCGTTCCGCCGCCACTACCGAAAGCGCCCATGAAAGTGCGGAGCGCTTCTTCCATAGAGGAGAAACCGGCGCCTCCGCCACCCGTACCGCCACCTTTTAAGGCATCGGAACCGTATTGGTCGTACAGTTGACGTTTTTGGTCATTGCTCAGAACCTCATAGGCTTCCGAAACCTCTTTGAATTTCTTTTCGGCGTCGGGGTTGTCTGCGTTTTTATCGGGATGATACTTGATAGCGAGCTTTCGATAAGCTTTTTTGATCTCATCCGAGCTTGCTTCTTTGGAAATGCCTAAAACTTGGTAGTAGTCCGTCATATGGGCTTAGGTATATAGGTTAGCACTCATATAATACAAGTACTAAAAGGGTTTGTTAACGTCCTTTTTTGATTTTGTACTTAAGAGCTGCCTTCGATTTAGCTCTTTTTCTTACGGAAGGTTTATCATAAAAGCGGTGTGCTTTTGCCGCTTTCATAATACCTTCCTTATCGAGTTTCTTCTTAAGAGTTCGAAGAGCTTTATCAATTGATTCGCCGGTACGAACCTTTACATTCGGCATAAATCGATCACATCCTAGCGGTGTTAAAATTTTAGTTACAATCCGATAACGTTATCATATCGATAACTGTAGACATCATATAACACATTCTCCTTATTATTCAATATTTTATGGGTTGCCGAGGTAACAAATCGGGACTCCGAGCGAAAAATCGTCATCGAATGCAACGAATTTTTTGCAAAGATACCCTCCTAAAAACGAGAGGTTTAATCCTTCGGACGGAGGCTCTTTTCCTTTTTTTATATAAGGCTTTTTAAAAGAGGCCGTTTGAGAAGAACGGACACCTTCCAGTGCGAAGGTTCCTCTCGATTTTGCGTCGCTGAAAAGGATAAAGGGACCTTCTTGATTCGGGGTATAGATCTTTAAGCTACAAAAAGGGACTAGAGGCAGTTTCCATGTAAACGCTAAGGTTTTAGCGGTCATGACCCCGATACGCGTTCCCGTAAAAGAGCCGGGACCGGTTCCGATCGCGATAAAATCGACGGTTTGCCGTTTTAGCAGCTCTCGAATCGCCGGAAGAAGTGTTCGAGACTGTTTCAACGGCGGAAGGAGTTTGACCGTATAGCTCTTACGATCCCATAAACAGACAAAACTGTCGGGACCGCTGGTATCGATGATTAAAAATTTCATAATGCCTTGAGGTTAAAAAATGAACGGGACAAGCATTCTATCCGATGTTGTTTTTATTTTGCAGGGGTCAGTATACAAAAAGTAAGAGTGAATGATAGACTAATCAAGAATATATTCGGTTTAAAGGGGTTAATCATTGGTTCAAAACGAAAATGACGGATCTCAGGACGGACGTCCTGAAAATGAAGAACTCGATCTCTCGGATGCACTTATCGATAGTGATCTGCAGAAGCTGATCGGCGAC
>JBCDES010000125.1:0-1392 GCA_039179295.1 Chlamydiota bacterium
CGCTTTTCAAAAAAAAATTAATTAAAAAGCTAAAAAAATAAATGAAAAATTAAAATGATAAAAAAAATAAAAGAAAATGAATAGAATTGAATAAAATAGAAAATGAAACGAGCTCGACCCCCCTTGGGAAGCCAAATGAAACAAAGAAAAAAAAAGAAATTAATTTTTAGGGGTATTGCGAGACAAACGTTCGCGTTCGAGTTCGATTCGTTCGTTTATCAATCGTCGCTGATGCGCGTTGGATCCAAAATGACGACGGAGGTCGTGGAGATTGTTGTACTGCGTGTCACAAACCCGACAGCGCAGATTTCTTGATTTTTCGTCTTCGCGACGCTTGTTTTTCTTGTGTAGTGACCCGGTAATGTGAGACAAATATTGTCTGCTGTTGATATTTTTTTGACAAATTACGCAGTATTTTGATTCGCTTCTCGCCCGGTGCTGTAGCTTCTTGATACGGTCGTTCGAGATGCGCTCGAGTCTTCTAGAGATGTGGTCGCTAATCGGGATAATCGATGAACTAGTTCCGGGCGTCGGAATTCTAGTTGCGCTGGACGATAGTCGATAGTTCGATCCCAGCTCGTCAATAGAAGGTCCCGTAGCTGATATGGTTGGGTCCGCCTTTGGTGATGTCGGCTCTTTTCCAGGTAGGTCGATTGCGATTTTTGGTACAGTGGGGGTTGCGGGTTCGATTCCCGACGACGGTTCGTCGAAATCGATGGGGCTAGGCGGAGCCGGAGTGATGATTTTCCCCTCTGAATCGACGTCTGAATACTCGGCCGGTGATGGAGGACGAGGCGGTAGTTGTGAACGGGGAGGCCCTTTTCGGCCAAAGTTGATCGGAGTTGACACTAAAAAAAATAAAAAAAGGATGGTAAGGACGGTGAACCGTTGTGGTTCAGGTTGCTCAATGCAAAGAAAGGGGATTGTAAACTTACTAATTGCAGGTGGTTACGCAGCTGGAACTAGGAAGAGTAGAATGCCTATTCGATGAAAAGGTTGAAAATAAACGCTGGCACTGGCAATCGCTACGAGGGCGAGTCGGCAGGGCAGGGAGTGGCCTAGGATCGGAGTCAAAGGTGAAGGAGGAGAAGAGAGAAGAGAACATTTTCTAGTTCCTCAGGTCTTTAAAGCTCTGAGGTTCCAAAAATTTCTCTTCTTCTTCCTTCCTTGATTTTATTTTGTGTTTACAGATTACCAAAATTTTCATAATAATTTTTGTCCCGGGAATCAATTATGATTCCCGGGCAATTTTGAAAATATTTGATCAAAAAAACAAATAAAAAAACCGGGATTCAATTAATTTGATCCCAATTATGAGGATGAACCTCATGTAAAAAAAATTAAAATTAAAACGCTGAGCTGGAATTAGCTTTTGTAGAAATCCTTATGAAC
>JBCDES010000084.1:0-4168 GCA_039179295.1 Chlamydiota bacterium
AAACCTTTTCGCCGATTTCAACCTCATGAATTTCTAACCCGGCTCTCGCCCCCTCCAGAATTTTAAGGGCGGCTTCCATAATTTCAGGACCGATTCCGTCTCCTCTCGCTATCGTAACGGGGACTTTTTCAGTCACACAATACTCCTCGCTTGTGTCATTATCTCTACAGTTATATTATTTACGATTAACTAATCAAGAAACTACTGGAAAAAAGATGTTAAGAAGTTTGTTTGAAGACTACCGGCGCAATCTGAATTATTTTTTCGATCGAGTTGAAATCGAGCGGGTGGAAAAATTTTTCGATCTTTTCTTAAACTGTGAGGGAATGCTCATTTTTACCGGGGTCGGTAAAAGCGGGATGATTGCTGAAAAACTGGCGACAACCATGATTGCAACCGGAACCAAAGCCCTCTACCTTCCTCCGGTGAACGCGCTACACGGAGACATCGGAATCGTTACGGCAAAAGACATGCTTATTTGTATCAGCAAAAGCGGCGCAAGCGAAGAGCTGTTGAGCTTGATTCCCTACGCGCAGAAAAAAGGAGCGACAACCGTTGCTTGGGTTTCCAATCGTCGGTCAAAACTTTTGAGTCGTTGCGATTTAGGGATTTACCTTCCTTTGAATAAAGAGCTTTGTCCGTTCGATTTGGCACCGACGACTTCAACCGCAATCCAACTGATTTTCGGGGACGTTCTGTCCGTAGCCCTAATGAAGGCAAAACGGTTTAGCCTCGATCAATACGCTCTCAACCATCCGGCGGGTTCGATCGGTAAAAAGATCACCCTTACCGTTGAAGATGTGATGCTTAAAGATGAAGGGCTTCCTATTTGTACCCCGAACGATCGTTTGCGAGAAACGCTTGTCACCCTCACCGACAAAGGATGCGGCTGTCTTTTAATCGTAGATGATAAGAAAAGTTTCAAAGGGATTTTTACCGACGGCGATTTAAGGCGGACCCTTCAACAAGATCCGGCAAAGATGCTTGAAAAGACGATGAAAGAGTTGATGACCTCTTGTTGCATTGCAACGGAAAAAGGGAAGAAAGCTCTCGAAGTGTTAAAGTTGATGCAAAAAGATCCGAAGAAATGGGTAAATGTGATGCCTGTGGTTGATTCGGATCGTCTCGTCGGGTTGATTCGGATGCACGATCTGGTTCAAGCCGGAATCGTCTGAAAAAGAGGGTCTCGTTGCGTATAATCGTTGAAAATCGTTTCATTGCAAACTATTCTTCTCTTCGTTATCTCAAAGCTTGAGTTTTAATGGAGGAGCCGTTAGCCTTCTCGTGAGGGGCGCATATGGAACAAGATATTTTTACACTCTCTCATAGCTTTCTCATCGCCGTTTTTTGCATCGGTTACATCGCCATCATCCTTGAATTTTTGATCCATATCAATAAAACGGCAATCGGTCTTTTCATGGCCGTTATTTGTTGGCTTATCTATTTTGTCGGAGACCCGCAACCGCTCGATACGGGGTTAGCTTTTTTAAACACCCACCTGAGCGCCGTTTCACAAATCCTTTTTTTCCTGTTGGGTGCAATGACGATGGTCGAGCTGATCGATTCCCATAAAGGTTTTAATACGTTCATTCACCACCTTCATACGAAATCGAAAAGAAAGATGTTATGGATCACCTGTTTTATCGCCTTTTTCCTTTCGGCCGTTCTCGATAACTTGACGACGACCATTTTGATGCTCTCGATCTTAAGAAGGCTTATCCCCCATAAACATGAGCGGTTCATTTACTCCTGTATGGTCGTTGTTGCAGCAAATGCCGGAGGTGCATGGACCCCTATCGGAGACGTAACCACAACAATGCTTTGGATCGGCGGACAGATTACGACGACCAAAGTGATCGTCGATCTCTTTTTACCAAGCTTGATATCGATCCTTTTTCCCTTGCTTATCTTTACCTTTACGCTTAAAGGTAATTTTCCGAAATCGGAAATCGATTTCAAGGATGAGCGATTGGAGCCCGGTGCAAAACTCGTCTTTTTTGTGGGAATTGCTCTTTTCCTCTTCGTCCCCGTTTTTAAAGCGATCACCGGACTTCCTCCCTTTATGGGAATGTTGATCGCTCTTTCGATTATGTGGCTTATCACCGATATAATGCACCATCGCCACACGCAAAGACATCACCTCCGCGTCCCCCACATTTTGACCAAGATCGACGTCTCCAGCATTCTGTTCTTTTTGGGAATTCTTTTAAGTGTCGATGCATTGGAATCGACAGAGATTCTGGATGGGGCGGCGCAGTGGTTGAATCGGCATGTGGGAGATACGGCCGTCATCGCCACGGTAATCGGTATGGTGTCCGCCATTATCGATAACGTCCCCCTCGTTGCGGCGACTATGGGGATGTACGATCTCCAAGCCGTCCCGACCGATTCTCCCCTTTGGTTGATGATTGCCTATACCGCGGGAACGGGAGGCAGCATTCTTGTGATGGGGTCTTCTGCCGGAGTCGCTCTAATGGGACTTGAAAAGGTCGACTTTTTCTCCTATCTGAAAAAAATCACCGTTCCCGTCCTTATCGGCTACATTGTCGGAATGCTCTTCTACGTCTATCTCTTCTAACGGGGGCGACAACGTTTTCGATAGAAGACCCTTTCCTCGCCGTCCGAATTTCTTCCTTAAAACACCTTCTAAAATCGAGAGTCGGTAGAGAAAAAATGAAAAAAAACAAAATCGTTTGCGCAAAAACTCACTCCTATTGTACTATGTTGTATTCTTTCTTAAGCTAAAGCGGCGCGAGAAATGAAACTGAAAGCCGGAGAGCTTTCAACGGTTATTTTGACAGCGAAATTGAAGTGACAAAGCTTAAGGTTTGAGCGTATCGAATTTATTTTCGATATGCCCCTATCAAACTTTAACTCGAAACACATGATATAATCATATAGTATTCGAAGATTAATCTGGCTTCGGTCAGATCAAAGATTAAATTTTCAATGAGAATTTGATCCTGGTTCAGATTGAATGCTGACGGCGTGGATGAGGCATGCAAGTCGAACGAAGTAGCTTGCTACTTAGTGGCGAAAGGGTTAGTAATACATGAGTAACGTACCTTTTTCCTGGGGATAACGGTTAGAAATGACCGCTAATACCGAATGAGGAGGGTCGGGGTAGCCCGGCTTCTTCAAAGTAGGGGACCCTCCGGGGCCTTACGGATAGAGAGCGGCTCATGAGATATCAGCTTGTTGGTGTGGTAAAGGCGCACCAAGGCTAAGACGTCTAGGCGGACTGAGAGGTTGACCGCCAACACTGGGACTGAGACACTGCCCAGACTCCTACGGGAGGCTGCAGTCGAGAATCATTCGCAATGGGCGAAAGCCTGACGATGCAACGCCGTGTGGACGATGAAGGCCTTCGGGTTGTAAAGTCCTTTCGCTAGGAAACAAGAGAGAGTGACTAATATTCACTCGATTTGAGGGTACCTGGTAAAGAAGGACCGGCTAACTCCGTGCCAGCAGCTGCGGTAATACGGAGGGTTCGAGCATTAATCGGATTTATTGGGTGTAAAGAGCGTGTAGGCGGATTGGTAAGTCAGATGTGAAATTTCGGAGCTCAACTTCGAAGCGGCATTTGAAACTGCCTATCTCGAGGTTAGACGGAGAAAACGGAATTCCAAGTGTAGCGGTGAAATGCGTAGATATTTGGAAGAACACCGGTGGCGAAAGCGGTTTTCTAGTTTATTCCTGACGCTGAGACGCGAGAGCAAGGGGAGCAAACAGGATTAGATACCCTGGTAGTCCTTGCCGTAAACGATGCATACTTGGTGTAGTCGGACTCAACCCCGACTGTGCCGTAGCTAACGTGTTAAGTATGCCACCTGGGGAGTACGCCCGCAAGGGTGAAACTCAAAAGAATTGACGGGGGCCCGCACAAGCAGTGGAGCATGTGGTTTAATTCGATGCAACGCGAAGAACCTTACCCAGGCTTGACATGTAGAGGACAGCTCTAGAGATAGGGTTTCCCGCAAGGGTCTCTACACAGGTGCTGCATGGCTGTCGTCAGCTCGTGCCGTGAGGTGTTGGGTTAAGTCCCGCAACGAGCGTAACCCTTGTCGTTAGTTACCAACACGTAGTGGTGGGGACTCTAGCGAGACTGCCCGGGTTAACTGGGAGGAAGGTGAGGATGACGTCAAGTCCGCATGGCCTTTATGTCTGG
>JBCDES010000106.1:0-2183 GCA_039179295.1 Chlamydiota bacterium
CCGGGGAAAGGATTTTTCTATTGAAATGGCGGTCATGTAAAATCCAGATTACGGTATATCCTAAAGTCGCATAATCTCGGTTTCTTTGTTGAACTTCTTTGAGAGTGATCGGAGAATATTGGATTTCATAAATAATTTTTTTGGGGGGATAGACGACATCGGCAATACGATGAATTTCCGGGAACGATTTTTCTAGAATCACTTGAGGTAAAGCGGTTCCGATTGCTCTTTGAACGGCTTGATGGGGTGTTTTCGGGTGCATGTCTTGACAATAAGGGGTTTTTTTAAGCAAAATAAGCGCTTCTAAATATATCGAAGGCGTTGCTTTTTAATTAAGTAAACTTTATACGATAGGTGTCGCGATTCTTTTAGGAGACCATGAGTAAGTCTGGATTCAGCCAGGGTTTCGATCCTCAACATCAACAAAAGATTGAAGAACTCGTAGCTATTGCTAAAGAGCAGGGGTATATCACCTACGAGGAGATCAACGAAACCCTGCCGATGACGTTCGATTCCGCCGAACAGATCGATCAGATCCTGATCTTTTTAAGCGGGATGGATATCCAGATTTTAAACCAATCCGAAGTCGAGCGTCAAAAAGAAAGGAAAAAAGAAGCAAAGGAGATAGAAGCCCTTCCGAAACGGATGGAGGGGAGTAGCGACGATCCCGTTAGGATGTATTTGAAGGAGATGGGATCGGTTCCGCTCCTTTCCAGGGAAGAGGAAGTCGAGATCTCTAAGCGGATTGAAAAAGCTCAAATGCAAATCGAGCGGATCATCATGCGTTTCCGCTATTCGACGCGAGAAGCGATATCCATTGCAAACTATCTGATGACCGGCAAAGAACGTTTCGATAAGATTATTGCGGAAAAGGAAATCGATGATAAAAATCGCTTTCTAAAAATGCTTCCGGAGCTCCGCAATCTTTTGAATAAAGAGGATCGAATTCTCGAGAATTTTTTGATCAATTCGTTGGAATCCAAGCTTACGAAAGTAGAAAAGGTTAAACTTTCCGAAGATATTGAGAAGTGTAACGTTCGAACGCAGGCTTATTTGCGTCGCATGCATTTCCGCCATAATATTATCGATGACTTTGGAGAGATGATCCTCTCTTCCTACGAGCGGTTTTTATCGTTAGAAAAAGAAATCCGAGAGCTTATTCCTCGAGCGGAGAAAAACCGCTTTGCCAAAGCGAAGTTAACGGCTGCGGAGCGAAAATTAGCCAAACGGGAGCTTGCCGCGGGTCGAGTACTCGACAAGTTTAAGAAAGATGTTCGGATGCTTCAAAGGTGGATGGATAAGAGTCAGGAAGCTAAACGGGAAATGGTGGAATCGAACCTCCGCCTCGTTATCTCTATCGCAAAAAAATATACGAACCGAGGTCTTTCCTTTCTCGATTTGATTCAAGAAGGAAATATGGGGCTTATGAAAGCGGTTGAAAAATTCGAATACCGTCGCGGTTATAAGTTTTCTACCTATGCGACTTGGTGGATTCGCCAAGCCGTAACCCGTGCTATTGCCGATCAAGCCCGTACGATTCGGATTCCCGTCCATATGATCGAGACAATCAATAAGGTTCTTCGAGGTGCGAAGAAGCTGATGATGGAAACGGGAAAAGAACCGACCCCCGAAGAGCTTGCTCTTGAGCTGGGTTTAACCCCCGAGCGGATTCGTGAAATCTATAAGATTGCTCAGCATCCGATTTCTCTCCAAGCCGAAGTAGGAGATAGCGGAGAGAGTCAGTTTGGCGATTTCCTAGAAGATACCACAATCGAATCTCCCGATGAGGCGACCGGGTACTCTATATTGAAGGATAAGATGAATGAGGTTCTCTCGACTCTTACGGATCGAGAAAGAACCGTCCTTATAGAGCGCTTCGGTCTACTCGATGGAAAACCTAAAACGCTTGAAGAAGTAGGGGTGCGCTTTAAAGTCACTCGAGAGCGTGTCCGCCAAATCGAGGCAAAAGCTTTAAGAAAGATGCGACATCCTACACGTTCCAAGCAACTGCAAGCCTTTCTGGATATTATCGAGGTCGAATAGTTTCGAAAGCTTTTGTTTCCTTGATTCTCAGATCGCATTGCAGGTCTGTATCCCTTTAATCGTTCAGTCGGAAGCGGTTTCGATTTAAAATTGGATACTTAACCCACTTTCCGATTTTAGTTCCGACCGAATTGACTCCG
>JBCDES010000126.1:0-1371 GCA_039179295.1 Chlamydiota bacterium
GTCAAAACAGCTAAAGCAATGCGGCGATCGTCTGGGGTTAACTTTTCGCCATTTTCCCGACCATCTGCCGGCAACTCACCCCACAGCTTTTTAGCCATGTCTTTAATTGCTCCCGGATTATTGAGGTCAACTTCATCGTTGGGTAGGGTAATTCCTGCATGGTCTAGAATCCTGACTAGTTCGTCCCAGGTTGCCTTCCAGTAAGCCGATTTTTGCTGGTCTTCAGTTAGCTTCTTCTCTACGTTCTTCTTTTTATCCTCATTTTTCTTTTTATCTCCGTTCTTCTTCTTTCCTTCATTTTTCTTCTTATCTTTATAGCGCAGGTGTTCGCCCCAGAACCGTTCCAGTCCGTAGGCAACAGCCTCTCGCATTTTGTGAGATTCTTTGATGACCGGTCGATGATTTAGCACTAAGTTTTGTGCGATCCGATCCAATCCGTATTCGTTCCAATTGGATTGCTGTTTTTCCTCGCTCATTGTTCTTATCCTCCAACTAATGTAACGTGACAACGACCGAAACCGATTGACTCTAATCCGCCAAAGTAAAGTTCTTTCGAGATTGCGGTTTTGGATGTGTTTTCCTGGGACTCAAAACTCATCGATCGCAACTGAGAAAAATATTGTTTTTTGGTCGATTCAGGTTTTTCGGAAGTGCGATCGCTGCCTTCGCTCTCCACTTCGGTTTTTTCGGGCTGGCGATCGCTCTCTTCACTCTCCACTTTTTTCTGTTCCTGCGGCTTCTCTTTAATACCAATCGGAAAGGCTAACACGCAACCTTCCGGCAATGCCTCAAGTCCGAAGAAGTTTTCCACTTTTTTCATGTCATCTTCCAGCTTTGTCCGGCGTTGCCGATACAAAGACATATCGTGAATCATCGCGATATCATTATCGCCGACAATAACTAATTTATCTTCAGGTAAATCCACTCCAGGAGGAATCCAAGCTGATAAGTCTTTGTGATGTTGAATCTTGAGAAAACCGAGATTAAAGAAGAGAACTTTGTCCTGGGTTTCTTTGACTTGGCGAGCGGGTAAGTCTTCGGAGGCAGTGTAAGGCTTCAGTTCTTTCCATTGCTTATAAGTTAGGTTTCCAGAAATCGCTTGATAGCGTTTAAGCAAGCGCGGACAAGTCACCCAAACTACCGGTTGTCCCGGACAAAACACTGGCAGCCAAACCAGGGAAGCATACTCAAATTTCACCAGTGCTTCTGTCGTTCCACCATCAGTTTGTCCGGAAATAGCGTCGCGTCCGTACCAATAGTTTACTTTTTCTTTGTTTGGAAATTCGCGATCGCGCATATCGGCTCGGAAACGACCGCGAATCGAGCTACCGGGAACGATTCCAGTTTGCGTAAATTGGTCGCGGAAAATCA
>JBCDES010000023.1:0-16000 GCA_039179295.1 Chlamydiota bacterium
GAAAGAGCTTTAGAAACGATAGATGGGGTCTATCATGCTCAAGTCATCCCGATTCCCGACCGAGAATTCGGTTATCGACCGCTGGCTTATGTCGAGAACAAAAAAAAATATAGAACAGGAGAGCTTAAACGCCGTTTAAGTCGTTCTCTACCCAAATTTAAGGTTCCCGTAACTATCATTTCTTTTTATAAAAACCGTTGATTAAAAGATCTATGATATAAAAAAACGAGATCGGTTATAACCGAAATATTTAATTGATTCTTTAACGAAATTTATCATCTCGACACGATACGACCGAAGAAAAATTGCTATCTCGGCATCAGCGCTACCCTCTTTCGAGCCGTTCTTAGGTTGGAAATATATTTTTTACCCCGTCGGGAATGGGAATCTTCTTTTTTCGACCCGGACAATAAGCGACGTGAGTGATCTCGACGGTCCCGACCTTGACCCCTTGTTTAAAAAACTCCGATGCATGGGTAAAAGAGGTGATCCCGATCTTGGAAAAGCGGAGGCTTACCTCTAAGATATCACCGACATAGACGGGCGCAAAAAAATCTCCTTCGACATGACGAATCGGTAGAAGATAATCGTTTTTCTCGATCATTTCCCCTATAGAAAATCGTTGAAAATCGAGAAAATCTTCGAACGCTTCCAAACCGATTTGCAGTTGCTCGGCAAAGTAAAGGACTCCGGTTGCATCGGTGTCTCGAACTCTGACCGCTCTTTTATAGCGATACATGGACCCCCCTTATTCATCTTGGACAGCCTAGCGGATTTTAGGTTAAGGGTCTCTTTTTTTAAACCTCTTATTTTAAATCGTCACATTAAAATTCTACTCGTCTCCCCCTCTTATAAATCTATTTTTTAGAGGGAAAGCGGATTGTCGAAAATCGATTCGTCACCTATAATCCGCAAGTTCACCCAACCCCGTGTTCAAGGTATGGCAAGAGCAAAGGAAATCAAACGTCCTACGGATTTTAAACGACTCCCTCAAAAGGACTCCTGTCTAATAAATCCCATAGCAGAGCCGAAGGAAAATAAAGATTACTCCGCTTTGAGCAGAAAACTATTCCGAGAAGGAGAACTCCGACTTCTTCATAGTGACAAAAGCGGTATCGAATATTTTGAACTGGCAGCCAAGCTCGATCCCCGCAACCCTCGACTTTTTATGGAGCAGGGATTGTCGCTTTTCGATTACGGCAGTCTGGAAGAAAGCGATGAAGTTCTTTCCCTTGCGAGTAAGCGCTTCAAAATCGCTACGACTTTGGATCCCTACTGCTTCCAGGCGTGGCACCTTTGGGGAAATACGCTCTACTTCTTAGGAAAAAGGAGGCAAAAGACCGACTACTTCATAAATGCTCTGGAAAAATATAAACGAGCCGTTGAAACGTCTCAAGGGCAAGCACCCGATATCCTAGCAGACCTACACTGGGATTTAGGAGATTTGTGGAGCGTACTCGCCGAAAAATCGGGAGAAATCACCGACGATCACCAGGCGATTCAAGCCTATGAAAAAGCCTCGTCTTTTCAAAGTGATTTAGCTCCGGAATTCTGGATCAACTTCGGTAACGGCTACCGAGTGATGGGGGAAAAAACCAACGACACGAGTTTTTTGCTTAAAGCCGTTCATTGTTACAAAAATGCCGTTTCAATCAAAATTTCTTTGAGAGAAGGCTGGCTTCTCCTCGGCATCACCTTAAAAACCCTCTACGGCTACACCCATGACGAAGACCATTTTTCTCAAGCCGACGAGTGTTTTTCAACAACCGTACGACTCTCAAAAAATGATGCAAAGGCTTATCTCGAATGGACCCGTCTCCTTCTGGATTCGGGATCTATTTTCAAAGATATAAAAAAAATACGCGCCTCTATCGATAAATGTTTTAAGGCTCATTACTTTGACGAAAAAAACCCCGATATCATCGTCGCTTCGGTAGAAGCGCTCGCTTTACTGGGAAGCCATACCGAACGGTTAGAACTGATTCACCAAGCCCTTGAAAAAATCGAACACCTCATCGAAGAGTGCGAAAACCCGGAAACCTTTTATGCTTACGGCATCTGTTTTCATGCGCTCGGGACCTACTATAAAACCCCCGACTACCACTATCAAGCTTTAGAACAGTTTCAGAAAGGTCTCAGTATTAACAGAGCTCACCACCGCCTATGGTACGCGATGGCTTCCAGTAGCTTCGCCGCCGCTCTTTTAGATCACGATGAAAAGAGTTACGATCGCTCTCTCCATTTCTTCGAGCAAGCGCTGAATTTAAAAAAGTCGAGTCTCTGTCATAGCCATTACGCGATGTGCCTCCTCAAATATGGAGAAATCGGTCATGAAAAACATCATATCGAACTTGCGGTTTATCATTTTGAACAGGCTCTCAATCTGCAAAAAAATGCCGCCTATATACACATCGACTGGATTTTCCATTATGCATCGGCGCTCGATCAATTTGCTATCTTCAACGACAGCGATCGACATTATCTGAAAGCGATCGATTTACTCAATCACATTCTGAGGCTTAAGCCCGAATTCCCTCACATCCATTTCCAATTGGCATCGACCTACGGTCACTACGGCGAACTCGTGAGCGAACCGGAACTATTCTATCGCGCGATTCATCACTATCGCGTTGCTCATCAACAAGAAAAAGAAAATGATCGGATCCTCTTAGACTGGGCACTTACCCTTGTAAACCTCGGACATCTCCTTGAAAAAGATCCGGAATCGGATCGGATCCTTCGTGAAGCCGAATACAAGATGATCCAAGCCGCCAAACTGGGCAATACTCACGCATATTACGCCCTTTCCTGTCTTTATTCCGTGATGGGGAATCTCGACAATTCCCTCCGGTTATTAGAAAAAGCAAGAGCTTTCGACGTCCTTCCCCCCATTGAGGAAATGTTAGAGGACGACTGGCTCGAAAACCTCCGAGAAACGGAAGCGTTTCAAGCCTTCATCGATAGACTGGAATCCAAGAACCGATCGAACTGAAACCGCTTGCCGAGTTTTCGGTTGCCGCGGCTAGGATAGACCCGGCCTCTGAAGATCGCTCGATTTCCCTCCCGTCAACGATCACCCCGAATGTAAATTTTGCCTATCCTCTTGACAAATTCCCCACCTTTGAAGAAACGCTTACGGCTCCTGTCGTTGATATTAAAATCCAGAGCAAACGGCTGTGGAACGGGAAAATCGCGATAAAGAGCGCTTTAGGTGTGAAATTTTACATTACAACTACCGCGTCATCCAAAGATCCCTAGTTTTTTTATCTTTTTTTTGCTACGATACGCCATTAAACAACTTTAAAGATGATCGATAGGATGAACAAACGTTTGATATTTTTTGTGATGGCGATGTCCGTCGGACTCTTCTCTATCAATCAATACTTCAGCTCGAAAAAACAAAAAGAATATGAAGCTCATCGACAAAGCCGACAGGTCATGACCGAAGAAAAGAAACTCACCGAAGAAGTCAATAGGAAAAAACGTACGGCGAGCATTCAAAACCTACCCGTAACGGCCATTTATCGAGACGAAAATGAACCTCGGCCGATAGCTTGGGGTGTGGAAACGGATCGAGAAACCTATTTGGTCACTTCCTGGGACGGCGATTGGGCAAAAACCGTTTACGTAAAAGGGCAAGAAACGCACCTCGTTCAAACGGATGACCGCTTCGCCGTCTATAGTTCCAGCAAACATCCCGCGCTCACCTCGACCTATTTGCCTCAAAGCGGTTCGCACGATACCCAAGTCCTGACCTTTAACGGTCGAGAAGAGCCGACGGTTTTTCTTGGAGAATATGACGAAGGGCAACTCTTTTTCCCCAAGGTTATGCCGGAAAACAGCGGCATCGTCCTCTACTTTGCTGCAGGAAAATATCTTCCCGTCGGTATCTTTCACAGTCGAACCGAAACATTTCTTCCCCTCTCAAAGCTTACGAATTTTTCCCCCCTTGTGAATTATCGCGTAGAGGCAAAATCGTCCGAAAGAGCCCCTGATCAAGAATACTACGTACTGGAAAACGAAACCATCCAAGTCGTCTTTTCCAACCTAGGCGGAGCGATTGCCGAAATCAATCTCCCCTTTAAAGGTGAAAAAGATACCGATAGTGTCGTTCTTCCTACCCATTTTGACCGGATCATCGATAAGAACTATACAAATAATGCCCACTTCCCCGGTCGCCCTTACCGGGCGGTTGAAAAAGGCTCGAATCAAGCGATAAAAAAAGAGCCCGTCACAGGAGGATACTACCCCCTGCTTCGGCGAGAGATTCGGAAAAATCACGATTCCCCTCCATATAATGTTCCACCGCAATACTACGCATTCAATACCGTTTCCGAAGACCCGGAAACCTCCGCTACTCCTTACAGACTTCTCTCCTTCGATGATCGAATGATCCGATTCGAAGGTATTTTTCCCAACCGGCGGATCGTTAAAACCTATAGCCTTCCCCAAGAAGGTTCCGATGCCCCTTATTGCCTCGATGTTTCGATCAAAACCGAAGGAGATACCCGCGGGCTTTGGATCACCTCGGGAGTTCCCGAAATCGAACTCATTTCCGGAACTCCCGCTCCGGCGATCAAATACAGCACGGTTCGAAATAACAAACGGATTGTTGAAAAACTCTCTCTTCCCAAAACTTCGACGACCCTAAGCTCTTTTCAACCCGATTGGATTGCAAACTCGAACGGCTATTTCACCTTGATCATCGACCCGCAAAATGAAATCGGCATGGGCTTCCAAGCCAACAACGTTCCGGGGAACGTGAACCCGTCTCGCATCGTAATGATCGATTCCCGGCATGATCTTTACCCCCCACATAAATATCCCGGATACGAAATCCATATGCCGCTTGGAAAGGCAACCGAGGCAACGCAATTCCGTTTCTATGCCGGACCGATAGACAAACACGTTTTAGCAAAAGTCGACAAAACCTACACGAACGGCATCACCGGCGATCGACCTCAATATACTCAAACCGAAAGCTTTCACGGTTGGTTCGCTTTCATCTCCGAGCCTTTTGCCAAACTCCTCTATTTTATCATGAACATGTTTCATAACCTAACGGAGTCATGGGGACTTTCCATTATTCTTTTAACCGTTGTTCTTAGAATCATCATGTACCCTCTGAATGCTTGGTCGATCAAATCAACGCTTAAAATGCAAGAAATCAGCCCAAAGCTACAAAAACTTCAGGAAAAATATAAAAAAGATCCTAAGAAAGGTCAAATGGAGATGATGGCCTTCTACAAGGAGCATAAAGTCAACCCCTTTGGGGGCTGTCTCCCTTTAATCATTCAAATGCCCTTCCTTTTCGGGATGTTCGATCTATTAAAATCAGCGTTTCCTCTTCGTGGAGCAAGCTTCATTCCCGGCTGGATCGATAACCTGACGGCACCGGACGTTATTTTCTCATGGAGCCATCCCATTCCTTTTATCGGCACATCGTTCCACCTTCTTCCGATTCTTTTAGGGGTTGTGATGTTCTTCCAACAGAAAATGGCTGCAGCTCAAAATAAGAAAAAAGGTCCGTTGACCCGGCAACAGCAGCAACAGCAAAAGATGGGAATGATGATGACCGTCGTCTTTACTTTCCTCTTCTATAAATTTCCTTCCGGACTAAATATCTACTGGCTCTCGTCAATGATCCTTCAAATTCTACAGCAATGGTATATGTCTAAGGTAAAGCAAAAAGGAGACAAAAACGGTCGTGAAATCTTAATCGGAACAAAAAAAAGTAACCGTTTTTGAATGAAAGCATGGAACGATCTCCTTAATCTCTTAGATCACAAGCTCGGAAGAAAAACGGTCAATGAGTGGCTCCGCCCATTAAAAGTGGTCAAATTCGATGCGGGAAATCTCTATTTAGATGCTCCAAATGCTTTTCAGATCAACTGGTTTAAAGAATACGTAACCCCTTACCTCTCCAAACACCTTTTAACGGCAAGAGGAAAAATGATTAAAGTTCATTTCTCTACCGCCGATCCCCCCCTTACAGATCAAAAAAGGAGCGATGAAGAGAAAAAAAGTTTCTACCGACCCGACCCCTTAGAGCCTCATGCCACTTTTGAAACGTTCTTTCGACAATCCGACAAAAACCTCGCCGTCAACATTCTATTGGAACTGACCGAAGAGCTGCTCCCTATGGGAAGCTACAACCCCGTTTACGTCTACGGCCCCAAGGGAAGTGGAAAGTCTCACCTTCTTATGGCAACGACCAAAGCACTTCGGGAAAAAGATAAACGCTGCTTTTACGTCCGTGCAGATACCTTCACCGACCATGTCATCCATGCCTTTCGGTCCGCTTCCCTTGATGAATTTCGAAAAACCTATCGCGATATCGAAGTTCTAATAATCGATGATATACATCTTCTCTCCAGAAAAATCGCAACCCAAGAAGAGCTGTTTCATACCTTCAATCGTCTTCATACGGCAGGGTTACAAATGATTTTGGGATCCCGTCACCCGCCAAGAATGCTTGAAGAGATCGAAGAACGTCTGATTAGTCGCTTTGAATGGGGAATTACTTTTTCCATGTCTCCTCCCAATCCTATGGAACGGGTAAAGATTTTGGAGTCGAGAGCCCTGGCTCTAAACATTCCCCTCGACGCTCCGCTTAAAGAGTTTCTATCGAACTCTTTTAAAAACCTCCACACCCTTATTCAAGCTCTTGAAGCCTTAGCTCTCCGTCTTCCCGATAGCACGGTTTCTCCCGATCTTGCAATTGTTGAATGCCGTCTGAAAGATCTTATTAAAAAAGAATCGAAAACATTCCTTACACCGGAAAAAATCGTTAAAACCGTGGCTACCACTTTCGGCATGAGAATCGAAGACATCCTAGGAAAAGGACGGAATAAGGAGTGCGTCCTTCCAAGACAAATCGCTATGTATCTTTGTAGAGAAAAGTTAGGTCTCCCATATCTCAAAATCGGTCGCATTTTTTCTCGCGACCATTCGACTGTCATGACGAGTGTCAAAAGGGTGAAAAAGGGAATCGAAAGAAGGGAAAAAATGTTTTTTCTTCCTCTGAAGGATATCCGGCGTATTATCGATTAAATCTTGATGAAGCGATCACCGGGTTTTGGGTGATCATCGTCACTTTTGCCCGCTTGTTGTCCGACCCCGCCAATGGGACCGCCACCCGGAATTCCCGTCGCACCCGGATCTCTCCCTTCAATAATATTTTTTGCTCTTTCGCGCCATTTTTCAACACATTCGACAAAAATGGGGGCAAAGCGTCTAAGAGAGGAAGGATCGGCATTTAAATCCATGTCTAAAGCATAGTGCATTAAGGCAAGCTCTTCTCTCCCTGCAACCCCCACTCCGCCGCCGGCCATTTGTCCGCCCAACATCGACCCTTCAAGAAATGCTTCAAAGAGTTTTAACTTTGTAGAGTCGTGTTTAGGCAGACCGTCCAAAAATGGAGCATAAATGTAAAGTCGATCGGAATTCGGCTCATAGGTCAAATGGAGAGAAAAGGTATTGTCGATACCCAATATACAGGTGTGATTTTCGTCAAATGCTAGTTCTTGTAAGTTGAGTTCCTTACCGAACTCTTTTAAATTAGCCTCGGCATTTTGCAGTGACATTTATGTTTCCTCCTAAAATAACTGTATCGATGGTCCTTGGGTTCTTAGGAAAATTCTTTCATCATTAAAAAAAAAGCGCAAGGAAAATTTACATCTTCGATTTTAAACTGAAAATTACCGACCGGAAAACCGGTCGGTAGCTTGAGAAGCGACGATCTCTTTTTCTTTTGAAAAAAGATCAGAGCATCTAGACTATAGAATGAGACAAGCCGTTATGGAGAGCTTCGATAGTCCCGATAGTTTAACAACCTCGAGTCACCGCTTCCGATATCGCGATGGTCATACGGAAAATAGCGCAAGCGGATAAGTCGCGGTTTTGAAAGCTACGGAGATGCCGTTGGAGCATTCGAACATCTTTCCTATCGGTTTTTGACGAAAAAACGGCTCTCCAGTCGCGATTGAATCAAAACCGTCCTTGACTCCGGTTTAAATGCTCATTACGACAAGCGGCGACTTGCTCTCACGTATCGATTGATTAGAAATTCATCTCCTCCCGGTCGATTGAACAGGTTGGTCGGGAAAATATCGGGAGTCTCGAAAATGATGAAACGAATAGGAATATTATTCACCCTGTTTACATTTTTAGGATGTAGCGCTAAGGGAAACTATGCAAACACCACACGTTTTCACGATGATGGGAGAGCAAAGCCGATCGTCGCTCTCGTTCCCGTCTTCGATCGCTCGGAAAGTCATCCGGGTTGGAGTCTATCCGAAGAGTTTACCGACAGGTTGAAAAATCGCCTGATGAAGCGGAAGAATTTTTATGTAAGCATTCCGAGCGATATTCATACCGCAGTTGCAGATTTGGCAGCCGAGCACCATCCCTTTGTAGCAGACATCTCTTGGGTTAAAGAAGTCTTTGACAGTCATGAATATGTTGTTTTTACCGAACTTGTAGAACATGAGATCCGTCCGAAGGAGCGAGCGGGAAACCTTCCGACTAAAATCACCCCTTCTTCCGAACTCGCCATGACAATGCGTATTCGAGTGTTCGATTTAAGGGGAACGTATCCGGCAATCATCCTGCAAGAGTTTATCCGACAAAATCATCTCATCCCGAAACCTATAAATCTTACCGATCCCGACCCCGATCATTGGAAAAAAATCACCTACGGTCTCTCTCCGATCGGATTGGCACACGCTCAGTTGTCAAGAGAAGCGGTCAAAAGAATCGAAGATTATATTCTCTTATCGAATAGCAAATAGCAGACTAGCCGTGATAGCGCTTTCTAATTTAGAATCCCTACGTAAGGCGATGCCGGCAGTCTAAAATCCGGAGCTCGAAAACGAAAAAGGGCGGTAAACGGGGCGAACTTAAGGTATGACATTCTAATTCGTCGCCGTTTCATCTCCCTCTTAAGTCAAGGTTTCGGCAATTTTTCTCTCCTTCCTCTATTTCTTACACGAGCAGGTATTTCTCGATCGGTTTCCTATCTGAAAGACAAAAGGTGTTGTTGCACCCTTTCGCTTTACGCATGACATTCAATTCGACAAATGCTATTCATATATTTTTAATTTCAAATTAAATAAGACGATCCAGATCATGAGGCTTTCATCCGTCCCTTTTCTATTGCTTTTTTGTCTGTTAAAAGCAATTTCTTCACTAAAAGCCCAAGAAAACGGCAATAACCTGGCAGATAATCTTAATCAAACGGGAATGCTTCTTTACTACATTATAGATAAACCTTGCAATACGATTATCTCCCCTTTTTCGATCAACTCTTCACTGCTGATGGCTTATATGGGCGCCGAAGGAAAAACCGCTGAAGAAATGAAACAAGCCCTTCGCTTAACGATGCCACGAGGTCAAGTAGGAGAAGCCTACAGGAATATGCGAGACCGATTGGGAAAGGGTGTCGAAGTAGGTGTGAGTGCCTGGGTTGAAAAAGATACCCCGATTCTTTCCTCGTATGAAACGGTCATCCGTGAGGATTTTAAGGGAAGCATCGAAAAGGTCGACTTTATAAAATCCCGGTCAGCCGCCTCGACAATGGATCGCTGGCTCCATAACGATTCACAAGGTAACGTTTCCCGTTTTATCGATCCGGCAACTCTGACTCAATCGACTAAAATGATTCTGCTCAATACCTTTTCCATTAAAGGTTTTTGGAGTCATCCCTTTCCGACGCAACGTAGCGGAGCCGGTCGATTTAAAACGGTTAACGGTCAACTTGTCAATTGTAGAATGATGAATCAGAAGTCCTCTCTCGGCTATTTTGAAAATAAGGAGACTCAAATCGTTGCCCTTCCGCTGGAAGGGTTAAACTCTCATATTTCTTTTATTGTCTTTCTCCCCAAAGAAAAACACTCTCATCTCTATGATTTTTACTACTCTCAAGATGAATCCGCACCTAAAGGATTCCTCTCATACCTGAATCGATTCGAACAAAAGGATGTCGATTTAACTCTTCCTAAATTTACCGTTAGCCAAAAGCTCGATCTAAAAGATTTTTTTAAAATTCTCGGTATTCACTCAGCATTCGATACGAACGGCAATTTTTCCAGAATCGACGGAAAACAAAATCTTTATATCAGTCAAGCTTTCCATAAAAGCATCCTATCGATCGATGAAGGAGGTATCTTTGTTGCTACGGGAGCTAGTACTCCCTTTAGCCTAAAAACCCTTCCCGAACCGAAAAATCCTATCGTTATGCATGTGAACCGCCCGTTTCTCTATGCGATTTATGACTTCGATACAAACCTGCTGTTATTGTTGGGACAGTGTCTCAACCCCTCGGTCGATGAGGAGAGCACTTAAGCCATGAATGAATGTACTTATAAACTGAGCTCCTTCGGAATGACCGATATCGGTCTTGTCAGAAGGAATAATGAAGATGTTTTCTTAAATCTTAAAGAACACGGTTTTTTTGCAATTGCCGACGGTATGGGAGGACATAATGCCGGCGAGATTGCCGCTAAAGAAGCCGTCAGATTCGTCTCGACCTCCATTGAAGAGCTTTTTATCTCCTCCGAAAGAAATTGGACAATTTTCGATCTCATCTCTATTAATAAACTCTGCATTGAAAATGCCAACAGTTGGGTCCATCGCTTAGGCAACAAGAAAAGAGGTTACAAAGGAATGGGAACAACGATCTGTACCCTATTCTTTCATAAGCAGTCGCTCATTTACAGCCATGTCGGAGATAGCCGTATCTATCGTTTTCGACAGCAGCTACTGGAGCAGCTCACCTTCGACCATTCATTGAGGAATGAGATGATCATTAGAGGGAAGATTAAAAAAGAAAATTCACAAAATTTTTACTATAAAAATATTTTAACGCGAGCCATCGGTACACAGAACGATGTAGAGGTAGAAATGGATATTGCTCCGGTAAGCCCGAATGATCTATACTTGATGTGCAGCGACGGTCTCACGGACCAGGTCAGTGATAAAAAAATCACCGAGATTTTAAAGAATGCGAAAAGTATCGAAAATGCCACGGAAACATTGATCGAACAAGCCAAACGGCAAGGCGGTCTCGATAATGTAACCGTAGTCCTTGTGAAAACCGATGAACGAGAGAATCTATCTAGATAATAATGCAACGACCCCCCTCGATCCGGATGTCCTGAGCGTAATGATCGAAGAGCTGACGGCTCCCCCTCATAATCCCTCAAGCATCCATTCCTTCGGTCAAGAAGGGAAAAAAATTCTCACGGACTGTCGCCGTGCTATTGCGACATCTCTTAACGTTCAACCCGGCGAAATCCTTTTCACTTCCGGCGGAACGGAAGGGATGAACCTTTTGATCCGCGGCATCTTATCCGACCCCTCTTCCCACGTTATCGCATCGCCCATCGATCATCCTTGCGTTTTCAATACCTTGGAACGGCTGCGAGAAGAAGGAACCGCCGTCACTTATCTTCCCATAGATTTTTACGGAGCTCCCGAAGTAAAAGATCTCTTAGAAGCTATCCGACCGAATACGAGACTTATCGTCCTGTCGGCGGCAAATAGTGAAACCGGAATCAAGTTAGACATCGAAGCAATCGCCGCAATCGCAACAAGGACCGATATCCCTCTCGTTTTAGATGGTGTCGCTTTGCTGGGAAAAGAACCCTTTTCCATTCCCGAAGGTGTTGCCGCAATGGCATTTTCCGCTCATAAATTTCACGGACCTCAAGGAGTAGGCTTCGTCTTTGTCCGCTTGGGACTCAAACTAGCTCCCCTATTAACGGGTGGGGGGCAAGAAAAAAAGATCCGATCGGGAACGGAAAACCTACCCGGGATTGTCGGAATGACGCGCGCCCTCACAATCTTCGATGAAGATAAAGATTGCGCTTATATGAGATCTTTACGCGAGGCATTCGAAATGCGCCTCATCGAAAAGATTCCCGATCTCGAAGTCAATGGAGAAGGACCGCGCCTTCCCAATACAAGCAATCTCTACTTTCCCGGAATCGATGCGGAATCCCTGCTCATCTCTCTCGATCTGGAAAAGATTGCCGTTTCTTATGCTTCGGCTTGTGCCTCGGGTGCACTGGAACCCTCCCGTACCCTTCTCAATATGGGCTATTCCAAAGAGAGGGCTTCCTCTTCTCTCCGTTTTTCGTTTTCCCGTATGAACACCCCGGAAGAAATCGGAAAAGCAACCGAGATCATTAGCGCCTCGGTCGCAAAGCTGCGGACGGCTCCTCTGCCGTAACCGACTTCCGTAGCGTTTTCAATGGAAAACCGATCTCTTGACCGGCAAAACGGTTTGCCATGACACTTAACTTAAAGTATGTCATCGAATTCGACGGGTCGACCTGTTCGATAGTTCGGTAAGAAACCCGCTCGACTTTTTTGTTTTTTTGTTGATTAAAAATGTGAAAAACCTACATATTTTTCTCCTATGGAGCTCATCAGTTCTGAACAAATGTTTGTCACGACCGCCATCCTTGGAAGTCCCTGCCCTTTTCTTCAAAAAATGGATGAAGAAGAAAAAGTTGCGCAGAAAGTAGACGATATGGAACAAGTGATTCAGCTTGCACGGAACACTAATTTCGGAGCGAGTATCGTTTTCGGCTTATCGGTTGTGATCATTTTAGGTATCGTCAGGCTTACCCCTTGTTGGCGCTCCGATCATTTCAAGAATTTTCTCGTCGTCGTCATGTGTTCCTTTATCATATTCGCTCACATCGTAGGGGTCTTGATGCCGTCCTCTATCGAAGCTCACGATCTCGTTACGAAAGGGTGCGGCAAGCTTAACGCTCAGCGCTATTTAAGACTTAAAAACAAGGTTCGCATCATTAACCGTCAACTTGTCGATAACAGCCTAAAACCCGAGGATAAAAATCAGCTCGATCTGGCACGACGCTTCTTCAGTTCCAGGGCTGAAAAGCTAGAAAAAAATTCTATACGGTCATCGATCATGCTATGGCCTCGCCGATGACGAAAGCGAAGCTTAAACATTCCTCCGATCGTCGCCGTTAGAGATCAACGGTCGGTTATCCGCCGTTTCCTATTTTCTCCACTTCTAAAAATACAATCGATTTGTGCGACTAGTGATCGATATCATAGTCGTTAAGCTTATTGCGAAGAGTACGGATGCTAATTCCAAGTGCTTTAGCCGACCGGGTCCGGTTTCCGTCAAAGTGATCCAGAACTCTCAAGATATGCTTTTTTTCCAGCTCTTTGATCGTCACAATCGGGAGCACTTCTTCCGATTTTCTTAAATCGACCGGAAAATGCTCCTCTTCTATGATATTCGAATAGTCCATGACAACTCCCTGTTCGATGACATTGCGAAGTTCTCGGATATTTCCCGGCCAAGAATAGCTCAGGAGTTTTTCCTCCGCTTTCTTTGAAAACCTTTTAAGAGGAATTTGGTCTCTCTGACACACTTCTACTAGAAAATGATTGGCTAAAGGGAGGATATCTTCTTTTCTCTCTCTAAGAGGCGGAAGATAAATCGGAACCACATTTAACCGGTAATAAAGATCGGAACGAAAAGTTTTTTCATCGATTGCCTCTTTCATCTCTCGGTTAGAGGTTGAAATAAGTCGGACATCGACATGAATCGCTTCCGTCCCGCCCACTCTTTCCAATTCCCGCTCTTGAATCACACGGAGAAATTTAGCTTGAAGAGCTAACGGAATCTCCGAAACTTCATCCAAAAGAAGCGTTCCTTTATCGGCCCTTTCAAAGCGCCCGATTCTTTTTTGATGAGCTCCCGTAAATGCCCCTTTTTCATGCCCGAAAAACTCCGATTCGATCAGGTTATCGGGAACCGCTGCACAATTGACACCGATAAAGGGTTGCCCGTCTCTTTTAGAATGGAGATGAATAAGCCCTGCAATCACCTCTTTTCCCGTCCCGGATTCCCCAAAAATAAACACATTGGACTGACTTTTAGCAATTTTCTCAACCTGTCGCAAAATTCTTTTCATCCGAGGACTTTCAACGATCACCTTTTTTTTAGATTTTCCCTTATCGAGGAGAAACAGAAGTCGGCGAACCCCTTTCTCAGAAAAGGGTTTTCTTAGAACATACTCGACCGTCTTCAAAGGAGGATCGCCATCATCGGATAGATGAACGACCGGGGTTCCCGAAAGGGAACGACTCGAATGATGCAAAGCCTTTATTCCGTTTGAATCGCTCAATATAAGATCGAAAGAACTTTTCCGGAGAAGTTCCGACGCACTCGTACCATCTTCGACGGTAAAGAACCGAAACCCTCTTCCTTCCAATAGACTGAGGAGCAACTCTCTCGATGAACGTTGCTGCTCAATAATGAGAACCCTCTTCATTCCAACCCTCTTTTTCCTTATCTCAACCCATATAAGGGTCGAAATTTTTTTGCAAACTTCGATATACTCCGGTCAGATGAAGATGCAATACACCTTTTTACCTCTTATCCTAAGTACTTTAATCAATTGCTCGGGACTGGAAAAATCGGAAGAAAAAAAGGTCCGAGGTCAAAATCTGGTGATCGCACCTATTCAACGTCAATCTGATGAAACCCTTTTTCCCTTTCCTCCGACCTGGCTAAAAAAAAGAGCACCCTATCCGTGGGAAGCAAAATATATCGGCAATCACCGCCGGATAACGAAAGAATTTTTTCGGTGTCGAGGAAATGTCTTCAGCCCTCCTATTCAAATCCAGCGGGAAAAAGATTCTATCTACCATCAAGATTGTGGCGGGATTGAAATGCACGGTCTCCCCCTAAAAAACGGCGAGGAATATATCTATCCCATTTTGATCGAGCTCCTTAACTTTCTCCAAGAAAAGTTAGACCGAGGCGTCGTCATTACCTGCGGTCATCGCTGCCCTGCCCATAACCTCTATGCAGATCCCTCAAAGAAAGGGCAATCCTCTAAGCATCTTATCGGGGCCGAAGTCGATTTCTATGTAAAAGGATTTGAATACGACCCGCAACCCGTCCTCGATACCCTTTTCTCCTACTATGAACGGCCGATGCTCCGAACGACGACACTAACCGATGCCGCAACCCCTTCTTGGTACAATGAGGAAGTTGCAATCACCCTTTTCCGAGCAGCAGAGGGGCGAGATTTCGATACCGATCATCCCTATCCCTATATCTCTATTCAGGTCCGCTACGATCGTGATACAAAGGAGACGGTCCGCTACAGCCGGCGCCGCGCTCACCATGGCTACATGGTGTTTTCAATGTAAAATTTTAAACACCATAGCAAACATTAGACCTAAACCGGATCCCTCAGTTATCGAATATAGGTCGGAACGGTGACGGGATCGGTATCGGACAGTTGCAAAGCTCGTTGCAGCTTCGGATCAAACACCCTGAGAAAAGGATTCGTCTTCTTTTCAACGGCAAGGGTTGAAGCAATCGTCGGCATCCCCTCTGTAACCGAGTTTTTGACCCGTTCCGGATGGTGCTTAACAGCTTCATTATCCGGTTCGATCGACAAGGCAAACCGGAGATTTTTATTTGTAGAAAACGGTGAGAGCGGCATGCTGATGTAAAGGTTTTATCTTTTTATTTTCGAAGCGGTAGGCTCTATAGGCTCCATCCACCCTAATCACTTCACAAAATAGATCTACCGCTACGGACAAGATCCGATACTCCTCGAAAAAAAGGGCGACATAGGATGAGATATTTAGAAGAGGCGTTAAATACTCTTTATTTTTAAACGATTGAAATAGCATATACCCCCTTAAAGGGATGTTGACCATTGCAATATCTTCTAATGCTATATCTCGATATAAACAGAATAAGTTGATAGCGACGCAGGAATAGGCTGCAATCGAATAGCGGTAGTTAAAAGATGCTAACCTCTTTTTAGGTGTGACCTTCAATTCTCTCTCAATTTCAAGGATAAATAGTTGACTATTCATTTCTTTAATTTGTCTTGAAAGAGCTTCTATTTTTTGACCGGTTTTTCTGGTCTCATTTCTTAGTTCTCTGGTGTCTGCTTCTAAAAAATCTAATCTTCTTGATAAATCGGCTAAC
>JBCDES010000019.1:0-18989 GCA_039179295.1 Chlamydiota bacterium
AAAAAATTTTAGATCGTAAAAAGATGTAGCACCGGTACGGCGGTCATATTTCAAGCCGCTGTTCGGATTTTTTTCGATCGAATGGAAAAACTTCCCTTTCGACTTTAAATAATCAACAATAGTGTAGCTATGGGATAAACCGTTGTTATACTTCCGTGTAATCAATAGCCGACCGGAGAATAGACGATGAAAATGTGAACGGTAAAGAAGACATATCGCTCCCCTGATGCAAAAAACTTGGTAAAGTTAACTATAGTTTTTAAGGAAAAAACTATTAACCATTGCCAATGTTATTATATTTCTCTTCCTTGCCTAATCGATCCTTTTTCAAACCGTTCTCATATCGTAAAACCTTTTTAATTTAATAGTAATATGCTTAACATTTTAACGAGATCGATTTGACCGCGAAGCTTACGTTCGTTTGAGTAGAGTAAAGGATTACGGGCTATATCTAGCCGGAAGGGAAGAACTTTCGGTTCAAGGTGTCTTCTTTTTGCAGGTATTTGACCATGACGGCTTGTAACTCCCGTTCGGCAAGGGTTTGCGGCGTGATTTTACCTCTTCCGAGAGCGATAAGATGTTTTCGTGTCGAAGCCGATGCATAAACCTTGGGAAGGACTGTCGATGCGATATCGACAAGGTCTTTGATTTTAGTATCGACGAGATCGTTGTTGCAGGCGTTGCTCATTTGCTTGATTTTTTCCAGTTGAAGGACAAAGAAACGTTTCTGAAAGGTTTCTTCATCCATTTTACTTTGTGTTTTAGCGATTTCAAGTGAAAGGCTCTTCAGCCAGAATTCGGTATCGATTTGGATCAGTTTATTTTCAACGGGGGTAACGCCGTCGCCTTTAGACTTGAGGCTGAGGTTGTGGATAAATTCGATACTTTCCTCCTCTTTTTTATTCGGACAAAAGAAAAGCATGTCACGAACTTCACGGCTGATTTTTTCGTTAGGATGGTTGAGAGCGACTTCGATCAATTCTTGCCCTTGAGCCCGGTGAAGGGTTGCGATTGCTTGCTTAAATTTATCGGTTTTATCGATCCCGTAGTTATGAATCATGGACGAAAACTTCTTGCGTTGCTCCAGCAGCTCATTATTTTTCCATTTTTTCTCGGCTTGATGGTACTTATCATCCGATTGTTTCAAGAAATTATTGTAATGACCGGCTTGGTATTCGACCAGGACCTCATCGATCATTTTTTGCTTCGATAAGGCGACTTCCTTCGATTGAACGGGATCGGGTCGGGTGGATGTTTCATCTCCTGACAAGGAAAGATTCGAGGCTATCGTTAGGATAGGAATCAGTAGAAACTTTTTCATAAAAACACTCTCCACGCTCGATTTGTTTGATAGATCTTATTATATGGGATTGCAATTAAAAACGCACCTAAACAGACCGAATTATATGTAAATAATTGATTATTTCTTGAAAAAATAGAGGCAACGCGCTACAAGTAACGGTTTAGCGGTGCGCCTGTAGTTCAATGGTAGAACAATATCCTTCCAAGCTATTAGTGTCAGTTCGATTCTGATCAGGCGCTCTCTTTTACGCAGGGATAAAATATCCCATAGAAACTAAACATTAACCGAGACCTAAATCCTTATAAAGAATAGGGATGTCGTCATCAAACGAGAGAGATAAGGCTTGGCAGAAACCAAACAGCATAATCCTGTATCCATTAAAGACCTTCTAGAAGCCGGGGCACACTTCGGTCACCAGAAACAACGATGGAACCCCAAAATGAAGCGTTTTGTCTTCGAAGAGCGCAACGGGATCTATATCATCGACCTTGCTAAAACAGTGCAACAAATCCGAATTGCTTTAGAAATCGTTAACGATGTTGTTGAAAAGCACTCGACCATTCTTTTTGTGGGAACTAAAAAACAGACGAAAGATGTCATACGAGAGTTTGCGGAGCGTTGCGGCGAATTTTATGTTACGGAGCGGTGGCTGGGGGGAATGTTAACAAATCTCTCAACCATTAGACAATCGGTCAAAACCCTCGAGCGTATCGAAAAACAGATTGCTGCCGGAGGAGAAGGTTTTACGAAAAAAGAGATGGTTTTCCTCAATAAAGAACGTGAAAAACTGAGCCGTAACCTAGCCGGTATCCGTGCGATGAGAAAACTCCCCGGGCTCCTCGTCGTTGTAGATCCCGGCAAAGAGCACATCGCCGTTGCGGAAGCGAATAAACTGGGGATTCCCGTGATGGCTTTGGTAGACACCAACTGCGATCCCGATCCCATCGATTACGTTATCGCTTGTAACGATGACGCTCTAAAGAGTATTAAGTTAATCATTCAAGCTATTTCCGATACCGTTATCGATAAAAAAGGAGAACTCGATATTCCCATCGGCGGGGATGAGCAAGAAACCATCGCGGCAGAAAGGAAAGGAAAGGAAAAAAAATGACGATTACGGCTCAAATGGTCATGGACCTAAGAAAACGGACCGGTGTCGGGATGAGCAAATGCAAAGAAGCCTTGACCGAAGCTAACGGAGATATCGAAGAAGCCGTTCATATCCTTCGTAAAAAAGGGGTGGCATCGGCTGTAAAGAAGGGTGGAAGAAATACCGATCAGGGAGTCATCGGAATTGCCGAAACCGCAGGAGCGGTTTTTCTTATCGAAATCAATACCGAGACCGACTTCGTCGCTCAAAACGACCGATTTAAAGAATTTCTTAAAAATATCTGTGATGAAGTTGCAAGGACTTCTCCGACAGTCGTCGATGATTTTCTTCATCAAAGGTATGGTAAAGATCATACTTTAACAATCGATGAATATCGCGCGGATATCGTTCAAATGCTTGGAGAAAACATCCGCATCAAAAGGACTAAGCGGTTCGAAAAAGTCGGCGGTCATTCTATGGGTGTCTATTCCCACATGGGTGGAAAAATCGTCTGTGTTGTAGAGATTAAAGGAGCCGACGATCAAAAAGCTCTGGCGCGTGATATCGCAATGCATGTTGCTGCCGAAGCTCCGGATTATCTAAAACCCGAAGACGTTCCGGGCGATATTCTTGCTAAAGAAGAGGAAATCGCTCGATCTCAGATTCGGAATAAACCCCCTGAAATCATGGATAAAATTGTCAAGGGCAAGTTAAGCGGTTATTACGAACAGAGCTGTTTAGTGAATCAGAAGTTTGTCAAAAATCCTTCGATGACGGTTGCCGACCATCTCTCCGAAGAGGGAAAGAAGGTGGGTAAAACCTTGGAAATCGTAGGTTTTGCTCGTTGGCAACTAGGTGAGTGAATTGGCAAAGCCTCCTTATAAAAGGGTCTTACTTAAGCTCTCGGGCGAATCTCTAAAAGGAGAGAGTGGGGGGGTGATCGACCATACGGCTTGCGCTCAGATCGCAGATAGTATTTGTGAAATCTATCGGCTCGGAGTTCAAATCGGCGTGGTGATCGGCGGAGGAAACATTTTCCGAGGTAACATGGCGGAGCAATTCGGATTTGCCCGCACTCCCGCCGACCACGTTGGAATGCTTGCCACAACGATCAACGGATTGATTTTAGGACAAATTCTTTCGGAAAAAGGGTGCGACACACGTGTGATGAGCGCTCTTAATTTCGACGGAATCGTAGAAACCTATAATTGGAATCACGCCCTTTACTCTCTGGGAAAAGGATACGTTGTGATTTTTGTTGGAGGAACGGGAAATCCTTATTTTACTACCGATACGACAGCCGCGATGCGTGCTAGTGAAATCGAAGCCGAGGTTCTTCTCAAGGGGACAAAAGTCGATGGGGTTTTTGACAAAGATCCGATGAGAAATCGGGATGCGGTGAAAAGCGACCGCTTAACCTTTTCCGAAGCTCTCATGAGGAATCCGAATGTGATGGACGGAACGGCTATCGCTCTTTGTCGAGAAAGCGATATTCCGATCCACGTCTTCAATCTTTTCGAACAAGGGGCTTTATTGAAAGCTATAACCGAAAAAAAAGGTGGAACACTTATTACAAAAGGTTACTGATCGATGAGTATCATGGATGAATGTAGACAAAATATGGAAAAAGCCGTTGAGCATTATGGGGATGAACTCAAGAATATGCGAACGAATCGCCCCAGCCCGAACATGTTAGACAATGTCGTCATAGAGATCTATAGCTCCGAAATGCCGATGCGCTCCGTCGCAACGGTTGCCGTTAGCAATGGGAATCAGCTTATTGTCACCCCTTTTGATCCCTCAACGGCAAATGCGGTTGCTAAAGGTATTGAAAAGGCAAATTTAAATCTGACGCCTGCCGTTGACGGCAACGTCGTTCGCGTCCCGATTCCGCCGATGAGTGAAGAGAGGCGCAAAGAGATTGCTAAAGATGCCCGTGAAAAAGGGGAAAAGACAAAGGTAACGATCCGCGATGTAAGACGTAAGTCGAACGATCGTTTAAAGAAGCAAAAGACGGAAGGGGATATTTCTGAAGATGAGCAAAAGAAAAATGAGAAGCTGATCCAAGAACTGACCGATAAATACTGCAAGCAAGTCGATCTACTTTTCTCTACGAAAGAGAGAGGTATCCTCGAAGTTTGATCTTGCAAATTTCGAGCTTTCTCTGTAGATTGGAGGGAGCCATATGGTCTGAGGCCCCATCGTCTAGCCAGGTCCAGGACACAAGATTTTCATTCTTGCAACAGGGGTTCGAATCCCCTTGGGGTCATTCGAGGCTTTAGCTCAGTTGGTAGAGCATCTCCCTTTTAAGGAGAGGGTCGTTGGTTCGAGCCCAACAAGCCTCATCGTTTTGAGATCGGTCGGAATCTTCAAACGGTAAAGATGTCGGTTCGGCAACTTTGGAGGCTAAGACCCAAAAAACGTAGTTCCGGAAGAAAAGCCCGAAGGGTGTCTATCTAATCATTGGATGTCGACCCGTGTGCCGGAATCTGCCCCTGTTTACTCATATTGTGTAAAATCGATCCCGCTCCCCTCAAGAAAGTCGCAATCATCGATATGCCCCTGCCATTTTGCAAGCTCGGTCGGGTTTTGTACCGGAATCATCTTAAGCCTCTTAAATCATATGCGACAAAAAGTGTTTTAGCACGTCGCTTCTTTACCTCTAAGGGTAAAATCTGAGGAGTCGCTCCGGGTATGCGCCAGATGTTTTCAATCTTTTTTGAGTCGCTTTTGCCGCTATCGTTCGATAAAAATGTTTGGTATTCAGTGCCTTGAGTCTTTTATGATAGATCCGATAGTGGATCGGACGGTGTCGGTTGGTTGCTCACGATTCCTACCAATGTTCCATGACGGGAAGTATTTTTATTTCTCCTGTAGGAAAAGCACTCCGCTTCATTTTCATAGGTGCAGATTTCTGCGATTTCGATTTGCTTTTCAGGAATTCCAACGGTCGTTAGTTGCATCCGACTAATCTCCCAAAAATCGAAATAGGTCGGACGGGTCTGGTACTTCCAAAAGGTTTCGGGAAGCTCCTGTTTGTAATGTTTAAACTCTGCCGAATTCGGACCTAAACTCGGTCCGACACAAACGATTAAATCGGAAGGGTTGGTTTGATAGAGAAGTGTCATCTTATCGACCGCCTTCCGGTAAATATTTCGAACGCTTCCACGCCAGCCACAATGAACATTGCCGATGACTTGACGGACGGGATCATAAAAAACGGTTGCTTGGCAATCGGCATGACGGATGAGCAATCCGGTATCTTTTTCAGCGGTCACCATCCCGTCATAGCCATCGAAGTGTAAAAGATTTTGATCATATTGACCGATTTCCTTAATGTCGGTTTGATGACATTGCTTGAGTGTAACACCCTTTGAGAGAGCAAAAAGCTCTAAAGCTTTTAGGCGGTTTTCCGGAGGGTCTTTTTCTCCAAGTTTTAGATTAAGAAAGACCCCATGCTTTATCTTCGGGAAAATTTGCAGGAGTTCGAACTCAAGCCAAACAATGCCGTTTTTCTTTTTTTTTTCATGTACTACACTAAACCGGTTTAAGCCGGATCGTTCCATTGCCAGTATAGAGCTTATCAAAAAAATCTCATACGAATCAAGACGATTTTAAATTAAAAATATGGTAAAATCGGCATTAAACGGATGTCGGACAAAAAAGAAAGGTCTCCTCCTCTCTTCTAAAATGGTTGGAGTTAGGAAAGGCTCCGTCGAGTCGCCGATCAAATCGGTCGATCGATCATTATTTTTCCTTTCGAATTATTTCAAATTTGTTGTAGTTTCATTCGACCAATCGCTACCTTCGAGAAACGGGATGGGTGTCAATCGTTCCAGATCTTGGGAAAAGATTAAAATAAGCAAGCAAGAATCGCGACAACTCTACGCTCCGGGATTGTCGGTTCGAGTAACCGATTACCCCGGCGCCGGTATCTTTTGGCGTAGTCGAAAGATTTCGGCTCGGGCTTGAAAGAGGAACTCCCAGAATGTATGACTAGCTTACGGAGGAGTTAACTGCTAAAGGACCATGACCTATTTAACCTTTATTCATCACCCTCTTCACTCTTTGGCTTTTATCTCTCTTATCCTTGCATTCGTCAGTTTATGGATTCATAAATCTCCGTGGCTTTGGGGATCATTTATCACCGTCGGCGCCGTTTTTGGGATTATGGGAAAACTGATCGACTTTAAGGTCTTCGTTGCCTTGACTCTTCTTTGCGCCGCTCACTTAGCTCTGGTAGCAAAACTGAAGGGAGTTCGCCGTCTTATTCCGATTCTGATCGCTTGTTTCATCTCGATTCTTCTAATGGGTCATTTCTTTCCCGGTTTTCATAATTGGCTCATTGCCGATAAGGTTCGAATCAGCGACAACGGTTACCCTTACAGCCTCTACCTTAACTTTGATAAACCCTTCATCGGTTTTTTCCCTTTAGCCCTAACGATTCCCCTCTTTCCGAAAAGGCATCGACGCTCTGTCGTCTTAAAAACAACGGCTTTAACCGCTTTAGGTGTGTTGATTCTAACGGCTTTCTCGCTTCATCTCCATTTTGTTGCTATCGACCTTAAGCTTCCGCCGATTGCTCCTATTTGGTTGATCGCTAACCTATTTCTGGTAACGATTCCCGAAGAGGCTTTTTTCCGGGGTTTTTTACAAAGGGAAATCAACGGTTATTTAAAGAGTAAGTGGGGCGGTTTTTTTAGCATCGTCGTCGTCTCCCTCATTTTTGCCCTTTTTCATTTCATGTTTCTCCGACAGCTCTCTTATCTCTTTTTAACCTTTATCGCCGGTTTTATCTACGGAAGTGTCTACCGAATGACCCGGTCCGTTGAAGGGAGCATCTTTTGTCACTACCTCTTCAATGTTATCCATTTCTTCTCCTTTACCTATCCGGCTCTGAAGTGAAAAATATATATTGATTTAACGTTAATTTTTTATATAAGTAGATATTTCCGAAAAAGATCGATCGACTCACCGCTTAGTTGAGGTTTTTCCCCTTTTTAACTCTATGAACGGGACGCCCTTTTATGGAATCGAGTTATTTTGGAGTCGTACTAAAAAAGGGTCGGAAAATTTAATCGCCCGATGAGGATAGGGTTTTTCTTTAGCTGTTAAGGAGGTCTAAAAATGATCGAGAAACCGGGAATTTAACGATCGAAGAGAAAAAATTTTGTGTTAAAATATCATAAGTGGCAAAGTAGCATTTCATCAGTTTAAACCCTATCATACAGGAGATTAAAAAATGAACAAGATTTTTCCCTTGGTTTCAAATCCTTTTCAAATGAAACAATTCACCCGAATTGCACAACAGACAAGGTGCTTTTCCTCTGAAGCCGTCGTTGGCATAATCGGTCGAAATCAAAAAACACAAGAGGCTTATGAGTCTACCATGATTTCAAAAAAAACCGAGCTTTTAAGCAAAGATGCGTATTACGCCGAACAAAAAGATCTTTTTAAGAAAAAGGGTATTCAAAACGATAGCCCCGAATATGAAAGAATCTATGACCTATACGTAGGCACTGCCTTGTACTCACAAAAAGAGCGAGAAGAAAAAGTGGCTCCCGGACGCTTTATCTAGAAGAAACCAATAAAAATTCCAAAATTAAGGAGGCGGTCCACGATGATATCGAAGAGCCCTACAAATCATTATCATAGACTAGTCGGAATTATCCCCTCTAAAATCCCTTCATCAATATATTATAGCTCACCGGTCGGATACGTGTCGCGACATGGAGAAAAAATATCGGTATATCCCAGACTAAAAAGCATACTTTCCAAAGCTTTTTCATTTAAAAATAAAGACTTTTGTAAGGTTATCGGTTGTAAAGCTGAGAGGAGAATCGTTAGGAATGAATTGGAAAAAAGCCCTTCGAGTCCTAAGATCCTCAGATGTCGTAGCCTGGAAAAATATATTTCTCTTGCCACCGATGAATTTAGTACAGAATGTTGCGTTATTCAAGAGTCTGAAAGAATATTTCCCATACTATATTCCCAAGACTACCCCGAAGGATATACCAAAGAGGACATGAAAAATGATGAAAAAGCGATAACCATCGACCTATCGGCTCTTTGCGATAAAAAAGGTAAAATAACGGCTAGTGGAGATGGCGGAGAGGTTGCTGGATCCAAAGATTTTCTGCTTCGCCCCATTCGGTACCTTAAAGATTTCGCAGCAAAGAATCCGACCAAAAAAGTGCATATTTTCTCTTTAGGCTCGGGAGTGGGATACGATGCAAAAATGATCCATGCCGAGCTCAAAAAACAGAAAAAATTAAAATTAAGCGGTTTTACATGCATCGATAACAATGTCTTTGCTCTGCATCAAACTCCTTATAAGAATAATTTTAAGCTCATGAACGTGTTTGAATTTTTGAGGAGAATTGGTCCAAGAAAAGAGGATGAGATTCGTCTGTTTCATCTAGGAAATCTTATCAATGTAATAGACGCTGAGAAAGTGGAAAACCTTCTAAAACTTCTCTCGAAAAAAACAGAGGAAAGTGACATATTTACGGCTCTATGCCCAAAAGACAGTCAATTTAAAGATAGAGCCGGTTTTAAACCGAAGCCTGAAACAAAGGGCGGATTAACAACCTTTACGTTAAAAGATAAAATGTACAAAACGACCGTTTCCGATAAGGACAAGTTGCAAATCTTTTTGGAGGGATTAGACTTTCACCATTTTTCTTCCGATGATATTCAAAAAATCAATGATTTAGGACAGAAGAGCGGGGTTAAAATAGACTTTATAAAAGCTCAGGGAGTTAAAAAATAGCTTGGCAAAGAAGGTCTGGATTTCCGGAGTGTGATCGATATTCTATGAGCACGGTTGTGGGAAGGATATGAAAAATTGGGGAACCAAAAAATCCAACCCTTTGTATCGACAATTCGATTTTGTGCAAAGCACATGATGACGATAAAGAGGAAAATTCCCACAATCTGCTAAGAGTTCACTATGAAAAATCTTTCAGAAACCCTTCAAGCGCAGGCAACAACGATTTTAAAGGAAATCGTCGGAGATTTGGCGTTCGAAGCCGATGTGACGCAGAGCACCCATCCCAAATTCGGTCACTATCAATGCAACTCGGCAATGAAAGTAGCAAAGAAGCTAAAAAAGTACCCGCGTAAGATTGCGGAGGAAATCGTTGAAAAGTGGAACTCCGACGGTGTCATTGAAAAGCTCGAGGTTACGGGTACAGGTTTTATCAACATCACTTTGACAAAAAATTTTTTATCCGAGGAGCTGACCCGAATAGTTGTCGATCCGATGCTGGGAGTCCCCCGTCTAAAAAAAGTGAAGAAAGTGATCGTGGAGTTTTCTTCCCCCAACGTCGCTAAAGAACTCCATGTGGGGCATCTCCGTTCCACAATTATCGGAGAAAGCCTAGCCCGTCTTTTTGAATTTTTAGGACATGACGTCTTACGTCTGAATCATATCGGAGATTGGGGAACCCAATTCGGAATGCTTATCACCTATTTGAAAGAATGCGAACCCGAAGTCCTGTCTGAAAATGAAGAAACCGATCTTGCCGCTCTTATGAACTGGTATCGGGAATCGAAAAAAGTTTTCGATCAAGATATCGAATTTAAAAAACGGGCACATGCTCAGGTTGTCGGGTTACAAACAGGGGAACAAGAAGCCCTTGCAGCTTGGGAAAAAATCTGTGAAATTTCTCGCAGAGGGTTTCAAGAGATCTATGATTTTCTCGATGTCACACTCACCGAGCGTGGAGAATCTTATTACAATCGGATGTTGCCACGAGTGATTGAAGACTATGAAAAAAAAGGAATCATTGAGGTTTCAGACGGAGCGAAATGCGTTTTTCTTGAAGGGTTCAAGGCAAAAGATGGAACAGCTCTTCCAATGATTCTTCAAAAGTCGGATGGGGGTTATAACTATTCGACAACGGATAGCGCGGCGATTTATCAACGGGTTCGAGAAGAAAAAGCGGATCGGATTATTTATGTGGTCGATGCGGGACAACGGCTTCATTTCCAAATGCTTTTTGCAGCAGCTGCAAAAGGGGGTTATTATGATTGTACAAAAGTCCAGATCGAGCATGTTCCGTTCGGGGTTGTCCTCGGACCGGACGGAAAAAAGTTTAAAACGCGTAGCGGTGAAACGGAAAAACTGATCGACCTCTTAAAAGAAGCGGTCCGTCGTGCCCGTGAGCTCCTACAAAAACGGCTTCAAGACCTAGATGAAAACGGGCTGAATCGACTCGCTGAAATTCTAGGAATAGATGCGGTTAAATATGCCGATCTTTCGTGTCATCGCTTAAAGGACTATGTCTTTAGTTACGATCGAATGCTAAATTTCGAGGGAAATACCGCTGCTTATCTGCTTTATTCCTATGTCCGCATTCAAGGGATTAAACGGAAGTGTAATAAAGATATCGATGTTCTTTGTGCCACTAAACCGATTCGGCTCGACCATCCTACGGAAGTTGCATTGGGACTGCGACTCAGACAATTTGGAGAGACACTGGCTTTAATGGATCGCGACCTCCTCCCGAATCGTCTTTCGGACTATCTTTACGATCTTGCCGAAAAATTTCATGCCTTTTTTCGCGATTGTCGCGTGGAAGGGGTCTCGGAAGAAAACAGTCGCTTAGTCCTCTGCGAATTGACGGGACGGATTCTTAAACAAGGGCTTGACATTCTCGGATTGAAGACAATGAATCGGATGTAACTTCGACCTTTGACGACTCAAAGGGAACTTCTCGGACATATTTGGGCAGGGCATACCCGGGAAGTTCGCTCCGCAATTTTTCCATTAGTTCGAGCCCTTTTTTCGCCGGTACTTCAAAATGATGTCCTTGTTTAATCCGATCGAGTTGATGCAAATAATAAGGGATGATTCCTCGATGGGCAAGAGATAGAAAAAGCATTTTTAACACTTCGTGATCATCATTGACCCCGGAAAGTAAAACCGATTGACAAAAGATCGGAATCCCTAAACGGTGCACTTTTTTGACGGCTGAAAAAATCTCTTCGTCGAGTTCTTTAGGGTGATTGATATGGAGGATAAAGATGAATTGTAAGCGTGAATTTTCGAATAGCTCCAGTAACGGATCGGTGATTCTTTCAGGAATTCCGATGGGGAAACGGGTGTGAAAACGGAGAACTTTTAGCTGGGGTATTTGATCTAGAGCTTCGATTAGGTATTTCAATATTTCATCGCTAAGCGCCAGAGGGTCTCCTCCACTCAAGATCACTTCATGAAGAGTTGAATCTTGCCGTAAAACTTCAAGTTCTTGTAGGAAATCTTTACCGATATGATAGGGATAGTTTTGTCTAAAACAATAACGACAATGCATTGCACAGGCACTTGTAGGGATGAGAAGAGCCCGTCCTCGATATTTTTGCAGCAGACGGGTTGTTTTCCGAAACAAGGTGTCACAAACCGGATCTTCTAAAAAAGAAGGGGGAGGGTTTTGTTCAGCTTCGGTTGGAAGGAATTGTTTCAATATCGGATCTTCAAACGTCCCTTTGATGATTTTTGATGCAAGTCTTCGAGGAAGGTTTAAAGGAAAGGCAGGAGAATAGGAGAGATCGAGACCTAAAAACCTTCCCAGATCTTCCATCTTTGTGAAGTTGTCTCTTTGGACTCGGCGCCATTTTAACATCAGGCTGTAACTGAATCGGTTCGCTTTTAACGGGTTGAGGTTTATCGAGACTATCTCATCTAAATCGAGTCGATTTAAAAACGGGTTTTTGTTCGGACCGATTCCCTATATCGGATGAAAAGCTTCAAGTTGTCGCTTTTCACTCGCTCTTATCTCTTGCCGACGATTGCTCGCATTACGAGCAGACGTCCGTTTTAAGGGTTTCGTTGCCCGATTACGGCGTCTATCGATCGGTTTGGCTAGCAGTCTACATCATCGGTCGGCTATATGACAATAGCAGGTTCTTCTTTTACGGCAGGTTTTTTAACACGAGAGATATCCGCTCCGAGAACTTGAAGCTTATGTTCGAGATTTTCGTAGCCGCGATCGAGGTAGAGAAGACCTGTGATAATACTTTCTTCGGGTGCAAGAAGGGCGGCTAGAACGTAGGCAAAGCCGGCGCGCAGATCGGGAATATCGATCCGTTTCCCTTGAAACTTTGTGGGACCTTTGACGATCAGGCTGTGTTCGTAGTTGCGAGATGCAAAGCGACAAGGGCGATCTCCGAGGCATTGTGTAAAGCGTTCGACATGCGCTCCCATTTCGATCAATGTGTCGACATAACCGAAGCGGTTTTCATAGACGGTCTCATGAACGACGGAGCTTCCTTGTGTTTGAGTCAGAAGAACGACAAACGGTTGTTGCCAGTCGGTTAAGAAGCCGGGATGAACATCGGTTTGAAGGTGGAGTCCTCCTCGCAGCGAACCTTGGTAGAAAAACTCAATCCCATTGTCTTTTACGGCGAAGCCGCCGTTGATTTGGCGCAATTTATTCAAAAAGGTGATCATGTGGTCTTGTTGCGCCCCTTTTACAAAGACTTTTCCTTTCGTTGCAATAGCGGCCATGCCGATAGAAGCGGCTTCGATTCGGTCGGTGATCACTTGATGTTCGACTTCATAAAAAGTTGTTGTTTCTTGCACATAAATCGTTCGATCAACATCGACATAAATGACGACGCCGAGCTTTTGTAAAAAGAGAATCAAATCGATCACTTCCGGCTCTATAGCTGCCCCATGAATCACCGTTTTACCCTTTGCTCGACATGCCGCAAGAATGGCATTTTCCGTTGCCATCACCGAAGGGTAAGGGAGTTTAATAATGCTCCCCTTCATCCCTTTCGAAGCATGAGCAAAATAGGCATGTTCATTTTTGATCCGTCGGTATTCAACGACGGCACCTAATTTTTCAAGTGCCATCACATGAAAGTCGACAGGGCGTTTTCCAATTTTGCAACCGCCTACGGTCGGAACGACGATATTCTCTTTTGTCCGTCCTAAAAGAGATCCCATCATTAATATCGGTATTCGATTCGCCCCTGAAAAGTTGAGGGGAACATAAGAAGATTGAATTTCTTTTGTGATCACTTCCATCCGCCCTTCTTCTCGTTCCCATTTAACCTCCATTCCGATCTCTTTACAAAGGTTCACCGTCGTTTCGACTTCCGAAATGTCGGGAACGTTCGTGAAGGTGCATTTTTTGTCGGATAAAAGGGATGCAACGAGCATCTTTGTAATCGCATTTTTTGCCCCTGCCGCTTTGACGTTTCCCGCTAAGGGTTTTCCGCCGATAATTTTGAAGTAATCCATTCATTTAATATAACAAGTTTATTTGTTTCTGAAACGGGAATTTTTTGCAGTACAAATAAAGTTTGGAAATATATACTTGGAACTTATGAAATATCGGACGGGAATCGGTCAGGATAGTCATCGCTTTTTAAAAAATGAAGCGACCAAGAAATGTATGATTGCAGGCATTCCTTTCGAAGATGTTCCGGGGATGGATGCGGATTCGGACGGAGATATCGTGTTTCATGCCATTTGCAATGCGATCACCTCGTTAACACACACCCCTATCCTCGGAAAAGTTGCGATCGATCTCTGTGATAAAGAGGGGATTACCGACAGTCGTGTTTATCTCGATAAAGCTTATGAAACATTGGGCTCGCAAAAAATCGAACATCTGGCTTTGACTATTGAAGGGAAAAGACCCAAGCTTCAAAAGCGGATCGATGAGATACGTCAAAGTGTGGCAACAGCTCTCAAGCTTTCTACCCGGCAAGTGGGTATTACCGTTACCTCCGGAGACGGCTTAACGGCCTTCGGACAGGGGGAGGGACTCGTGTCCTTTTGTATTCTTACGACCGTTGAATAAGCAGATCGGGCTGCGCTTCTTAAGTCCTTCCGGATAGAGGGAGGAAGGTAAGGATTAATAGACATCCAGAAGCAGCCTTTTTTCTTTACGGAGCGATTTTAGGTAACTTTTTCCGTCTTGCGAGCCATGGGTTTCGATAATCGAGTGAAGCGCACAGGTGACATCTTTTGCCATATGGCGAGCATCTCCACAGATATAGAGGTAAGCGCCGGAGGAAAGAAGGGACCAAATTTCATCTCCTTTTTCAACGAGGCGGTGTTGAACGTAACACTTTTCCGATTGGTCTCTGGAAAAGGCGAGGTCGAGGGATAAGAAGTCTTTCTTTTTCAACGATTCGAAATATGATTCATAGTAATAATCGGTTGCTTGATTCCGTTCACCAAAGAAAAGCCAATTTTTTCCGGAGGCATTTTGGGCTTCACGTTCTTGTAGAAATGAGCGATAGGGGGCGACACCGGTGCCGGGACCGATCATGATAATAGGAATCGCGGGGTCTTGAGGAAGGAGAAAATGAGAGGTCGGATGCAGGTATGCATCGATAGGAGTCGTATCGAGCGCCGCAATATGGCAAAGATAGTGGGGTCCTAGCCCTTGCTTTTCTTTCATTCCCCGTTTGTAGGAAAAAGTTGCGACTAGTAGGTCGACGGTATCGGGATGAACATTGGGTGAAGAGGCAATCGAATAAAAACGGGGAAGAAGGGGAGGCAGATAGGAAATCAATTGTTGACGGGGCAGGTTTATAGGATAGAGTTGAAAAAATTCGACCAGGTCGTGTTTGGCAATGAATTGTGCGCGCGCTTCTTTGTCATCTTCTACAACAAGTTTCCGATCTCCCGTCTCCTTCAATAGGATAGCGGGGATTCGATTGAAATTGACTTTGGTTCGAAGAAAATCCTTGAGAGGGAGGGTATTGCCTGAGTAGGGATCGGTTATCTTCTCATTTCCACATTTATTCAGCGCTTCAAGAAAGATATCGACTTCTTCGGGAAGGTTTTCGGGCAAGATTGCCAAGGCATCGCCTGCCCGATAGGTTATATTGGAGCCCGTTAAGTCTAAGGTGATGTGATAGGTTTTTTTTGTCGAACCTTTTTTATTAAGAAGATAACGCTGAGTTATCTTGGTCGTGAAGGGGTTTTCTCTATTATATTCGGTCATTGACAGTGATGCCTTGTTCGTTAAGCCGGAAACTAGGAAGCGAATCCTCACGGTTGCATTATTTTTTCTTATTTCGGGGTGTGCTTCGACAGGTTACGATCCTCAATGGATCGTTTCCGATGCTCTCGATAAAGAGCTTACCCTTCTGCAGCCGGGGTTTTCCGATCACACCTCTTTTTAAGAGCGGCTAGTTTCTTATTGGAAATACCGCCTAAAAACTCCAGCCCTTTTAAAATTCTTGCGCGTGTGAGATCTTTACCGAGGATGGCAACGGAATCGAATAGCGGGGGACCTTGATGTTTTCCGGTGATCACGGCAAAAAGGATCGGCATGATCACTTTTTTATGGCTTAGTTCGAACAGTGTTGCAACGGTCCGAGAGGCTTTTTCAAAGCCGTCTCGTCCCCAATCTTCATTTTTTTCCATATCCCAAATCATACATTGCAAGATCTCGACCGCGGTTTCTTTTGGAGTTCCTTTAGGTGCTAAAAGATTTTCCGTTAGGGGGATGTGACTGATAAAGAGAAATTGGCAAAGCTCCATGAATTCGGAAAATGTCTTGATACGGGTATGGATAAGGGGAGCAATTTTCGACATTCTTTCATCGTTAAATCCCCATTCTTTGATTTTCGACCAGAGCCTTTGCTTAGAAATATTATTGATCAGATATTGTTGATTCAACCAGTCGAGTTTTTTGATATCGAAAAATGCGCCGGAGACTCCGACACGGTCGACGGAAAAATCTTTGATAATCTTTTCTAGAGAATAGATTTCTTTATCCTTCGGCATACTGTATCCCATGAGGGTCAAGAAATTGACAAAAGCATCGGGAAGGTAACCGCTTTCTTTATAGTAAAAGACCGAGGTTGGATTTTTTCGTTTGGAAAGTTTTTTTCCATCTTCTCCCAGGAGTAGAGGTAGGTGCATCAGTTTCGGTCTTTCCCATCCGAAGAGCTCGTAAAGGAGGACATGTTTGGGAGTCGATGCCATCCATTCGTCTCCTCGAATAATGTGGGTGATTTTCATTAAATGATCATCGACGACATTGGCTAGATGATAAGTGGGGCAGCCATCCGACTTCAGGAGGATTTGATCGTCAACATCGCTCCAGGGGCAAGTGATTTTCCCTTTTATCATATCTTCATAAACACACTCTCCCGTTAGGGGAACTTTTAATCGAATCACATGAGGTTGTCCCGATCTCTCCCGTTGTTCGATTTCGGCGGGATTTAAATTGCGATAGCGACGATCGTATCCCATGCGCTGCCTCGTTTTGGCTCCGAGCTCACGCATTTCTTTGAGTTCTTGAGGGGTTGCGAAGCACTTATAAGCATGCCCGGCATCTAAGAGTTTTTGGCAGTATTTTCGGTAAATCTCCATTCGTTCCGATTGACGATAAGGACCGTAAGGACCGCCGATATCGGGACCTTCATCCCAATGAATTCCCAACCATTGAAGGGATTTAAAAATGCTCTCTTCATATTCCGAACGAGAGCGTGCACGATCCGTATCTTCAATGCGGAGGAGAAATTTTCCTCTGCGGCTTCTTGCAAAAATCAAATTAAAAAGGGCCATGTAAGGAGTTCCTACATGGGGGTCGCCGGTCGGTGAGGGGGCGATGCGAGTACGTACTTCCATTTGTCCGATTCGGTTTTATGAGAAAGAGCTATCCTACCCTTTTTTCACATTATTCGCCAACAGCCTCCGGTAGAGATGCTGTTTGCAATCGTTCCATCAAGATTAAATCTTTCATCACATTTAACGATTCTTCTAATTGAAGATCGTTTTGACCATATTTTTCCATACTGTCGGCATCGAACGCTTCTTTTTTTAACTCTTTCAAAAAGTTTTGATAATTCCGGTTTTGTTCGATGCCGCGGCTGGAATTTTTCCTTAACCTCTCGATATGAGCTCCATAAAGGTCGAGTTTTTGTTGCCGATCCTTTTTGTAGATGCGCATCATTTTGCCTCGATGAAATGGGTGGATATCGGTCAAATTATCGATGTAGTTAGGGGCAATTTCATCATTTTCGAGAGGAAACCTTGCAAAGGATTCTCCGATTTCCAGCTCTGTCAGTCCTCCGGGAATTTCAATGTCCACTTTCGTTCCGGTGAATTGAGGGCTTTTTCCCGAAACGGTGTAGTAGAGACCTCTCGTGACTTTATACTCTCCTTGGGGATTGATCTTATTGATATTTCCTCCTTCGAGTGTGAAGAGTTGGTAAGATCCTTTGCCCCATGTGTAGGGGTCGCCGACGAGCAAAGCCCGCCCATAGTCTTTCAATGTTTGTGCTACGATTTCTGCAGCAGAAGCGCTACCCTTGTTGGTCAAAACGATCAGAGGACCGTCCCAAGTCAACGTCCCATCAAAGTTGCGAAGATGTTGAATATTCCCTTTGCTATCTTTTACGGACACGACGACCCCTTTTTTTATGAAAAGACCCGTGACGGCGACAGCTTGCGGGAGAAGACCTCCGGCATTTCCGCGAAGATCTAAAATAACCCCGAGAAGGGGTTCATTTTTTTTCATCTTTTCAATGATTTTTTTAAGATCCGAAGCCGAGGAGTCGTTGGGATCTTGATAGAAGGAGAAGAGACGGAGGTGAGCAATAATCCCGTTACCGAAAGAAACTTTTTCTACTTCGAAACGGGACTCTTTTAAAACGATTTCGTCTCGAATGACTTCCGTCTCGAATTTTTCCGTTTTTTTTTCTTTTCCTTCACCCGATTCTCGAAGAATCGTCAGTCCTACGGCTGTCCCTTTCGAACCGCGAATGAGATCGACGGCTTCAACGATATCCATTCCGGCAACAGGCACATGATTCACCGCAATGATCTTATCGCCTGCTTTCAAGCGACCATCTTTTAAAGCCGGACCTCCTTCAAGAAGGCGAACAAGGGTAAAGCCTGTCAGATCATCTCTAAGTTGTGCTCCGATTCCGAAAAGGCGTTGTTGGACTTGCACCATAAACTGATTAGCTTCCTGCGGGGTGAAATAAACGGTATGAGAGTCTAGGGCGCTGCTAAGGCTTTTTAAAAAGTAGACCAACATTTGTTGTTTCTGGAGTTTTTTCTTACCTGCTTGGACTATCTCATCTTCACGACTTGCCCGCCTTTTGGTCAAACGTTGCATAAACTGCTCTTTTGATTCGATTTCGAGCTGATCGGCGGTTTCGAGTTGAAGGGTTCTGAGTGTCAGAAGACGGGCTTCTAATTCCTTTTTATCTTGTGCCCACATAATATCTTTAAAATCGGAGGCTTTTGTATTTTCGGGTAGGGGAGATTGAGCGATCTTAGCCTCCAGGCTACCCCGTCTTTCAATCGCTTCGATCATGACTTGGTAGATCTTTTCGTAAAGCTCGAAATTTTCCCTCCCATAGTCGCTGATAAGTCTATCCAGGAGCTCTTCCTTAGGGTTTTCCCAAGAAGCGATTTCGGAGGCAAGAAAATAGGTTTTTGTTGGATCGAGTGCTTCGAGGTAGTTTTTGAGAACTCGGGAGGCGATTTCTCGGTTGAGCTCTTTGTAAGAGACATGATTTTTGAAAATGTCTTCGGCTTTTTTATGGGTTGTATGAGGTGTCAGTTCCGGAGGCTTGGCTTCGGCTAAAGTGAAGGATGAAATAAAT
>JBCDES010000093.1:0-3474 GCA_039179295.1 Chlamydiota bacterium
GTGAAAATACCCACTTTTCAAACCCCCACGGACTACACCATCCCGAGCACTATTCCACGGCTCGAGATATCGCTTTTATGGCGAGAGAAGCCTTAAAGGTCGATCTTATTCGTTCCATTATTTCAACCAAAGAACATCAGCGACTCGAAACCAATCTTCAAACATCCAAAAAAGTTCAAAATAAGAATCTTTTAATTCAACCCGGTAAGTTCTTCTATCCTCAAGCAATCGGGATGAAAACGGGCTATCACTCGGATGCGGGCTACACCTATGCAGGTGTTGCAGAAAATGATGGGAGAAGATTGATCGCCATTCTTCTAGGATGTGATGAATCTTATAATCAGTGCTTCCGAGATGCCATTCGACTTTTTGATGCAGCTTTTGAAGAAGAAAAAGAAGAGAGGCGCCTTTTTAATAAGGAAGACAATATTTTCAGTCGTGATGTAAAGCAAGCGAGAGGCTTTTTGAAGGCCGTCCTTACGGAAGATGTTATCATTTCATACTACCCCGCTGAAGAGCCCGAGATTATGATCGAACTCGATTGGAATCATCGACTTCCTCCGATTGAAAAAGGGAGCTTTGTGGGTTCGATCAATATTGTTGATAAACGGGGAGAGCTTATCAATAGTTGTCCACTTGTAGCCGCAGAAAGTGTCCATCGCACTTTTATAGCTCTTTTTGTAGCTGCGATGAACGGCGAATGGGTGTGTTCCGATAAGGTCCAAAAAATTCTGATCTTATTCTTAAGCATTGCACTGGGATTCAGTTTCTTCAGTCTTATTCGAGTCGAGGATGTGAAAAAGGGCTGAAAAGTCTGCAAGCGTTAACTCTTGAGGACGTACGTTTTTTGCAAGTCCTAAGGTTTCCAGAGCGGTTTCGATGCTCTGTCGAGACGCTATCTTCGTTAGTGAAGTGCGTACCATTTTCCGACGCATTTGAAAAGCCATACGAATCATCGCAAAAAGCTTTTTGTACGGAGCATCGACCGGAGGGGGTTTCAGCTTTAGTTCAAGGACGGCAGAATCAACTTTGGGTTTTGGATAAAAACATGTTTTAGGAACGGTAAAGAGGAGCTTTGCATCGGCATGATAGGCGGTAAACAGGGTAAACGAGCTATACCCCTTTGTTTTAACATCTGCGGTGCATCTTTCTGCCACTTCTTTTTGAACCATTAAATGAATCGATAGGACGAGGTTTTGCTTGGGAAGAAGCTCTTGAAGGATGATTCCTGTGAGACTGTAAGGAATGTTAGCGATCACTTTTACTTTGCCCTTTTTTTTTACAAGGCGTTTAAAACAGATATTTCTAAAGTCATCGGTTAAGATTTGAAGTTTCCCATTTTGAAGGCGTTGTAAGTGGCGTGCTAATTTTTCATCTTTTTCAATAGCGATCGCTGAAGCCCCTTTAGCTAGAAGAGCCTCGGTTAAAACTCCGGGTCCCGGACCTACTTCAATCACCGTATCCTGTTGTTGAAGATCGGTGACTTCAACCATTTTTTTTAAAATATTTCCATCGATGAGGAAATTCTGAGACAGTTTTTTCTTAGGTTTAACCCCTAGTTCATTTAGAAATCGATGGAGCTCCGAAGGTTTATATAAAGTCACGAAACCTCTTAGCTACTCAAAAGATAGCACAAAGGGTTGGTAATCTTCGGGGAGTTCGAACTTGGGGCTGTGATTTTCATAGCCGAACCGTTTTTGTAGCGATTGAACATAAACGGCTTTTTCTTTATCGGAAGTTTCATGAAGGAGCTTATTTTTGAGTCTGTCATGCATCTGCTCAAAGGTTTCGGGCAGGTTTTTGACGATATCCTTTAGGTAGAAAATCCGCATCACTGCGCTGTTGTCATAACGACTCACCTGCAAAACGGGCGGGCTATAAGAATTGGGAGGTAGAGCTTTGATCACATCGAAATGCATTTTTGAAAGCTTGTCCGATTTGCCGTTATAGTCATCCGATAAACTTACCGTAACCCCGTCTTCTTCAAGCATCGAAGGGAGTTTTTCAATCGGTTGCCCTTCTTCTTTTAGAAGATTATACCCCTTTTCGGCGATATCCTTACACCGCTCTTGATCTTTTCCACGAATGGACAATACCCGATACCTCCACTCTTCCCGCGATGGGTTTTTGTCTAAATATTTTTCATAAGCCATTTTAATGGCTTGAGGGGTTGTTGCTTGAAATGCCTTGGAATGAACCTTCATTCCGACGAGTTGTTGAACGGTCAGCTCTTGGCGGATCATGGTGCGTGCTTCTTCGTAATCATAATTTACTCGATGTAGGTTAGACATGATTTTCGGTCCGAACCGTTCTTCCAACGCTTCACGGACCTCGCCGTCACTGATTTTGATTTCCTTATCCTGCGCATCTAAAAAGATCAGTTCGTCATCGATCATATCGTTAAGGGTCGGTTCCCATCGATTCATATAGAATTGATATTTTTCCATCGGAGATAGATCGTTGAGGTTCGGATAGTGCTCGAACAGGAAAAGGTCCATTTTTTTTACAACGTCGTAGAGGGAGATGACCTTTTTATTGATCCTTGCTAGGGGAAGGTTATGAATCATTAGATCAGGCTGATCGGAGGACCTTTGCGTAAAGGGAGGTCGTCCTATTTCATCATCGGCAAACCCCAAGAAAGAAACGATTGTAAATAAAAAGATTAAACGATAGGGTTTTTGCATCTAAATCCTCTTAGGTATTTCACATTCTACTCAAAACGGCACAATAAAAGCCATCCATCTCTCCATTTTTCGGAAAAGATTGAAACGGATCCTCGATAAGTTTGAGTTGATGTTTACCCGTAAAGTGGGAGATCTGCCGCTCATTTTCCTCGGGAAAAATGCTACAGGTTGCATAAACGATCTTTCCGTTGGGACTTAAAAACTTCAACACCTTATCAAAAATGCTGCGCTGCACCTCAACAAGTCGGTCAATCATTTCCGGTTTAAATTTCCATTTGATATCGGGATTACGACGGAGCGTTCCGCTTCCGGAACAGGGAACATCGAGAAGAATCCAGTCCATCCTGTTTAGAAAGCCTCTTTTCTTCAATCTCTTTTCATCAAGGATTTGGGCATTTTGGATTCCCGCTCGCTTCAAACGTTTTTTGGATTCCAAGAGAGCGTAAGGGCGGGTATCGTAGAGGTAAATTTGCCCTTTATTCTTCATGAGAGGAGCAAAAGCAAGGGTTTTTCCTCCCGAACCTGCACAAAAGTCAAGGATATGATCATGGGGACGGGCTTTGACATGATCGGCGATGAGTTGACTTCCCTCATCTTGAATTTCAAATAACCCCTGTTTAAACTCGGGAAAAGCAAAAAAGTTGATCCGCTTATGAAAGACGATTCCTAATTCGGAATATTTGCAGGGTGAAATCGGAAATAAAGGTCCCCATTTTTTCAAAAGAGCTCCTCGTGTCGTTTTCAAAGGATTGATGCGAATCGTAGTGGGAGCCTGTTGATTAGAATTCAA
>JBCDES010000127.1:0-1340 GCA_039179295.1 Chlamydiota bacterium
CACTCGATAAAGAATCCATGACGTATGACCCGGCGCTCCTTTTTTAATCCACTCGATCCAATCCGTTTTTTTCAATCGGCGGAGAGGGGCGCTCACTTCTTCCAACAGGAAGAGGTGCTCTTTTTTCGAATGGAGGTGAAGCAGAGAAACGTGTCCGTCGATTGAAAAAAACGGATTGGATCGAGTGGATTAAAAAAGGAGCGCCGGGTCATACGTCATGGATTCTTTATCGAGTGGATACCGAAAAAAAATGTGTGACCGACTGTTATTCCCCCACTCGAAAGGCTTGGATTCCCACCGATGAAATGGATGCTTTTTTCATTCCCCTCATCTCGCTCGAACTCCGCCTCCTTTCTAAGCAAGACCGCCTCCGAAAAGGGGCGACGGCAAGACCGGGAACTATCGGTTCCCGTCATTGGGGACCTCCTCAAGTCAAACGGGGAAAAAAAGTCAACGAACCCCGGTACGATGTCTACACGACGAAATGGCCTCACGATTCCTCGAATCTATCGGGAAAACGGATCGTATTCTACTTTGACGAGAGGGAAAAACAATTCCCTTTTCCCTACTGGATTCAAGCCCGTGACGGTGCCGTAAAGTTTAAAATCCGCGCCATTGACTCCGGAACGGGGCTGAGCTCGCCTTATACCGACATTCCCGGGAGAAAGGTTTCCTTTAGCTATCCTCCCGTTAGAAAAAATGGGCGACTCCGTCTCACCTTTAGCAGCCCGACCGATGATGACAAGCTTCAACTCTATGCAATCGATCTTACGAACGAATCTAAGACGACCCATGTTCCGTTCTATGAACAACAACGGGAAAAAGGATGCTTTTCTCTATCGATCGATGAAGAAAAACTCGATCGACTTTTCATAAAAGGGCATCGGTACTTATGGATGGTCAAACCTAAAGATTCGGATGATGCCGTCGAGTCGCCCTATATCTATATTCATTAAAGAGACTTTAAAGCATTGATTTCGGAATGGGCAAAGGCAACTTGAGCATAGTATTCCTGAGCGCTTGTCTCCGTCTTAGTGGGCAAAGCATCACTATCGAGTGCATCGACATGAACTTCGGCTCTCCGAACGACCTCCGTGATAAGCCCTTGAAGGCGATTGCGTGCAAAGGGGGAAAGGTCTTCGATTTCATCCATAATATCCTCTATCGAGTCGCTCCAATCGATAAGATTAATAACGATAGGAGGGTCGTTCAATAACTCTCCAAGTTGGTATAGCAACAGCCGCATCTTTTCTTTAGATGCCTTATCTCGAGGTATTTGGGTCATTTTTACTCCATTGTCCGATTTTAGATATATAGAAGATTCTCTTTAAAATAAATCC
>JBCDES010000015.1:0-22545 GCA_039179295.1 Chlamydiota bacterium
CAAGGGTGAGATTTTGTCGCACGATCGCCATTGTCTTTTTGGCTTTTTTATGAAGCCATGAGATTAGGGTAATATCATCTTGAAGGAGAACGATATCGGAGGCGTCGATTGCGGTTGCACTCCCGATTTTCCCCATCGCGATTCCGACGCCGGCCGCCATCAGGGCCGGGGCATCGTTGATCCCGTCGCCCACCATGGCTAAATCCTTCTCTTTCGACAATTTGGAGATGATATCGAGTTTATTTTCCGGTCGGAGATCGGTATGGGTTTTATCGATTTGAAGCTTTTTAGCAACGATTTGTGCACTCTCCCGATGGTCACCGGTGAGCATTGCGACTTCGATTCCCCTCTCCTTCAAAGTGGCGACGGTTTGTTTCGCCCCTTTTCTTAAAGTATCTTCAAACCGAAAAGCGAACAGCGAATGACCTATTTGAAGGAAGGAGAGCATCGATCCCTTGTTGTTCAAGGGTCGATCCGGGGCGATAAAGGCTTCATTGCCGATTTTTACCTCTACGGTTTTCCCGCCGAGGGCAACTTTCCCTTTAAGACCGAAGCCCGAAATAGATTGAAAATCTTCAACGGTTGCGGGGGCAATCTTCTTCTGAGTCGCAAAGCGGCAGATGGCTTCGGCCATCGGATGGGCGGCATGCCTTTCCAAGGCGGATGCGACGCTAAGCGCCTCCTCGACGGAACGGTTAGGGATTCCGATCGGTTCGATGCCGATACAGGTCAATTTCCCCGTCGTGAGGGTTCCCGTCTTATCGAAAGCGATTGCACGGCAGTCTGCAAAGGCATCCAAGGTAATCCCCCCCTTTAACAGAATCCCTTTGCGAGCACAGGCATTGATGGCGCTGAGATAGGCCGTAGGGGTTGCGATGATCAGGGCGCAGGGAGAGGCTGCGATGAGGAAGGTGAGAGCGCGATAGATCGATCCTTCAGTTCCAAAGTAGGGAATCGAAACGATTGACGGGAGGGCAAGGGCAAAAAGAAAGAAAAGAGAAATGATCGTTGTCGCATACCGCTTCCCGAATTTATCGAGAAAACGTTGCAACTTCGGTTTCAGCGCTTGCGCTTCATCGATCAATTTGATGATTTTAGACAGGGTCGATTCCGCACTTGTTTTGGTCACTTCGACCGTCAGCGTTCCGTCCAGGTTGCGACTTCCGGCTTGGACTTCGTCTCCTTCCGTTTTTGAGAGGGGGATACTTTCACCGGTTAGGTGGACGAGGTTTATGAACGAGCGTCCGTTTACAACCCTTCCGTCGAGGGGGACGACTTCTCCTGCTCGGACCAATAGATGGGTCCCGACCTCGATTTGTCGGACCGATTTTTGAAAGAGGGTTCCGTCTCGTTCCAAGACCAGTCCCACGGTTGGAGTGAGGTGATGGAGATTGATCAACGCCCCTTTTGTTTTTTTCGAAACCGATTCTTCCAGTGCGCTTGAAAAAGCAAACAGAACGAGGAGAAGCCCTCCCTCCATTTGACTGCCGATCATAAAAGAGAGAAAGGCGGCGATCGTCATTAAAACATCGATATTGAGCTCTAAATTTTTTATATCGTCAAAGGTGCGCAATAGAGCGGGCGTTCCGGCTAAAAAATAAACGAAGAGGAGAAAGAAATGGGTGAGATCGATTGTGAAATAAGAGGCGATATAAGCACAAAGAAGGGAAAACCCTGCAGCTAGAGAGCTTTTTAAGCTGAGGTTATGCCCCCATTTTCTCGATCTCTTATCGAGGAAAGGGCTGAGGCTTTCTTCGAGACCCGAAGTGAAAAATTCATCGAAAATGTAGGGAGAGTTAGAGGAAGACATGATCGATCCATTGTGCAATAAGATGAATGCTGACGGTTGCTAGAACCCCTACGGCCAAATTCCAAACCAACGACTTTATCGGTTCATTGCCTTCCCGTCGACCGGCGATGAGGGTCGCGGTACTGAAAAGAAGGGTCGAAACGATGAGAAACCCTAAAAAACCTCCGATGAAAAATCCGAAGAACATGGTTGATACGGAAACGACCACCCCGAGACCGGCTCCGCTCGCTTGCTTCAACGGATGGTCATGGGTTTCGAGTGCGAGTCCCAATTTTTCCTCGAGGATGACACGCAGAAGGCGATTATCATCGGACATCAGGACCTCGATCACTTGTTCTAAAAGTTTTCCCGTCAGCCCTTTTTGCCGATACAGCGCCGTGAGTTTTTCTTTTTCTTGCAGGCGCCGGTGTTCGATATTCCATCGCTCTTGCCGGATCAACCGATGGAGACGCTCCAGCCGGGCCCATCCCGATAGGCTACTCCGTCCCAGCTTCCAAAAAAACCAACCGATGGAAAAAAGACCTAGAATCCATAAGGTTTTATCGACCGAGATGCCGAATTGAGATAGGAGAGTCGCCATTCCGACCAGAAGAATCGAAGTTTCTTTCAAGTTTTCCGTAAAAGTGACCGGATGACCGGGCATTACTTTCCGATGAACTTCGGGAGGACCCGGCAGCTGCTCGGCACCTCTTTTTCCTTCAGCGGGTTTATGGTCTGCAAACATGTATCCATTCTAACTCGAAACGATTCGCGCTTCAAGGATTGATTTAAGAGGTCTCGATATTAGCGCTGTAACGGCGATACCGTTTTCGGGTGAAAACGTTTGAGCCGTTCGGTTAAGAAAGAGGTCTTCGAATCGGGTCGAACCGATTTATGCTCGGGGAATCGTTTTCAATCCGTCGAGGTAGTCGTGCAAAGGGGGCGGAATCGAAACGGAGCCGTCCTCTTGTTGATTGTTTTCTAACAGAGCCACCATTAAACGAGATGTTGCCAGTCCCGATCCGTTGAGGGTATGGACGAGTTGCGGCTTTTCCCCTTGTTTCTTATACCGGATTTTAGAGCGACGTGCTTGGAAATCGGTGCAGTTTGAAACGGAAGAGACTTCGTAATAGCGATTTTGCCCGGGGAGCCACACCTCCAAATCGATTGTTTTTGCAGCGGCGAAAGAGAGATCTCCGGTAACGAGAAGCATCGTCCGATAGTGGATATTCAGGGCTTGAAGGATTTTTTCTGCGCCGGCAACCATCAGATTGTAGATTTTTTCGGATTGGTCGGGGCGCGTTAGGCAAAACAGTTCTACCTTATTGAACTGGTGAGTCCGAATAAGACCTCTTTCTCCGGAACCTGCCGCCCCCGCTTCTCTGCGGAAACAGGGGGTGTAGCAGGTATACTTCAAGGGGAGCTCTTCTTCGGGAATGATTTCGTCGAAGTGAATCCCGTTGAGAACCGTTTCGGAGGTGGGGATGAGATAGAGTTGGCGCTCCTTATCATCGAGTTTGAACAGTTGGTCTTCGAATTTCGGCAGGTGAGCCGAGCCCGTCATCATATCCTGATGTGCGACGATCGGAAGTATCCATTGCTCGAAACCGTTGGCGACGTGGGTATCGATCATGAATCGAATCAGAGCCCATTCCAGTCGTGCACCGAGACCTCGATAGGCGGGCCAGCCGCTACCGCTGATCTTAGCGCCCCGTTTGAAGTCGAACAGCTTCAGGGATTCGTTTAATTCGAGGTGATTTTTGGGTTTAAAGGAAAAAGAGGGTTTTTCTCCAAAGGTCTTCAGTCGGACATTATCGATCGGGTCGGAAGAGGGTTTCGGATCGTCGTCCGGGAGGTTGGGAAGGGATGTCAATTCAAATTTTAATCGCTCTTCGAGACTGTTCAATCGGCGATCGAGGGTTGAGATTTTATCCTTGGTTCCCTCGACGGTTTTCAAGAGGGGGGTAATATCTTCCCCCCTTTTCGTCCGTTTCCCCACTTCTTCGGCATTTTTGTTGCGCTCACCCTTAAGCTTTTCGGACTCCGTTTTTAGAGAGCGAATCTCTTCATCGAGCTTCAGGATTTCTTGGAGGGAGGCGCCGGGATCTTTTGTTTGAAGTTTTTTTTCGACGGCTTTCGGGTCGTCTCTGATCAGTTTGATGTCCAGCATCTGATTTACCTTTATTTACCGATGAAAAAAGTGTACAACAGTTCCCACTTGAAAGATAGGGATTTTCTTGATAAGGTAAGACCGTTCCCTTAAGTAACCTTTTATCGAGCAGTCGCGATGGCAAAACAAACCTTTCCCAAACCGCAAAACCCCTTAATCCTCCGTTTTCATCGATTGATGGACGCCTTTGCCAAGTCCGATGACGAAAGGGACTTTTATCTCGACATCGTGGAGGGATTCATCGTTTTTGCCGATTTGGATCGCGGTTTGGAAGAATTGGAAGCTTTGGAAACCGCGCTCGATGCCGATATCGCAAGGCTTCGCCTCATTCCCAAAATGACCTTTTATGAAACGAAAAAGTTTATGGAAGGGTTTGTCAACGAGAAGGTTTACGATATCGATACGAAGGAAAAGCTTCTCGATATCATCGGTTCGAAAGAGGCGCGGGAAAATTTTCTCGAGTTCATCTATGACCATTTGACGGAGCTTGAAAAGTGGCAGCAATACTATCACGAACGGTCCAGGATTCGTGTCATCGAGTGGCTCCGCGCCGAACAGATCCGATTTGCTTTCGAAGAGGATCTCGACGTCACGAAAACCATTCTTGAAAAAGTCAAGCATCACCTTTTTGACGGCAAGGTTCCCAACGACGTGAAAAGTGCTCGAGCTGCGATCGTTGCCAAGGCAAAGACCTATTACTCGAACGAAGCATTAAATCCTCGTCCGAAAAGAGGGCGACCGCCGAAACAGGCGACGAAAGTCGAGCTCGAACCTCAATATACCGTCGATATTTACAAGACGGTTCCCCCCGGTATTCGACCTTTCCTCTTTAACCCCGATTTCACGAGTACTTCGGTAACCTTCTCTGCAAAATTCGATACCGAGGCGCAACTCATCGCAAGTCTCAGAGGAAGTTCGAGGGTTAAAATCGACTCGAAACTGGAAGCTCTTTCTCAACGGCTGGAGTCCCTCCGCCATCTCTCCGATCGTTTGAAAGCGACATCGGGTCTCGGCATTGAAGAACGACAACAGGAGAAATCGATCCAAGCCGTCAGTAAGGAGAATGAGGAGAAAGGAAAAATCGCGACCGTTGCTAAGGGGTTCTTACCCAAGAAGAAAAGGAAACAGCCTAAAGATAAGGAAGCGATTCAGAAAATAATACAGAAAAAACGGAAAGTAGGGATCAAACAGGTCACTCCGATTAAACGCGGCAAGAAGAGGGAAGATTGATGGCAACCTCCTCCTCGATGCATGAGCTGTCGGAGACGGTCGAAAGGGAAAGGTGTCTGAGTACCCTCGAAGGGATCTGTCGCGCCCGATTTACCGATGAAAAAATGGCGAAACTCGTCCGCCAAAACAAGGGGGGAACGTTCCACCTCGATACGCGTGGGCACGAACTCGTCGGGGTGATGTGCGGACAAGCTTTAACGGCAGGAAAAGATTGGGGATTTCCCTATTACCGCGATCGCCCTTTTGCGATCGGATTGGGATGCGATTTGAGTGAGATATTCGGCGCCTTTTTAGCACGTGAAGTACCCCATCATTCCGGAGGGCGGATGATGCCGGACCATTTTTCTCATAAAGCGCTCCGCATTCCGTGCCAGTCGAGTGTCGTCGGTTCTCAATTTCTTCAAGCAACGGGGGTTGCCAAGGGAGCGCGCCTTGCCGGGACCGATGAAGTGGTTTATGTCTCCGGAGGAGACGGATCGACTTCGCAAGGAGATTTTCATGAAGCGTTGAATTTTGCCTGCCTCCATAAATTAGGAGTTATCTTTGTCATTCAAGATAACGGCTGGGCGATTTCCGTTCCGGTCGAAGATCAAACGGCCGGAGGGTCGATTGCTCGCATGGCGCAGGGGTATGAAGGGCTCTCTGTTCACGAAATCGACGGCTGTGATTATTTAGCTCTGTCCGAAGCGTTAAATCGAGCGGTTCGAAAAGGGCGCGATCTCGAAGGTCCGACCCTCATCGTCGCAAAAGTTCCGCGGATGGGACCTCACAGTAGCAGCGATGATCCGAGGAAGTATAAAACCGCCGATCATTGCGAAGATGATCGATTGCGAGATCCGATTCCCCGCTTTGAGAATTTCCTGCGTCAAAAAGGGCTCGTTACCGATAGAGAACTCGAGGTTCTTCGGATCCGGGTTAGAGAAGAGGTCGAAGAGGCCGCGATTCAAGGAGAGGCTTTCCCGCTGCAGGCAACGGACCGCGTCTTGGACCACGTCTATAAAGAAGTCGAGACAGACTGTAACGAAACCCCTGAGGAGAGAGGAGAAAGCGTTGTCGTTATGGATGCTCTCAACCATGCCATCGACGAGGAGATGGAAAGGGATTCCGGCGTTGTCGTCTTCGGGCAAGATGTCGCGCGCGGTAAAGGGGGGGTTTTCGGAATCACCCGAGGGCTTACCGACAAATATGGCGAAAAGAGGTGTTTCAATACCCCTCTTGCCGAATCGACGATTGTGGGAACGGCAATCGGACTGTCCGTCCACAGTCGATTTAAGCCTGTAGTGGAAATTCAGTTTGCCGATTATCTATGGACCGGCTTCAACCAGCTGTATAATGAACTTTCCAGCTTTCACTACCGTGCCAACGGCGAGTGGCATTGCCCCGTCGTCCTTCGAATGCCTTCCGGCGGCTATATTCAAGGCGGTCCTTATCATTCTCAAAATATCGAAGCTTTTTTAACCCATTGCCCCGGGCTCAAAGTCGCGGCTCCGAGCAACGCTGCCGACGCAAAAATGCTCCTTAAAAGTGCAATCCGCGATCCGAACCCGGTTGTTTTCCTCGAGCATAAGGCTCTTTACAGGCAACGGGCTTTCGCGGCAAAACCCGAGCCTACGAAGGATGAGATTGTGCCGCTCGGGAAAGCAAAGATCGTTAGAGAGGGAACCGCCTTAACGCTTATCGGCTGGGGATTGCTCCTTCACACGGCTTTTGAAGTTGCATACGCACTCGAAGAAGAGGGGATTTCGGTCGAGATTATCGATCTTCGGACTTTGGCTCCCCTCGATTTTGCCACCGTTTTACGGTCGATTGAAAAAACGAATAAAGCTTTGATTCTTCATGAAGCGCCGTTGACTTCCGGTTTCGGTGCAGAGATTGCGGCTCAAATCTCCGAGAAAGCGTTCGAGCATCTCGATGCACCGATCAAGAGGCTTGGAGGACTGAATAGTTGCGTCCCTTACGCTAAACACCTCGAAGATGTCGTCTTGCCTCAAAAAGGGGATCTGGAAAAGGCGATCCGAGATCTCGCCGGTTATTGAGACGATATACGGTCCGATTCGACAATCGATATAGATTGAATCTCCATTAAAATGATTCGATACAAACCGATGATTCGCCCCCTTTTGCTAAGGCAAGTGTCGTCGAATTAAAAGAGCGCTAGAGCGCTATGAAAACCGGGGAATCCGACGCTATAAAAGCGGTCTTCGTCGACCGGCGGCGAAGGGTCGCGCCCGAATCCGTCAAAGCAATCGTTTTTAGAAGAAATTTTCTCCGACCTTAGTTATCCCGTTTCGGTAGGCTCGGAGGTTTCTTATACGACCGTTTTCGGAGCCCGTTCATTATGATAATCGCCTTGCTTTTTTCCCTTTTTCCTCCTATAGTATGGATAAGGTAGCCGAGTCTGAAATTTACGATGAAAAGAACACCGAAAAATTATGACGGCGGGATGCCGACGGGAAAGAAAATCAAAGACCTTCTACCGGAGATCTTAACCGATCTTGCCAAAAAAGCGGGTGAACGACCTTACCTGATCATCGAGGCATGGTCGGAAGTTGTCGGAGAGAGGATAGCGAAAATGACCCGTGCGGTGGGTTTTAACGACGGAATTCTTAAGGTTCTCGTAACGAACTCAACCCTTTTAAGTTTGCTCGCGGAGCATGAGAAACGCCGCCTGACGGCGATATTTCAGAAGAGATTTCCGAAAGTGAAATTTCGGGACATCTTTTTTAAAATCGGATAAAACCCAAGTAGGAAATGATGACGATGACGAAAGAAAAACGTCCCAAAGCGGAGGAATATACCGCCAGCTCGATCGCCGTGCTCGAAGGTCTTCAAGCGGTACGGGAAAGACCCGGGATGTACATCGGCGACACGGCGGTCAACGGTCTTCATCAACTCGTGTACGAAGTCGTCGATAATTGTATCGATGAGGCGATGGCGGGTTATTGCTCACTGATTCAAGTAACCGTTCACGAAGATAATTCCGTCACCGTCGAAGACGACGGCAGGGGAATCCCCGTAGGCAAGCATGAAAAAGAATCGAAAAAGCAGGGAAGCGATGTCTCGGCCGTCGAGGTCGTTATGACGATTCTTCATGCGGGCGGCAAATTCGATAAGAGTACGTATAAAGTCTCCGGCGGTCTGCACGGGGTGGGCGTCAGTTGTGTGAACGCTCTTTCCAAGCAAATGGAAGTCGAGGTTTACAAAGAGGGAAAACACCACTCGATTCACTTCTCCCGCGGCAAAGTAACGGAGCCGTTAAAGGTTCTGGGACGGACCGATAAAAGAGGGACCAAAGTACATTTCATTCCGGATGAAGAGATCTTCTCGGTGCTCGAATATGACCACGGCATTCTTTTAAAGCGCCTAAGGGAACTCGCTTTTTTGAATCGGGGAATCCGAATCCTCTTCAGAGACGAAAGAGAGGAAGAGAGAGAAGATACGGTGTTCAAATATGACGGCGGAATCTCCTCTTTCGTCACCTACCTCAATGAAAATAAAACGGTCCTTTTCGATCGGCCGATCTACATCAAAGAGGAAAAGGAGCTGCATGACGGTCCCATTGACTTCGAGCTGGCCATGCAATGGAACGGCAGCTACATCGAGTCGATCCATTCCTACGTCAATAACATCGCAACCCGGCAAGGAGGAACGCACGTCTCGGGATTTTCCGCGGCACTGACCCGTTCGTTAAACCAATACATTAAAAACAATCATCTTCTCAAAACGTCTAAGGTCTCCGTTTCCGGTGAAGATATGAGAGAAGGACTTACAACCGTTCTCTCGATTAAAATCGCCAATCCCCAATTCGAAGGACAAACGAAACAAAAGCTTGGAAATAGCGAGGTTGCCTCCGTCGTGCAACAGATCGTAGGGGAAGCGTTGTCGACATTTCTCGATGAAAACCCTCAGATTGCTCGAGCCATTGTCGACAAATCGATCCTTGCCGCACAAGCGAGAGAAGCCGCTAAGAAAGCTCGCGAACTGACCCTGCGAAAAACCGCACTCGATAGTAGCCGTCTCCCGGGCAAGTTGAGCGATTGCCAAGAAAATGATCCGTCAAAGTGTGAAATCTACATCGTTGAGGGAGATTCCGCCGGCGGATCGGCAAAATTGGGTCGCGATAGACGTTTCCAAGCGATTTTACCGATTCGGGGTAAAATCCTAAACGTTGAGAAGGCAAGGCTGCAAAAGGTTCTTCAAAACCAAGAGGTGGGAACGATGGTTTCGGCGTTCGGCTGCGGAATCGGAAAAGATCATTTTAACATCGAAAAACTCCGTTATCACAGGATTATCGTCATGACCGATGCCGATGTCGACGGCTCTCATATCCGTACCCTTCTCTTGACCTTTTTCTATAGACATATGCCTGCGCTGATTGAAAACAATTACGTTTATATTGCGCAGCCCCCTCTTTATCGGGTCTCTCGAAAGAAGACGAGTCGGTACATTCACTCGGAAAAAGAGATGGACGCATATCTTTTAAATTTAGGGATCGGCGATCTCGATTTAAGACTTGCCTCTCATAGCCGCGTTCTCGAGACGGATGAAGTGAAAACACTCCTCCATTCAATCCTTGAAGTGGAGCAACTCATCGCATCCATTGAGAGAAAAGGGATTCCTTTTAGAGAGTTTTTAGCAGCCCGAAACGATGAAGGACTTTTCCCTCGATTTCATGTGATCCTAAACGGTGAGGACCGATTTATCTATTCGAATGACGGATTTAAAGAACTGAAAAACCGAGATGAGGAGCACCAGCGGAAAGAACATCAGGAAACGTTAGCCTCCATCCCCGAAGGAGAGCGAACCGAAGAGATGAAAAAATTCGCCCCTCGAGCCTTCACCTTTGTCGAGCTCTATGAAGACGGAAAACTCAAAGACCTCGGACGAAGACTTGCAGAGTACGGTTTTTCCTTGGATCGGTATGTGGAAGTAGAGGGAAAGCTTCTCGATATTATCGAAGAAAACGGGGCTGAAACGGCCGTTTATACCCTCAAAGAGTTGATCGAATCGCTCCGGACTAACGGAAGAAAAGGGATTGAAATCCAAAGGTATAAAGGTCTCGGTGAAATGAATGCCGACCAGCTTTGGGAAACGACGATGGACCCTGCCGAAAGAACCCTCGTACAGGTAACGATGCCCGATGCCATTGCCGCAGACCATATGTTCAGCATGCTCATGGGAGACGAAGTGGCGCCGCGTCGCGCTTTTATTGAATCGCATGCCCTTTCGGTTAAAAACTTAGATATTTAATAGGAGAAACCATGTCCTACACAAAAGGAGAAGTAGTCGTTCCGCGTAGCGTCGAAGAAGAAATGAAGGAGAGTTACCTCCGCTACTCTATGTCGGTCATCATCGCCCGCGCTCTTCCCGATGTTCGCGACGGACTCAAGCCGTCGCAACGTCGCGTTCTTTATGCGATGCGTCAGTTGAACTTGAGTGTTGGGGCTAAACACCGGAAATGTGCAAAGATTTGCGGCGACACTTCCGGAGATTATCACCCGCACGGTGAGCAGGTCGTTTACCCGACCCTCGTACGGATGGGACAAGATTGGGTGATGCGCTATACGATGGTTCAGGGACAAGGGAACTTCGGTTCGATTGACGGCGATCCCCCGGCCGCGATGCGTTATACCGAAGCCCGTCTTACAAAGCCTTCCATGGCTCTGATGGAAGATCTCGATAAAGAGACCGTCGACTATATTCCGAACTATGATGAAACGAAACAAGAGCCGACGGTCTTCCCCGCAAAGTTTCCCAATCTCCTCTGTAACGGATCCTCGGGGATTGCCGTCGGAATGGCGACCAACATTCCCCCTCACAACTTAACGGAACTGTGTCGAGCGATAGAGCTTGTCGTCGATCATCCCGCCGTGACGATCGATGAGATTATGGAAGTGATGCCGGCTCCCGACTTTCCGACGGGGGGGACGATTTGCGGTTACCGCGGGATCAAAGAAGCTTTCCATACCGGGCGCGGGAAACTGACCCTTCGGGGAACGCTGCATGTCGAGGATGTCAAAAACACCGATCGTCAACGGATTATCATCGATGAGGTCCCTTATAACATTAACAAAGCACGTTTAATCGAGAGAATTGCCGATCTGATCAATCAGAAAGTCGTTACCGGGATTGCCGATATCCGAGATGAGTCGGATAAGCAAGGAATGCGTGTAGCCATTGATCTGAAAAGGGGAGAGATTCCCGATGTCGTGATCAATCAGCTGTATAAATTCACCGATATGCAGATGACTTTCGGCTGCAATATGTTAGCCTTGGATAAAGGTCTGCCGCGGATCATGAATATCAAGCAGATGATCGTTGCTTGGGTCGATCACCGGATCGGAGTGGTCCGGGCCCGTACACGTTTCGAACTGAGTAAAGCCGAAGCGCGTGCACATATCCTAGAGGGCTATTTAAAAGCACTGGATCATCTCGATGAAGTGGTTAAAGTCATGCGTCAAAGCGCTCATCGCGATGAGGCAAAAGTCAAGCTTATCGAAAGGTATGCATTGACCGATCGACAGGTCAATGCCGTCCTCGATATTCGCCTCTATCAATTGACGGCGATGGAAAAAACAAAGATCGAAGACGAATACGGCGATCTTCAGGATAAAATCACCCATTATCGCGCCGTCCTTGCAAGTAAAGCGCTTGTGAAGGGGATCATTAAAGAGGAGCTACGGCAGGTTCGGTCACTTGATAAAACGGCGAGAAAAACGGAGATTATTCCCGCGGAAGAAGAATTCCAAATAGAAGATCTCATCGCAGACGAGCGGGTGATTTTAACCGTCTCCGGCGATGACTATATCAAGAGAATGCCGATCGGTACTTTCCGTGAACAAAAGCGTGGAGGTCAAGGAGTCATAGGTTTTGATCAGAAAAAGGAAAGCGACACCGTCAAAGACCTATATGTCGCTTCAACCCACGACACCCTGATGTTCTTTACCAACTTCGGTCGCGTCTACTGGGTCAAGGTTTGGCAAATTCCGGAAGGAAGCCGTCGTTCTAAGGGAAAGCCGCTGGTGAATCTGCTCGAAGGGCTCGGTGACGGCGAAAAAATAGCGGCACAACTCCGCGTCCGTAATTTTCGAGAGGAAGAAGCATCGATTCTCCTGGCAACGAAGCGAGGGGTTGTGAAGAAGACGCTTCTCGACTCTTTCAGCTCTCCGCGTCGCAAAGGGGTCTATGCGATCAATATCGATCAGGGAGATGAAGTCATCTCGGCCCATATTGTAAGACGAGCGGAACAGATCATGCTCTTTACCTATGAGGGGATGGCGGTTCGCTTCGATCAAGATCAGGTTCGATTAGTGGGTCGCGTTGCCCGCGGCGTTCGCGGCGTCAAATTAAAGAGTCAGAGTGACCGCGTGGTTTCTTGTGAAGTTGTCAAAGGGGATGAAACCATCCTTGTCGTTTGTGAGAACGGCTACGGAAAGCGCTCAAGCGTCGACCGATTCAGACGGACGAACCGAGGAGGCGTAGGTGTACGCTCGATCATTACCAGCAAGCGGAACGGTCAAGTTGTCGAAGCTCTCTCCGTCGGAGACGACGATAGCGTCGTTCTAATGGCAAATACGGGGCAAACCATTCGGCTGAGTATGTCGGACATCCGGATCATGGGTCGCTCGACACAAGGGGTCAAAGTCGTTAACCTGAAAAATAGCGATACCCTGGTCGCCATGCAAAAAATCGAATACCTCGAACGGGAAGAGAAGGTTGAAGAGGAGAAATAAAGGGCTCTTTATCACTTTCGAGGGGGGTGAGGGCGCCGGAAAAACCACTCTGATCAATCGTGTTTACGATGCCCTTTCCGCGACGGGACATCGAGCGATTAAAACGCTCGAACCGGGAGGAACACCGCTCGGGCATGCCATTCGAAAGCTCCTCCTTCACGAGGAAAAAACCTCTATTTGCGAGCGTGCAGAGCTCTTTTTGTTTCTCGCCGATCGGGCGCACCATGTGAAAACGGTGATTCTACCGGCTTTGGAAGGGGGGAAAATTGTTTTATGCGATCGGTTTAGCGACTCGACGCTCGCTTATCAAGGAGCGGCGCGCCGTCTCGACATCGAACGTCTCCGCCTACTCTGCTCGGCAGCTACCGACGGGTTGATCCCCGATCTTACCCTTTATCTCGATCTCGACCCGAAAGTGGGTCTCGAGCGTGCAAAAAAACAGCATCTTCCGGATCGTCTCGAGCGAGAAAATCCGGCCTTTCATATCGAGTTGAGAAAAGGGTTTTTATCGTTGGCGCGAGAGGAGCCCGAAAGGTTTCGCGTTATCGATGCCGAACAAGAGATCGAAGCTATTTATCGAAAAGCAATCGCTACGATTGAGTCGGTGCTATGTCCGAACTAGAAAAGCTCCCGGCCAAACTCAGAAAACTGCTAGTGAAAACGCCTCATTCTCTTTTACTTGAAGGACCGACAAGCTTAAGGAAAAAAGAGTGCGCCGAAACCTTTGCACGTGCTCTACTTAAAACCGAAAAAAAGGACTGCCCGGACCTGCGCATCCTTTATCCCGAAGGAAAGGGAAATCACCATCCGATCGATGCGATCAAGCAGTTGATTCAAGAGACAACCCTTCCCCCCTTTGAAGCCGATCGGAGGGTGTTTATGATTCATGAAGCCGATCGGATGCTGCCGACAAGTTCCAATGCCCTTTTAAAAACCCTTGAAGAGCCCGTTTCTAAAGTAACCGTTATTCTCCTGACGTCAGATGTTGCATCCCTTCTCCCTACAGTGGTATCCCGATGCTTGCGGATTTTTTTGGAAAAGGGAGAGGCATTAGAGGAAGATCGGTTGTCCGAGCAGATGTTTCGGATCGGAGTCGGACTGATGAGAAAAGAGCTTCCTTCAAACAAAGAACTTCCGGCAATCGATGATCCGGAAAAAGCCCTTTCTTACCTTTTTTACTTTTATCGCGATCTGCATCTGATCCGATCGGGAGGCAATCGCTCGCTTCTTTTTTATAAAGGAAAAGAGGAGGTTCTTGCCTCGATAAAAGCCCCTCTACCCCTACTCGATCTGATACAAGAGAGGGTTGAAGCGCTACTTCGGGCAACGGCGCTCCATATCCCTTTAGGCGACGGTTTAGCCACCCTTATTTGATCGCTTTTGTCGGAAATCCGATAATGGCTTCATAGCACAAGATGAGATGATCTACCCCGTTCATCGCTTGATGAGGATCGATTTCGGGGGGAAGTCCTAAGGCTGCGGCGATTTGGTTTTTCGAAACGCCCGTATCCCAGGGAAAAACCTTCTCGTCAGTCAAACATTTGCTCCAATGCATCGAAGCTAAGTCTAGCCAGTGATAGGGCCAATTGAGCTCTTCTTGAACGTCGGTATCGATAAGTTGAGAAAAAAAGGGGCGGTCAAAGGAGGGGTTTTGACAAATGAAGACCGCTTTTCCCCGCTCGATCGCTAAGCGCTTGAAAGATGATTGGATCGCCTCGGCAGCTTGATCGGGCTCCATCCCGTCCTTTAAATCATCCCATGAAAGCCCGTTGACTGCAATGCTCGAAGGATCGCTTTTTCTCCACTCTTCGTAGGGGATAGAGAGGAGGGTTGCAAATGATTCGAGGATCGCTCCCGATTCCATGTCGACGATTTTATAGGCAAGCTCGATCAGCCGATGTTTTCGGATGTTCAGACCGTTGGTTTCGGAATCTAAAAAGATACCCAACATAATTAAAGCTCCGTTTGCAAGGGGAATATCCTATCAAAATCGGACCTTAAATGCAAAGGGAATAGTTTGCAAGGAGGTTACTTTAGGAGCGATTTCATTGGTCTGATGTTGTAATCGGTGATCTGTCGTTAGCGGTTCGGGGTAAATTACTTTGAGACATCTTTGTTAAGAATTGCTCTCATAGATCCCTTGCTCAGACGATTGCGCTTGCCATCTGACTCCTTAGCATTCATAAAAACATAGTCTTGCGTTCCTAAAACTTTTTTTAAATCGTTAAGAGAGTCTAGACTTGCTTGACAAAGGGGGATTTTTGGCTTATTTAGAATCTGGATACATTTTTCATCAAAATTTATATGCGACCATTTTAATTTATGATACAGATTGAGGTTGTAACCACATTCATCCACCAACATAGTCAAACATCTATCTCGAATAGCACATTCGTTTTGAACTCTTTTTTTAATAGTAGGTTGATCAAGTGATTTCGTTTTATCAATATTTTGGCATGGGTTTTCTTGTACAACTCTCTGTTTGATGACATCGTAATCGGGCTCGAAACCTAGATAATTTTTCCCATCTTTTTTAACTAAAATCTCGTAGTCTATAGTGAGTATCTGGTTTGTGGTTAGAGAGTTCTCACGGGAAAAATCGCAAAGCATTTGCTCCGAATGCACATAATCGCCCTTTACAAGTAGGCGCAATACTTTTTGACGACTTTCTAAGCTCAATTCACTTCTTTTCCATTTGTAAAGGATATGAATATTGAACTTTTCATCAAAACCTAGGACGACAAACGGAAAGTGATCATTGGATTTTTTCCATGCTTCTTTGTTCAAAACAGAATGCTCCGAGACTCATTGTATCTGTCGTTAGCGGCCTGTCGCATCTATGGAGCCTATGCGGATCTCAAAACCATCGATAGGATAGCGGAGCACATTGAGGAGTCCGAAACAAAGCTCGGAAGGTTCGCTAAGGAGGTCTTTCGGGAGAAAACGGGGTACGGAGACTTTTTAAGGGAGTATTGCTCTTAAAAGTTAAAACCGAAAAGAAGTTTAGTCCCAAAAGCCATTTGTTCTTTTGAGAATCCTAGTGTTAAGAAATAGGGTTCTAGTTCAATATTCCATCTCTTGGTTTTAGAAAAGTGCCAAGTAAAAGGAATCCCTATTTCTCCTCCCCATAATCGGTTGATTTGACAGACCCTTTCATCGGGAATTTTGAATCGGACTTTTTCTCTGAAAACATAAAGGACTTTTATATTACATCCGAAATCAAAAAAAGAGCCGATCTCGTATTTAAATTTAGCCCCTCCTGAAAAATAGGGGAAACGATCTTCTTTCAAACCTTCATGATTGTGGCGGTCTTCGGGAGAAATATCATATATCCCTAACCCTAAAAAGGGGGAAATCATGTAACTTCCGTTTTGATTCGATAGTGTATAACCCAGTCTTAAATCAAAGTTTCCGAATTCTCTATTTGCTTGGTCAAACGATAGCCGGTTTCCGTTTCTGTAGGCCTTGAAATCGACATCGCTTCCCGCACTAGCCAGGTCAAGCCCTGCATAGAATGAGTTTGGGTAAAGATGCTCGTACACAAATCTTAACCCCCGGAAAAACCGGGTTCCTTTAGAGGTGATGTTTTTAATATTTTTATCTTGACTGTAGACGATAAAATCGGGACCGAAACGGATATGGTTACGGTGGGGAAACGGGTTATCTTGAATATTCGAGTCACAAAAACAACTAAATGATAAAAACGGACACACGGCTCCGAATACGATCGAAAATTTTTTGAAAAACAGATTCAACATTCTTCCCTCTCGTTATTTTTCGAGCTGAAAGTTTCGTCAACATCCTTAATAAATTCCCAAACTTTTTTGACCTTTTTAAAAACTTTGTAGACTCTTCTTGCGACCTTTTCTATTTTTTTGATCCATTTTGCTTTGCAAAGCTCTACCTTCCCTTCGGTTTTCATTAATTTATATTGAAAATCGGGGGTTTGTCCCGTGCACGACTCGCCTTGAACATCCTCAAACATTTTATTAATGACGAAGAACAATTCTTCTTTTACGTCTTCGGAACAAGCCAGAGAAGCTAAATGATATAAATCGGAAGTTATCTCCATAGCCTCTTGATCATCCTCCGAAGAAAAATTATCGTCATCATAGGGGGGGTCGAAGCTTTCGACCTCATTTTCCGAATTAATTATTGATGCCAAATCGTTTAAGCATCTTAAACGGTCGTCTTTCAATCCGAGATTGTCGCATGCTATTACCTTTCCGAATAAGATCAACATGTCCAGTTCCGGAGGGTGATCTTCAGGTTTGCCCAAAAGAGCGGATGCTTTTTGGAAATCGTCCAGAGCGGATGAAAATTTTTGAAGTTTTAAGCTCTCACTTCCGAACCCGATGTAAACCAAAGACAAACCTTCGTCATGACCATCGAACTTTTCCACCGAAGACTCGGAATAACAGGGGAGGTGCAAGCTGAAGATCGCCAGCATGAAGGCTATTGGAAGGTATTTCATAACTCACCCGTAACTCTGATACTTTCCATAAAGTATTATTTTATGTCGGATTTTTTGCAATAAAATTGTTTCAGTCCCGAAGCCCCGATTCATTACCGGTAGGATTAAAATACCATCCGATCGGCTGATCGCCGTTAGGAGGTGAAAAAACTATCGGCAATGCGATAGGATCCGGCTTTCGCAATGGATAAACTCCTTCGATCGAATGCGAACCGACCTCGGCGGTTCTGCAAGGTTTCGAAAAAGTGTAAACTATTAAGACTGTCAAATAAGCGTTCGATAGTTGCTCTAATGCCGAGCAACAAAGCATTATACCTTTTAAAATTCGTCTTTAACTTCCGGGCACGTCGGGTAAAAAATAACGGAGGAATTGAAAAAACCGAGCATTCGGATATGAAGCTGAAAAGAAGGGCAAGAGGTCGGGAGAAAAGAGACCGAACAACCGTTGTCGATTCTTAATCATTCCGTTCGTACCGACTCTTAAAGGATCAATCGTCATCGTAAATCCTTTTTCGCGTCTTTTGTTTCCATTTCATAAAACCGGGAATTTTGTACAGAGCGAGAAGGGCCAGAATAATGAGGGTCGTGCTGAAGGCAAGGATATAAAGTTTGCTCGCAACCGCAAGACCGACGGAGGCCGTTGCCCAAACGGTCGCGGCGGTTGTCAGTCCTCGAATGCGTCCCTTATCGCGCAGAATGACCCCGGCTCCTAAAAAACCGATACCGCTAACGATTTGTGACGCAATTCTCGAGGGGTCTGCCACTCCGCTTACCGCATTGAAAAAGCTTGGATGGGAGACGTTCATCGAAATGAACCCGAAAAGGCAAGACCCGACGGCAACGGCGGCATGGGTTCGAATCCCGGCCAGCCCCACATGTCTTTCTCGTTCCAGACCGATGAGGGCGCCGAGGAATGCCGCTAGCAAGATATGCGCCGCCAATCGTAGCTCGATTTGATATTCCATCCTCTCTTCTCTCCGTCGGTTTCGATGTAAAAGTTCATACCCAGCCCCCTTTTTTATCGCCGTTTCCCCCTGATCTTCCAACAACAAGGGGACGTAAAGACCCGTTTCGGACTTCGGACCTTAAGCGACAATCAGGATCGGTATGTTAGCCGTAAAATATTAAATTGTAAACCGATCGAGCGCTACCCGGAACCGTGAAGAATCATCTTCCCTAAAGAGTCGAGGTTTTGCTATAGTAATCTCATTGTGGCTGTTTCTCAAAGAAAGTTTCGTGAAATCGTTTTTCAGATGCTCTATAGTCGAGATCTGAACGATTCCGCCGATGCAAAGATTTTCTCTTCAATGCTGGACCAGTTTGTCGTAACGCGAAAGGTTTTGTATCGAGCAGCGGTAAAGATCGAAGCGATTTTCCATCGAATAGACGGGATCGATCCCTTGATTTCTAAATTTTCAAAAGATTATGATTTCAACAGAATCTCCCGAGTGGAGCGAAATATTTTGCGCCTAGGACTGTTCGAACTGAAATTTGAAGGAGAGATCCCTCCCAAAGTGGCGATTGCCGAAGCCGTCAGACTCGGTCGAAAATTCGGAACGCCTGAAGGAGGTTCTTTTGTCAATGCCGTTCTGGATGCGATTTTTTGGTCGGAGCAAGCCCCATGTCTATCGAAACCCGTATCGAGCACTTCAAAGCCCTGAAAGACTTTTCGACCTTCGGTATCGGCGGCAAGGCGCGTCGGTTCATCTCCATTGACACCATCGAGGAGATGGGCGAGATTCGGAAATATATCGCCAAAGAAAAAATTCCTTTTTGGATTCTGGGAAAAGGGTCCAATTCCCTTTTCGATGATCGGGGATTTGACGGGCTTGTGATTTTGAATCGGATCGATTTCATCGAATTTGATCGGGGAAAACTTCATGTCGGAGCGGGAACCTCTTTTGCTCTTATCGGAGCGAAAACGGCTCGGATGGGGTGGAGCGGTCTTGAGTTTGCTTCGGGAATTCCCGGTTCGGTGGGTGGGGCGATCTATATGAATGCGGGAGGAGGCGGAACAGAGACTTGCGACCGCTTAACCCTAGTCGGCTGCATTGACGAGACCGGCAACTATCTTGAAAAAATGAAGGACGATCTTCTGTTTGCTTATCGGACCTCTTCTTTTCAGGGATGGGAAATGATCATTGTTTCGGCTAGGTTTGAGCTGGAAAAAGGGGAAGGAGCCCGCGAAAAACAACGGAAAATGATCGAATACCGGACAGCTACCCAACCTTATGGTGAAAAGTCTGCGGGCTGCATCTTCCGGAATCCCGATCATCAGGGTGCGGGAGCGCTGATCGAAACCTGCGGTCTTAAAGGAAAACGGATCGGAGGAGCCGAAGTCTCGGTGCTTCACGGCAACTTCATCATCAATAGAGGCGATGCGACGGCTCGGGATGTGCTGGACTTGGCAACGCATGTGAAAGAGATCGTTCGAGAAAAGACGGGTAAAGAGCTTGAAATGGAGATTTGTAAAATTCCTTATCGATTAGGCGAACATGTATAGAGCCGATCTTCATTGCCACTCTAGATGTTCGGACGGAACTTTTAACCCGTCGGAGCTGTTGGAGCTTGCAAAAGAAAAACAATTACGCGCAATTTCCATTACGGATCATGACACGCTCGATGCCTATTCGGACGAGCTGTTTCAAAAGAGTCAAGAGTTTGGAGTTCGACTCTATGTCGGGGTGGAATTTTCAACGCGTCATAAGACGTTCCCCGTTCATTTATTAGGATATGGAGTGAGAAAAACCCCCGAGATTCTCGAGTTTTGTCGCCGGCATCGGGAGCGAAGATCGAATAGGAACCGACAAATTCTTGAAAAACTTAACCGGCTCTCGATCATTGTCGAGGAAGAAGAGCTCGGAGAATCGAAGGATCGAACGGTCGGGCGTCCTCATATAGCGGAGATGCTGTTAAAAAAGGGTTATATCTCATCGATTCAAGAAGCTTTTGATCGTTACATCGGCGAGGGAAAACCGTGCTTCGTTCCCGGAGAAAGCTTTACACCGGAAGAGACGATCGCGATCATCCGGCGGGGAGGGGGAAAAGCATTGATCGCTCATCCTCATTTGATCGGGAAAAGAGCCGTTTTAAGAGATCTTTTATCGATGGATTTCGACGGAATCGAATGTTATTACGCCCTCTTCCGCGGGCGCCATCAAGAGAAGTGGCTAAGAGTCGCACGAGAAAAAGACTGGTTGGTCAGCGGAGGATCGGACTTCCACGGATCGATCAAACCCCATATCTCGTTGGGTTGTTCATGGGTTGACGAGGCAAGGGTAAAAGCGCTCTTTGGAGAATTGTGAGCCGTTATCGAGAACTGATCGACTATCTACTCTCTTTAAATCGCTTAAAAGATCTTAAGACCGATCTTTCCGCTCCTTTGACCGTTGCTGAAAAGCTGGGGCACCCCGAAAGAGCATTTCCCTCGGTTCATATTGCCGGGACGAACGGTAAGGGGACGACGGCTTACAAAATCGCGACCGTTCTTGAAGAAAACGGGTACCGGGTCGGTCTTTTTACATCGCCTCATTTAGAGACTTACCGTGAACGGATTCAGATCAATCGAGCGATGATCTCCGAACAAGAGGTGGTTTCCGGTCTGGAAAAAATCCTGCCGCTATTTCAAGACCCGAAATTTTTCGAGGTGACAACCCTCCTCGCTTTCGATTATTTTGCAGCAAAAGAGGTAGATATTGCGGTGATTGAAGCGGGACTTGGAGGGCGTCTCGATGCAACCAACATCATCACTCCGATCCTCTCCATTATCACTTCGATTGCAATGGACCACGCTCCCGTTCTGGGAAATACTCTAGAAGAAATCGCCCGACAAAAAAGCGGCATTATTAAAAGAGGCGTTCCGGTGATTATCGGGGAGAGCGTTTCTCCCTACGATTCCGTTACCGACAAAGGGCGCCCTCTATACATCGTTAAAGATGATTCGAAAGCGATTGTAAGAAAAGCCTTAAATCTGTTGCCTTTTATCATTGAAAAGAGAGGGGGAATCGAAAAAAACCCCCCTTGTAGGTATGAAAAGCACGGCGATCTGATCTTGGATGTGGCTCATAATCCTTCCGCATTGATCCGCCTTTTCGAACGTGTTAAAAAAGAGTATCCTAATCGGAAAATTTATGTCCTTTTAGGAATTGCAAAAGATAAAAATCGAGAGGAGATATTGGAAGTGATTCGAAAATATGCCGACAAAATTGCATTTGTTCCGACAAGTCATCCCCGTCTTTACCCTTTTAAGAATACGACAGCCGTAAAAGAGGCTCTTGAAACGGCGCGCAATGAGGGGGCAATCGCCGTTGCAACCGGATCGTTCTATATTATGAAAGGGTTGAAGCTTCTTCTAAGAGCTCGAGAATCTCTTGGGAAGAAGGGAGATAACCGTCCCCACGACCGATCTCAAAAGACCGAACGACCGCTTTGTGAATAAAAGTTGCGATCTCATCGGGAGAACTTGTAGCCGAGATCGGGGCGAGCTTTATCTCATAACGAAGCGTTTTAACCCTCTCAAGCCCTTCTTCAATCCTTCCTTGATAAAAAAGTCCGGCGATTTCCAGGAGTTCGAAAGCCAGTTTTTCTTCTTCGACGGTTGATTCGACCGGCAGTTGCCCCTTTTCATTCAATCGAATAGGGGACGGGGGAGTCCTATCGGCTTTTTTCCCGGAAGAAAGCTCTGCAACGATGATCGATGCGACACGTATCAGATTCGAGTCATCTTTTGATAGGCTATGATTGCGCCAAACCTCTGCAATCGCTTGACGTAAGGATTCGACATCTTGAGAATTTCTCACTCCCGATTTCTTCAAGTCTTGAGCTTCGTCTACAATAGCATCGATCATCATTGTCGTATTGATTTATGTAAGCGCCCGCAAAGGTTTTGAAATTTTTCCAGCGCTGCGGCCGTGAGGGTTTTGACATTGATTGAGTTGACGGTTGCGATTGTTTGTGAAAGTTCATCTTTCGAATAGGTTTCATAGTTATAAATTTTTTCATGGAGCGCATCGATTTGTCCTTCTTGAAAAGAAGAACGTCCGTCGATAATGTTAGAACCGAAATTTTGTATTTTCATAAAAATAAACGCTATTTCAATTTTTAACAAATTCTCTTTAAATCCCCGTGAGGCAACCTCGGGGGGGGGGCC
>JBCDES010000111.1:0-1926 GCA_039179295.1 Chlamydiota bacterium
ATTCCGCCGGGGCGTTTGCCATGCACCAGCGATAGTATTATGAGATCATATTAAACCGCGAAGACGGCGTGTTGGCTTCAAATGAAAATTTCGCTGGACTAGCTTGCTTGCTTGGGGACCGTGCATCCATCCATGGGATGGATACACGGCTCTGCGAAGTTCTCGGAAATAGAGACCAGCACGCAGCCGATAACCTACTGAGCGTACTGAGAAGTGCTAGAACCTTTGCTGCTCCGTTGTTAAGGCGCCATTTCGAAAGCGCCAAGTATCGTCGGAGTTATCTATGGCTTGAAATCAGGTTTGATGGTGCGGGCAACGAAACTCCGGTGCCTTCCGGCACCACCAAATTGGGCTGAGCAAAGCAAAAACGTTTTTGAGCTCTCATCTGAGTGTTTGCTTTTTAGTTTCGAACGCCGTGTGGATTTCGAATTGGAATCAGTTCGGAACTCATTCGAAACGATGCAGATAGTGCGAATTCCATCAGCGGTGCCCGAGCAGCTCAGAGACCGCTGGAACGCAAAATTACTCCCGGGCGACCGCCCTGATAAAAACCAGTTGTCTTGTGAGTTTCTATGACGTTCCCGGGAGAGCGGAACGATATTTGTCAAGAATGCAATTTGAATATTTTTCGCAAGACAATTTTGAAATTTAAAAAAAAAATCTTTTATTGACGAAGGAGATAATCTCCCAGCTTGACTTTTTCAAGAGACTTTTTTTAAATTATTTTTTTATTTTTTTGCCATTCACGGAACACAAAAATTTTATAATTCCAACCACACGGAGATGCTTTCGAATCGAAAACGGAATTCCAAATGGTCGAATACGCGGCAAAACAGCACATACTCGTTTCCATTTTAAGTGCGACTCTCGTTCTCGAACTTTTCGAGATCAGACCTTTTCGAGATCTGTGATCTCCGCTCCAATGAACACCTCTCCCTGTCGCGACCGCATCGTCGGACTGGTGAAGACGCAATGATCATTCTCTTAACATTTAAATCGCTCAGAGCGATTTAAATTTTAATCAGGGAATGCTGAAAAGAAAAAGGGAAGGGAAATCAGGAAGTCGAAATCTGAGGGCATTTTCGGAAGTGAGAGAGAGCGTTTCTGTCAGGGGCGCTACGTACGCCAGGGCTCGAACATCCGAAACAGGGATCAAGCGGTGTTCGGGCGATTGATTTCCGTTGGTGACCGGAATCACGAAGCGCATGGACCCCGGGTCCCGGGCGTGTTCGCGACACTTGAAAGTGCTCAGCGCTCGTGGTCTGCATCCCAAATTATGCGAAGGTGAATGGAGAAGTGAAAGCTGCTCGACGCGCTTGAATACGAGTTCTGGGGCTGTTTTCGCGGCGAAAATTTGGTAGCCACATCCGCTGGCCCGATCTTCCCAGCGCACTCGCATAAAACGTCTGGTTTCTATTTCTTTTGCATATACTGCAACGTAATGTGATTTTGAAGGACCAGTTCCGTTGGCAAGGACCTTGTCGGGTGAAACCGCTCTCGATTGTACCGCATAAACGCTCTCGGGAAGTACGGGTGAGCATGTCTCAATTGCATCTTTTAATCATAACACTAAAACATTAAAAATAAAGAAATAAATAAATAAAGCTGCTTTCGTGAGTGGAGATCATGTGAATGGGATCGGATTTTAAATAGCTACCTGAGAAGCAGCGGGCGTCAAAAAGAATTTTTAAGTTGCGTTCTTATTTTGAAAAGTAATCATTTATTTTTTCTTTTTTCAATGGCGTAAAAGAACTTTTCAAATTTGAGAAGATAGAAACACATACGCCCTGAAGAGTTTCCAGAGTAAGGTCTTCATTGATTTAGTTCAGAATGTTTTCTAAATTATCTACTACATCACGTTTGAATGACTTTTCAACAAATTCAGTAGATAGCTCTTAAAATATACTGGTTACAAGCTGTCGCATG